>CABUSL010000055.1 GCA_902494295.1 uncultured Collinsella sp.
AGAACCTCGTGCGGGATGGTGCCCTGCTCGGTCACCGGCACGTGGAACATGTTCTTCTTGGCATCGAGAGATGCCTTGGAGATGGCCATGGGCACCTCAGCGGACTTGCCCATGCCAACTCGCCGTGGCCTGACGGTCTCCGAGATGTTCGTCGGTAAGGAGAACTAAGCATGGCTGACACCATCAAGATCAAGCAGGTCCGCAGCACCAACGGTTGCAAGCAGGACCAGGTCCGTACTGTCCGTGCCCTCGGTCTCCACAGGATCCGCGAGGTTCGCGAGATTGCTGACAACGAGTCCGTCCGCGGCATGATCTTCAAGGTCAAGCACCTTGTCGAGATTGTAGAGGAGTAGCAAATGCAGCTTCACGATCTTACTCCCGCGCCCGGTTCCACCAAGAACCGCAAGCGCGTCGGCCGTGGCAATTCTTCGGGTCACGGCACCACTTCTGGCCGCGGTCAGAAGGGCCAGGGTTCCCGCTCTGGCGGCACCAAGGGTGCCGGCTTCGAGGGTGGCCAGACTCCGCTGGCTATGCGCCTGCCCAAGCTTCCGGGCTTCCGCAACCCCCGTCGTATCGAGTACACCGCTGTTAACGTTGAGCGTCTCGAGCGTAAGTTCGAGGACGGCGCTGTGATCGACGGTGCCGCTCTTAAGGCCGCTCGCATCACCAAGAGCGAGTTCGAGCCCGTCAAGGTGCTCGGCAATGGTGAGCTCACCAAGAAGTTCACGGTCAAGGTCGACAAGGTCAGCGCTTCTGCGCAGGCCAAGATCGAGGCCGCCGGCGGAAAGGTCGAGCTGCCGTGCTAAATGGTCTTAAGAATGCTTTCCGCATCAAAGAATTGCGCGAAAAGATTCTTTTTACCATAGCTATGCTCGTCGTGTACCGCATTGGTGCGCACGTTCCTGTGCCCGGCATTCCCTTCCAGGGGATGCTGGGCCTTTTCTCGACCGATAACAATTCGGTCGCCGCAGGTGCTATGGCCCTCCTGAATCTTTTCTCTGGCGGCGCGTTGAGCTATGTGTCGGTGTTTTCGCTGGGCATCATGCCTTACATCACCAGCTCGATCATCCTCCAGATGCTCCAGGCCGTCGTGCCTTCCCTGCATGAGCTTGCTCGCGAGGGCGAGGTCGGTCAGACCAAGATTACGCAGTATTCGCGTTACCTCACCCTGGCTCTGGCAATCCTCAACTCCGTTGGTTACCTCTTCCTCTTTAAGAGCTTCGGCATCAGCTTCAATGGCGCCGGCGCTCCCGAGATCATCTTCGACCTCATGATCGTCGGCACGCTCACTGCGGGCGCCATGCTGATCATGTGGATTGGTGAGCTCATCACCCAGCGCGGTATCGGCAATGGCATGTCGCTGATCATCTTCGCGAACATCATGGCCGGTCTGCCGCAGGCTATCTTCTCCAGCACCGAGGGCAATGCCGGTGGCATCATCACCATGGTGATCATCTGCGCC
The DNA here is from genome assembly GCA_902494295.1 of uncultured Collinsella sp. GTDB lineage: Bacteria > Actinomycetota > Coriobacteriia > Coriobacteriales > Coriobacteriaceae > Collinsella. The sequence continues at coordinate 1,463 of CABUSL010000055.1, forward strand.
ATCATCCTGCTGGTTATTCCGTTGATTGTTTTCCTTGAGCGCGGCCAGCGCCGCATCCCGGTCTCCTACGCTAAGCGCGTCGTGGGCCGTCGCATGATGGGTGGCCAGACCACCTACCTGCCCATCAAGGTCAACACCGCGGGTGTCGTGCCGATCATCTTCGCTTCGGCGCTGCTGTACTTCCCGGCTCAGATTGCCGTGTTCTTCCCCGGCATCGGCTGGATCCAGGCAGTTGCCTCTGCGCTTTCGCGCGGCTGGCTCAACTGGGTGCTTAACGTTGTCCTCATCGTGTTTTTCGCGTACTTCTACACGTCCATGGTGTTCAACCCCGATGACACGGCCGACAACCTTAAGAAGCAGGGCGGCTTTATTCCGGGCGTGCGTCCGGGTAGGGCTACCGCGGCCTACATCAAGAACGCGCTCAACAAGATTACGCTTCCCAGCGCTGTCTTTTTGGCGCTCATCGCCATCGTGCCTTCGATCATCTTCTCCTTTACGGGTAACCAGCTAATCCAGGCATTTGGCGGCACGTCCATCCTCATCATGGTCGGCGTCGTGCTCGACACGGTCGATAAGCTCGAAGGCCAGATCAAGATGTATGATTACGATGGATTCTTTAAATAGGCTAGAGGAGGATTGCTCATGAACCTCGTATTGCTCGGAGCTCCGGGTGCCGGTAAGGGTACCGTCGCACAGGAGCTCGTCGCCGAGTTTGGCGTCGCTCACATTTCCACGGGCGACCTGCTGCGTGCTGCCGTCAAGGGTGGCACCGAGCTTGGTATTCAGGCTAAGAAGTACATGGACGCTGGCGAGCTCGTTCCCGATCAGCTCGTGATCGACCTTGTCAAGGAGCGCCTTGCCGCCGATGACGCCCAGCAGGGCTTCATCCTCGACGGCTTCCCGCGCAACACCGCCCAGGCCGTGACGCTCGATTCCGAGCTCTCCGCCATGGGTCGCGAGATCGACTGCGCCCTTCTGGTCGATGTGGCCCCCGAGGTCATTATCGATCGTCTGTCTTCGCGTCGCACCTGCCGCGCCTGCGGTTACACCGGCACCGCTGCCGATGCTACCTGCCCCAAGTGTGGCGGCGAGATGTATCAGCGCGACGACGACAAGCCCGAGACCATCAAGAACCGTCTCGACGTCTACGAGAAGTCCACGAGCCCGCTCGTCGACTACTATCGTGGCCAGGGTCTGCTCAAGTCGGTCAACGGTGACCAGGCTCGCGAGACCGTGTACGGGGATGTCAAAGAGGCTCTCGGTCTATGATCAAGATTAAGTCTGCAACGCAAATCGAGCAGATGAAGAAGGCAGGAGCGCTATCTAAGATGGCGCTCCGCCACGTTGGAGCCATGGTGCGCCCCGGCGTTTCGACTTTTGAGCTCGATCAGCTCGCGGAGCAGATTATCCGCATGCATGGCGGCACCCCGGCCTTTAAGGGTTACGGCGGGTTCCCGGGGACCATTTGCGCATCGATCAACGATGCCGTGGTCCACGGTATTCCCAACCCCGACATGATCCTGCGCGATGGCGATATCATCTCCATCGATACGGGAGCCGTTGTCGACGGTTGGGTCGGCGATAACGCTTGGACGTTTTTCGTCGGCACCCCCACGCCCGAAGCCAAGGCTTTGTGCGAGGTCACGCGCGATTGCCTTAAGGCTGCCATCGAGCAGGCTGTTCCCGGTAACCATATCGGGGACGTCGGTTATGCCGTTCAGTCCCTCGCCGAGTCTCACGGTTACGGCGTGCTTCGTGATTATGTGGGCCATGGCATTGGTCGCGTGATGCACGAGGACCCCAACGTTCCTAACTATGGAAAGAAGGGGAGGGGCGTTCGCCTCCAGGCCGGCATGGTCATTGCCATTGAGCCGATGGTTACGATGGGTTCCAACCATGTGAGCACGGGCTCCGACGGTTGGATCGTTACGACCAACGACCACCTGCCCGCCGCGCACTACGAGAACACCGTCGCCATTACCAATGACGGTCCGGTGATTCTCACCACGGATGCCCAAGGTGCTTGGTGTTCGCTCCAAGGCGGAGAAATGTAAAAGTCGCCGCCCCCTGATGCCCAACCTCGCCTTTCAATTTCGAAGGCATGACCCCAAGGTCTATGCCTTCTCATTTCAAGGCGATCTTGGGCATCAGGGAACGGCTTTGTTTTACATTTCAAATGTAACAAGTTCCACTTAGTTGTGGAGCCATTACGAAGTTATTACGATGCGTGCATACGTGTTGTAGAATACTCAATCGCTGTCGTTTTCTAGAGAAAGATGATTGCTTGTGAAGAAGGAAGACGCAATTGAGCTCGAGGGTACGGTAAAGGAACCACTGCCCAATGCCATGTTTAAGGTCGAGCTCGAGAACGGTCATTCGGTTCTGTGCAACATTTCTGGCAAGATCCGAATGAATTACATCCGCATTCTCCCCGGTGACAGGGTTGTCGTGGAGCTTTCCCCGTACGACCTGACCCGCGGCCGCATCACCTATCGCTATAAATAGCGGCACGCATACACGCACTCCATTTCCGGCTGCAGGCTTAGCTCAACCTACGGTCGGATTGTGTGTGAAGACCAGCCATAGTTTTAAACGCCTGCGGCTGGGCGAGTAGATAGTAGGGAAGTAGTTTGAGCGCTACCGAAAGGAAGAACGATGAAGGTACGTCCTTCGGTCAAGAAGATGTGCGATAAGTGCAAAATCATTAGGCGCCATGGCAAGGTCCTCGTCATTTGCGAGAACCCCCGTCATAAGCAGCGTCAGGGTTAAGAGAGGAGACTACGTTGGCCCGTATTAATGGTGTCGACCTCCCGCGTGAGAAGCGCGTTGAGATCGGTCTGACCTACATTTACGGCATCGGCCGCACCACTGCGACGAAGATTTGCGTCGAGTGCAACGTTAACGTGGATACGCGCGTTAAGGACCTCACCGAGGATGAGGTTAACGCCATCCGCGATTATATCGATAAGAACCAGATCATGGTTGAGGGCGACCTCCGCCGTGAGCGCAACCAGAACGTCAAGCGCCTTATGGACATCGGCTGCAACCGCGGCCTTCGTCACCGCAAGGGCCTCCCGGTCCGCGGCCAGCGCACCCACACTAACGCTCGTACCCGCAAGGGCCCGAAGCGTCAGATCGGTGCTAAGAAGAAGAAATAAGGAGCGCTAGATAGATGGCTACTGCTAAGAAGAACGTTCGCGCTGCCCGTCTGAAGCGCGCGGACCGTAAGAACATTTCCGTGGGCCAGGCTCACATTCGTTCTACGTTCAACAACACGATCGTTTCGATCACCGATCCCCAGGGCAACGTCATTTCCTGGAAGTCGGCTGGCCAGGTGGGCTTCAAGGGCTCCCGTAAGTCCACGCCGTTCGCTGCCCAGATGGCTGCCGAGGCTGCTGCCAAGCAGGCCATGGAGCACGGTATGAAGAAGGTTTCCGTCTTCGTCAAGGGCCCCGGCTCCGGTCGTGAGACCGCCATCCGCTCCCTCCAGGCTGCTGGCCTCGAGGTCTCGAGCATCCAGGACAAGACCCCCATTCCGCACAACGGCTGCCGCCCCAAGAAGCGTCGCCGCGTGTAACTGAAAGGATCGTATCAATATGGCAATCGACAGGACTCCTGTTCTTAAGCGCTGCCGTCAGCTCGGGATCGATCCCGCTGAGCTCGGTTACAGCAGCAAGAAGGAATCTATCCGTCAGCCCAAGCGCCGTCGCAAGGAATCTGAGTACGGCATGCAGCTGCGCGAGAAGCAGAAGGTCAAGTTCATCTATGGCGTTCTGGAGAAGCAGTTCCACGGCTACTTCAACAAGGCCCGTAAGATGAACGGCGTCACCGGTGAGAACCTCATGATTATTCTTGAGTCTCGCCTCGACAACGTCGTCTTCCGTCTTGGCTTCGCCCGCACCCGCAAAGAGGCTCGTCAGTCCGTCCGTCACGGTCACTTCACCGTGAACGGCAAGCGCGTGGACATCCCGTCCTACCGCGTCAAGGCCGGCGACGTCGTCGCTGTCGGCGAGAAGTTCCGTGACCTCCTCCCCATCAAGGAGGCTCTGATTTCCTCCGAGCGCTTTGAGGTCCCTGGCTGGCTCGAGGTCGATATCGAGAAGCTGTCTGGTAACGTGCTCGCTCTGCCGACGCGTGAGCAGATCAGCGGTGATATCAACGAGCAGCTCATCGTCGAGCTCTACTCTAAGTAGTCCATCCGGGCTGCTGAGGCTGGAGGTAATACATGTCAGAATTCATTAGGCCTCAGGTTCAGGTCGAAGAGATCAACGAGACGTCTGCTCGTGTCTCCGTCGAGCCGCTCGAGCGTGGCTACGGCGATACGCTGGGTAACTCCCTTCGTCGCGTTCTTCTGTCCTCGCTCGAGGGTGCCGCCGTCGAGGCTATTCAGATCGATGGCGCGCAGCACGAGTTCATGACCATCCCTAACATGGTCGAGGATGTCACCGACATCGTCCTGAATGTCAAGGGTCTTGTCTTCAGGGCTCTCGGCACGACCGACGAGGCGACCGCCACCATCTCGGTTGACGGCCCCTGCGAGGTCACCGGTGCGGACTTCTTTATTCCGTCCGAGTTTGAGCTGGTCAACCCCGAGCAGCACATCGCAACGCTCACCGAGGGTGGCCATCTCACCATGAGCATGCGCATCGGCTATGGCCGCGGCTATGTTTCTGGCGAGGCCAACAAGCGCGACAACGATCCCATCGGTGTGATCCACGTCGACTCGCTGTACTCGCCGGTTTCCCGTTGCGCCAAGCTCGTTGAGGCTTGCCGTGTCGGTCAGCACACCGACTACGACCGCCTTGTCCTCGAGATCGAGACCAACGGCTCCATCGCCCCGCGCGACGCCGTGGTCCAGGCTGCCAATATCATCAACCAGCATATGGCCGCCTTTATGAACCTTGCCGAGACCCCCGAGGTCGAGGAGGAGGCTTCGATCTTCGCTCCCGAGGTCACCAACGACAACGCCGAGCTGGACAAGCAGATCGAGGATCTGGACCTTTCCGTCCGTTCCTACAACTGCCTTAAGCGCGCCAGCATTCACTCGGTCCGTCAGCTCGTTGAGTTCTCGGAGAACGATCTGCTCAACATCCGTAACTTCGGTGTTAAGTCGATCGAGGAAGTGAAGGACAAGCTTGAGTCCATGGGCCTGAGCCTGAAGGCTTAATGCTTCGCATATTTGAGGAGAAACTAGACCATGCGTCACAACGTTAAGAAGGGCCTGAAGCTCGGCACCGATGCGAGCCACACCAAGGCCATGAAGAAGAGCCTTGCTAAGGCCCTCTTCGAGAACGACCGCATCAAGACCACCGAGACCCGCGCTAAGGCGCTGCGTTCGGTCGTCGACCCGATCATCACTTGGGCCAAGAAGGGCGACCTGCACTCTCGTCGTCTGGCTATCGCCAAGCTCGGCGATAAGCAGCTCGTTGCCGAGATCTTCGACAAGGCTGCTCAGGGCATGTGGCAGGACCGCAACGGCGGTTACACCCGCATCATGAAGCTCGGTAACCGCAAGGGCGACAACGCTCCCATCGTTATCATGGAGCTCGTCACCGAGCCTTGCACGCCTAAGGCTAAGAAGGCTGCTCCGGCCCCCAAGAAGGCCGCTGCTCCCAAGAAGGTCGAGGCCGTCGAGGAGGCTCCTGCTGAGGAGACCGCTGAGTAGACAATCCGTCTGCATAGGCTATATTCGAGGGGTACGTTCGCGTACCCCTCTTTTTTTGTCGAAATGCCATTGCCTGTTTGTTGGGAGCGTCCATGACCGCGCCGTCTGATTTCAATTCGATTCCCGAGCTCGATGCCACGCTCGTTTTCCGCGTGGCCTACGATGGCTCGTCCTACAGCGGCTTTGCCGAGCAGCCCGGTCAGACGACGGTTGCGGGCGAGCTGCGCCGCGCTATCGAGACGCTCCTGCGCCGTCCGATTGTCCTGACGTGCGCGGGGCGTACCGATGCCGGCGTACATGCCGTGGCTCAGTACATCAGCGTGCCCGTAACGGACGCTGAGCTCGCCTTGACGCGCCGTAGGTGGCTGCGGGCTATGGATGCCCTGCTGCCCAAAGATATCGCCATAAACGAGGTCTACAAGGCCCGTAAAGGCTTTTCTGCACGCTTTGATGCGCGTTCACGTACATATACGTACCGTATTGCCGATCGCGACGCGCGTCCCGTGCTCTCACGGGGTGCCGTGTGGTGGCATCGCTATCCCTTGGACGTCGAGGCCATGTCTGCGGTCTGTCCCGCGCTTTTGGGTGAGCAGGACTTTAAGAGCTTTTGCAAGGTTGCCTCGGCCGTTGGCAAGCCCACGCATCGCTGCGTGATGCGTGCCGAGTTTGGCCATGAGGTTGCGTTTGGCGAGGACATCCTGACGTTTACCATCGAGGGCAATGCGTTTCTGCATTCGATGGTCCGCACGATCGTGGGCACGCTTGTCGAGATTGGCATGCATCGCCGTGAACCCGAGTGGATGCGCGAGGTCATCGATGCTTGCGACCGTACCGCTGCGGGCCCCACGGCTCCTGCCTGCGGCCTTACGTTTATGGGCGTGGATTACGATCCCGCCGAGCTTGTCGTGCTCGACTAGGGGAGGGCTCGACGCGTCGTGCGTCGGCACCTGTCATCTGTGGGCTGCGCGTGTGCAACATCTGTTCTTGGCGTGCAATACAACCGGTGTCTCATTGCTTTTATTGCCGGGGTGTACCATGAACCACGGTTTGATTTATTGCTGTCGAGAGGACGGATAACTTGGTTCGACGTGGCTCGCATCCGCGACTTTCGGTGATCCTTGTGGTAGAAGGTTCGCCCAGCTATGCGATGCGTGCGCTCGAGAGTATCCAGAACCAAGACCTCTACGATTTGCAGATTGTCGTTGTCTGCCGCGATGCTGCGGCCGGTGTGCGCCATTCGCTTCAAGTTGCTGCCGACAGGGACATCCATATTGATTTGATTGACGTCGAGGACGCGAAGCGCGGCGCTTGTCTTCGTGCCGGTTTTGCTGCCTCGCGCGGCTCTCAAATCATCGTTATGAACGCCGATGAGTGGTTTGCTCCGCAGTCCCTTTCCAAGATGGTCGATATCGCGTGCGATACTACGGCAGACATAGTGCTCCCCACGGTGTCGCTCGACCGCTATGATGCACATCGAGAGCGCCATTCGCGCGTCTTGGATGCTGCTCATATTGCCATAGAAGACGAGTCTTCTATGGTGACTGGGCTGCCCCAGTTGATTTTGGGCGGCCTAGTCGCTCAGACCGCTGGCGTGATGTATAGCCGTCCGCTGTTTGAGGCATGCCTGTCGCGCGGCAAGGCGTACCGTACGGTTGAGTTTATGGCTTATGCGCTTTCGCAGGCACGATGCGTGTCCGGCTGCGGCGATGCTTGTTTCCACGCGGCGGCACTTAAGCTTACAGATGCCTTTGATCCCACCATGTATGCCAAGGTATCCGATGACACCCGAGCGCTCGACGAGCTTGCGGACTCACTCTCGGAAGCAGATAGCGGTGGTCGGCTCAAGCTGGCAAGCCAAAAGTTCTACTTTGCCGGACTGGTCGCCTGCATCGAGAATTTGTGTCTGAGCCCGCATGGGGTGTCGTCAATCGAGCGTTCCGCCCGCATGCGTGATATGCTCGAGGCGCCTCGAACCCGTCAGATGGTCGCCGCGCTCAAGGATAACCATCGGGGGCTCGGTCTGTTGTTTGGGCCGATCGCCAGCGCCAAGCCCGCGCGCTGCGTGATGTGTACGCATCTGGCAGCTTTTCTTAACCGGACGGGCGCAAAAACCGCCTAAACGGCTCATTTCGAAACAAACTTGCATAGAATTGTTTCGAAATACGTTCTTATACACAAAAGCCTTCAAATAGCGTTAAACTATTCAATCACTGATTGATTGTCTCCGCCATCTTTTGGAGAGAGGGTTTGTATGGCTAAAAAACGCAATGGGCGCCAGGATGCCATTAGAGATATTGTGCGCAATAAGGACGTCCGCACGCAGCGCGTGCTGGTCGATGAGCTCCGCGCTATGGGCTTTGATTGCACGCAGGCGACTGTCTCTCGTGATATTGCCGATATGGGGCTGCGTAAGCTCCCTGAGGGCATCTATGTTCTGGCAGAGGACCTGCATCTGCAGCGTATGGTTTCCGAGCTCGTAACGGGCGTTCTGCGTACCGATAATCTGGTTATGATCAAGGCTCAGCCTGGCACGGCTTCCGGCATCGCCGCCGCCGTTGATGCGGCAGAGTTGCCCGATGTGCTTGGCTCGCTTGCCGGCAACGATACGATTTTGGTTATTGCCCAGACGGCCGAGGACGGCGAGCGTCTCGAGGCGCTGATCAATAAGCTGAGCAATTCTCGCAAGTAGGCGTGCGGGTCGTGCGCTCGGCACTGCGTGAACTGACATAGTGGCTTGTAAGGGGTATCGACGTTGGTCGGTACCCCCCCCTTTTGTTTGTCGGTATAAAGACCGCCCACCAGGTCGCTTTAAACTAAAAGGCCCCCGAGCAGTTAATAAGCTGCTCGGGGGCCTTGTTGCTTATGGCCGGATGATTTCTAGCCGACCGTATCGTCAGGCGTGGGCGAGGGGTCGGGAGTGGGCGTAGGCGTAGGCGTGCCGCCATCGCCGCCGGTCGAACCACCAGTGGAGCCGCCCGTCGAGCCACCGGTCGTACCGGTGCCGCCGGTGGTGTCGCCGCCCGTGGTCTCGGTGGTCGTGGTCGTCGTGGTAGTCGTCGTGGTGGCTTCCTCTTCGTTCTCGTCCTTGTCGTCGTTCTCCGTCTTCTTGGTGTTGTTGGTGCCGTAGAACTTCCAGACGCTGTTGTTCTTGTAGGTGGGCGCCGTTCCGGTCGCAAACTCCTCGCGCTCGGTACCGGTCAGAACGGTGTTCATAAACCGCTTAAAGACAGGCAGGTTGGTGCTGTCGCCCAGCAGGTCCGTGCCGTATTTTTGGATGGGGATCTCGCCCGCGGAATAGCCGGTCCACAGGGCGCACGCCAGCTGCGGGGTATAGCCGCAGAACCACAGGTTAGTGGTGTTGTCGGTGGTGCCCGTTTTGCCGGCATAGGGCTGGTTGACGCTCAGGGCGCCAGCAGCACCCGTACCGCCGCCCTGCATGACGCCGGACAGAACATCGGTGACCGCGGCGGCCTCGCCCTCGGTAAGCACCTGTGAGGGATTGTCGGTGTGCTGGTACAGCACCGAACCGGTACGAGAGTCAATCTCGGTGATGGCGATCGGCTGGCGATAGTAGCCGCCGTTGGCAAACGTCGCGTAGGCGGCGGCCATCTCGAGCGGCGAGATCGAGCCGGTGCCGAGCGTCATGACGGGAACGTCCTCGATGTTGTCCTTGGCGGGATCGATGCCGAGCTTTTTGACGAGCGAGATGATCTTGCTGTTGCCGACGGCTTCCGCCACCTGGATGTAGCCGGTGTTGGAGGAGTATGCCGTCGCCTGCTTAAGCGTGATGTTGCCATAGCTCTGGTTGGCGTAGTTTTGTACCTCGGTTGTGGTGCCCTTGGCCTTGAGCGGCGAGTTGCAGTTGAGGGTGACGTTGGGGTTCATGCCGTTTTGGATGGCAGTTGCCAGCGTAAAGGCCTTAAAGGTGGAGCCGACGGGACGCTTGGCCGTGGCATGGTTTACGTGGTTCTCGTCGGCGTTGTAGTCGTAGCCGCCCACCATGCACTTGATGTAGCCGGTCTTGGGATCGACGACGACCATGCCCATGTCCAGGCCGTCGAGCGAGAGCGTGTCGAGCTGCTCGCGAACGGCATTCTCTGCCACCTGCTGCATCGTGGGGTCGATGGTGGTCTTGACGGTCAGGCCGCCCTTAAAGAGCACGTCGGTCGAGAACTCCTGCTCCAGCAGCTGCTTAACATAGGCGACAAAGTAGGGCTGCGAGTATACGTCGACGCCGCTGCCCGAAATCTCGGTCACGTTGAGGGTGATGGGCTCGGCCTGTGCGGCATCGTGTTCCTCCTGCGTGATGTGGCCCAGGCGCAACATGTTGTCGAGGACCTTGTTGCGACGGGACAGCGCTAGGTCGGGGTTGACCGTGGGGTCGTACTGCGAGGGCGAGTTGGGAAGGCCGATGAGCAGCGCGGCCTCGCTGAGGGTGAGATCGGCGGCGCTCTTGGACAGATAGGTCTCGGCTGCGGCCTCGATGCCGTAGGCACCGTGGCCGCTACGTGCTGCAGGGCACCGTTGACGTCGAGGACGAGCGCTTCTACGAGCACGGCGGTATCGACCTGTGGGGTATCGCGCGTGCTGCGGTGGCAACCCTCGGCGGCGGGCACGAAGGCG
>CABUSL010000056.1 GCA_902494295.1 uncultured Collinsella sp.
CTTGCATGTATGGTGCCCGAGGCGAGACTCGAACTCGCACGTTGTTGCCAACGGTGGATTTTGAGTCCACTGCGTCTGCCAATTCCGCCACTCGGGCACGCAATGCGTGAGTTAGTTTATCACAGCTTTCTACCGATTAGTCCGAAAATGGAACTTCGAGCATTTCGATGAGTTCGACCGTGCGGAGCATCTCGCGCTGACGGCATCCGCGACCGTCGACCGAAGCCTCACCCATCTGGTTATCGTAAGGGTCCTCGCGCATGCCGTCGAAAGAGGGCTCAAACTCTGCCTGGAATCGATTGTTGGCCACCATACGCCACGGGTCGAGATTGCCAAAGTAGTGACGGCGGCGCCACTCCTCCCCCATCCTGCGAGCAGAAGATCCAAATGACACGTCGGCGTTGAGCCAACCGGTCTGCGGCGTATAGAACTCTGCCCAGTCGTGCGACCCCACCGAATCGGGCGCAACATACAGGCCGCTCTGCCAACGGGCAGGCACGCCCGCGATACGGCACATGGTGATAAACGTGAGCGCCATAACGCCGCAATCGCCGCGGAGCGAATGCGCACAGTCATCGGCAATAGATCCCAAAAGCAAGTACGGCGGCTGATAGCGATAGTCGATATACTGCGTCAGGTAATCATAGATAGCACGGGCGCGATCGAGCGGATCCTCGAGTCCGCCAACAACGCTGGCCGTCAGCTGCTGCAGATACGGCGTAAATGCAATGTGCGGACGGTCCTCGGAAATATCCTCGGGCAGAGGCGCGTCCATACGCGGATGAACCGGAAGTGTGCCACCGTAGACATCACAATAAGCAGCATCGATGTGATAACGATAAGTCACCGAGAATGAGCGCTCACTCGAAGAAGACCACGAGGCGGTACGCGCCGAAGCGTTCGCGGGAGCAACAGCACCCTCCGGCGTCATGTCGAGAATCTCGACCTGAGACTGTTGGCGGCAGGTGGCGGCTACGGGAAGCCAAGCGCGAACGGTCTCCCCCTCTAGAGCGCCGGGGACAGACAAGGACGCCTTAAGCGTAATAACGCGAGTCAATCCGTTTTGTGACTCCATCTCCCTGAGCATCTCGTTGCGCAGTGCAATTCCGTCCGTAGGATCGGGACGCATGCCGGGGACCTCTTTGGGATATACGCGAAGCGAATCGAGGAAGTTGTCGAGAACGAACAGCTCGCCATCGATAAAGCGCCAGTCAATACGCTTACGGTCAATCAGATCGTCAAACTGCTCCTCGGTAAACTCAGGCCACTCCTCGCGAATCATCGCAATAGCCCGATCGCGCGACACCGAAAAATGAAGCGGCGTCTCAAGCATGCGATACCGCTCGGCACGAACGCAGGCAGCAAGCGAGGGATCGGGATTCTGCCCCAAAAGACGATCACAAGCCGCAACAGCCTGCGTCAAATATCCGGCATCCTTGAGACGAAGAATCTCGGGCGGCAGTCCAATATCGAGATGACGGAAATCATCACAGCAAACATCAACAGAGCAACCAACAGGACCCTCGTCAATGACCTTCCCATCCGAAGGCAGCACATTAATAACAGCCATACCAAACTCCAAGTCATTAGAACTCTTGAAGCCCATTGTAGCGAGATAAAAAAAGAAAGCCCCAATAAAGGAACCCTCAACACCGATAAACGGTACCTCTAAAAATGAATTCAGCCCAGTAACCCTGTAGCGAGTTAACAAAGGAGGCCCCGTTTCCCCGGAGCTGATTCCGTCGCGCGACTTCTGGCAAAGCCAGTAGCCATCTTAATTCAGACTCGTAACCCTGCGGCGTTAAACGAAGGAAGCCCCGTCTCCCGGAACTGTTTCCTTGGCGCGACTTCTGGCGAAGCCAGGTGAGCGCAAAGGAAACAGTGTAGGGAGACGGGGCTTCCGGTGGGAAGTTTAGCGACGCTTACGCCTTGTTGACGGAGCCAAACTCCTCCATGAGCTCCTTGGTGCGGGCAACGATGTTCTCGCGACCAGGCTTGAGGAGCTTGCGGGGGTCAAAGCCCTTGCCCTGCTGATCCTTGCCAGCCTCGATATACTCGCGAACGCCCTTGGCGAAGACGAGCTGCAGATCGGTGTTGACGTTGATCTTGGAGATACCCAGGGAGATGGCCTTCTTGATCTGATCCTCGGGGATGCCGGTGCCACCGTGCAGGACGAGGGGCAGGTCGCCGGTCTGAGCCTTAATCTCGCCCAGGCGCTCGAAGGAAAGGCCAGCCCAGTCGGCAGGGTACACGCCGTGGATGTTGCCGATACCGCAGGCGAGGAAGTCGACGCCCAGGTCAGCAATCTGCTTGCACTCAGCAGGATCAGCGAGCTCGCCGCTGGAGGTCACGCCGTCCTCGGTGCCGCCAATGCCGCCGACCTCGGCCTCGATGGACATGCCCTTGGAGTGGGCAAGCTCAACGAGCTCCTTGGTGCGGTCGAGGTTAAGCTGGAAGGTCTCCTCGTGAGAGCCGTCATACATGATGGACGTGAAGCCGGCCTCGATGCACTTGAAGCAGTCCTCGTAAGAACCGTGATCGAGGTGAAGGGCGACGGGAACGGTAACGCCCGTGGCCTCGACGGCAGCCTTGACCATGTCGGCGCAGACCTTGAAACCGCCCATCCACTTAGCGGCACCAGCGGTGCACTGAAGGATCAGCGGAGACTTGGCCTCCTCTGCGGCCTGGAGAATAGCCAGGGTCCACTCGAGGTTGTTGGTGTTGAAGGCACCGAGACCATACTTGCCGGCCTCGGCCTTCTTGAGCATGTCTGCTGCGTTGACGAGCATAAAAGAAACCTCCTGTAAGGTTGCTCCGATAACGCCTGAGATTTTACCACGGCGCACCCGAGCATAAACGTTCGTTTGTTCACGAATATCGTCCAAACAGACTTTTTTGACCGTTTGCCCTACGAAATTGACCCGTTGGGGAAAAATAGCTTGACGTTTGGACGCTTCTCGTGCTTTAGAAGCTGACTATAAAGCTACACCTGCATGAAAGGGTTCTGCATGAGCTCGCGTGCCATGGTGGTCGAATCGCCATGGCCGGTTAGGCAAACGGTATCGGGCGGGAGAAGCCGGGCGAGCTTGGAGAGCGAGCGCAGAATCGCCGCCTCGTCGCCACCGGCAAGATCGGTGCGGCCGTGGCTGCCCGGGAACAGGGTGTCGCCAACAAAGGCGATGCTTCCCTGCTCGGTGGCGGCGAACAAGACGATCCCGCCCGGCGTATGCCCTGGTGTCTCAATCACCTGCAGGCAGATATCGCCCACCTCGATAGCATCGCCCTCGGCGAGCAGGCACGTCGGCTCCCCGGGGTCGGGCGTCTCAATGCCCCACATAGCTCGCTGTTCCTTGATGTTCGTATGCGGCACCGCCGCATCCTTAGCACACAGCTCATACCGGCAGCCCTCGCCAACGGTGGTTCGCACGCCGGCAACACCACCAACATGATCGGCATGGCCATGAGTGCATACGGCGCCAAGCACGCGTACACCGGCATGCTCGGCTCGAATATGCTCCACCAAACGCTCGCCTTCCCATGCGGGGTCGATAATCACGCACTCATTGCCCGAAATAAGAGCATAGCTATTGGTCTGAATGGGACCGTTTACGAACGTCTCGATCTCGACCGACCCCTTGGGAGTTACATCCAAGGACATAGCACTCATGTCCCTCTCCTCTCTATAGAACTCGAGGCATCAAACGATGCCTCGAGTGTAGCGAATATTGATAATGTGGCGCGTTCGTCGCGACTAAACGCGGCGCTTAAGCTGGGCTCCACCCTCGCCGGGCATCAGGCGGCGTGCGTCGTAGACCGAGTCAACGCTGCTGATAGAGGCCAGCAGCGGATCCAGACCACTCGCGTCCGAGATCTCGACCATAAAGCGCAGGGTTGCAATGCCCTCGCGGTTGGTCGACGTGGCGGCAGAAAGGATATTGCCGCCCGCATCGCCAATGGCAATAGTGACATCCTTGAGCAGGCCCATGCGGTCCAGGCACTCGACCACGATCTCGACCTGGAAGAGGGTGTCGGCAGCGCCGTCCCACTCCACTTCGATCATGCGCTCGGGATGCTCCATAAGACCCTTGACGTTGGGGCAGTTGGCGCGATGCACCGAAACGCCACGACCGCGCGTGATGAAGCCGACGATATCGTCGCCCGTCACCGGATTGCAGCAATGTGCCAGACGGACCAGCAGGCCGCTGTTGCTCTCGCCCTTGACGATAATGCCGTTACTGGCGCTCTTGCCGCGCTTTTGCGGCTTTCGGTTGGAGCCTCGGGCCGGCTGTTTCACGACCTCGGCGATAGCCTCGGCCTTGGTGAGCTGTTCCTCGGGCTTGGGGTCCAAGATTTGCTCGACCTTGTTACCCACAGCGCGCGGGGCGACCTTGCCGGCGCCCACGGCGGCAAACAGGTCCTCGAGCTGCTTGAAGTTCAGCTGCTCCGCCACGGCGTTGAGCGCACGCGTGGATCGCGGCGTAGAGATGCCATACCCGCGCTTGCGCAAGTCCTTGGCCAGTATATCGCGGCCGGCAGCAGCGTCGTCGTCCTTGGTCGCGGCGGCAAAATAGCGGCGGATCTTTGACTTGGCGGAAGGTGTCTTAACGATCTTGAGCCAATCACGAGACGGCTTGGAACTCTTGTTGGTCAGGATTTCAACGCGGTCGCCCGTCTTGATCTCGTGCGTGAGCGGGGCCACCGCACCGTTGATCTTAGCGCCGACGCAGTGGTTGCCCACCTCGGTGTGAACGGCGTAGGCAAAGTCGAGCGGCGTGGAACCGGCACGAAGCGCCATGACCTCACCCTTGGGCGTAAAGACGAAGATCTCTTGATCGAAGAGGTCGACCTTCAGCGAATGCAGGTATTCCTTGGCGTCGGTGATCTCATCAGACGCAGCCCAATCGAGCGAATGTTTGAGCCAGTTAATCTGGTCGTCCAGCCGCTGGGCATCATTGGTCTTAGACGCAGACGATCCGCCCGACTTCTTATATAGCCAGTGGGCGGCAATGCCGTACTCGGCCTGCTCATGCATCTCATAGGTTCGAATCTGAATCTCGAGCGGGCGGGCCGTGGGACCGATAACCGTCGTATGGAGCGACTGGTAGTTATTGACCTTGGGCATGGCGATATAGTCTTTAAAGCGACCGGGCATGGGGTGCCACAGCGTATGCACCGCGCCGAGCGTGGAGTAGCAATCGCGCACCGAATGCGTGATGACGCGCAGCGCCACCAGGTCGTAGATCTCGGAGAACTCCTTGCCCTTACGCTTCATCTTTTGGTAGATGGACCAATAGTGCTTGGAGCGGCCATTAATCTGGAAGCCCTCCAGGCCAATGCGGTTGAGCTCGTCGGTGAGCGTCTTGATGGTCTCGGCCAGATAGCGCTCGCGAACCTCGCGCGACTCAGCCACCATGCGCGCGATGCGCTGGTAGGCATCGGGCTCAAGGTAGAAGAAGGACAGGTCCTCGAGCTCCCACTTAATAGAGCTCATGCCCAGACGGTCGGCCAGGGGCGCATACACGTCCATGGTCTCGCGGGCCTTAAACAGGCGACGGTCCTCGCGAAGGGCCGCCAGCGTACGCATGTTATGCAGGCGGTCGGCAAGCTTAACGATAATGACGCGGATGTCCTTGGACATGGCGAGGAACATCTTGCGCAGCGTAAGCGCCTGCTTCTCGTCCATGCTATCGACTTCGATGTTGGTGAGCTTGGTCACGCCATCGACGAGCTCGGCCACCGTATCGCCAAACAGGCCGGAAACATCGGCAAGTGAGGTCTCGGTATCCTCGACGGTATCGTGCAGCAGCGCGGCGCACACCACATCGCAGTCCATCTTGAGGTCGGCCAAAATGATGGCCACCTCGACGGGATGGTTGATGTACATCTCACCCGAGCGCCGCTTTTGGTTGCAGTGCTTCTCGGCAGCAAAGCAATAGGCCTGCTCCACCTTAGAGAAGTCGTCCTCATTCATATATTTGAGGCACAGGCGCTCCAGCTTGTCGTAGCTGTCCGCCATAATCTCGGGCGGCAGCTCATCGGCATGCTTATAGTGCTCCATCTCCGAGAACGGCTGGAGGGTGGAATCATGGGCGGTACGGGCTGCGGCATCCATCGAGGTCCCCTTCCCCTAGGCCCGCGGTACGATCGGGCGGTTAACTTTGGCTAGCATATCAGAAGCGCACGAATCGAGCGCCCAGCTCCGGAAAGCCGAGAACTCCATGCGCGAGCGCAGACCCTCCAAATAGCGGATTGACCTGCTCAATTGCACACGGCCGGGGTTTTCTGCCATCGCGATGCGACGGGTGTCGTCAAACCCCGAAACGCGACAGAAACCAAGCTCTTCGAAGATTCCCAGACCGCTTGCCACCGAGCGCTCGTCGACCGGCGTGCGCGCGTCGATGGCAAGACACATCTGCGCGATGTCGATATCGCTCGCACTAAACGAGTCGTCTCCGGTCTTGCCGCGGTTGGAGCGCCACATAGTCTGCAGCGCTCGATAGAGCGTGACGAGCTCGTCGCGCTCGGGCGCGTAGCAGTCGAGCAGGCGCTCGTTAATGCGAGCGTCACGCGACGAATAGAGCAGGTGAATCACGGCGGGCTGTCCATCGCGGCCGGCACGGCCACTCATCTGGTTAAACTCAATCGCGCCAAACGGCATGTGGTAGAGCACGACATGGCGGATATCGGGCAGGTTCACGCCCTCACCAAAGGCAGAGGTCGAAACGATGCAACTGAGGCTGCCGTCACGAAACGCTTCCTCGACACGGCGACGATCGGAGCGCGCAAGCCCCGCGTTATAGAACGCGATGCGGGTCGCGCAATCGGGTACCCGCTTGCGCAGCGTCTTAGCAAGCGCCACGGACTGGTCGCGCGAGTTGACGTAGATGACGGTCTTCTCCCCCGTTGCCACGATTGACACCAGGCGGTTCTCGCGGCTCGCAAGATCTCGGTCATCCTCGAGCTGCAAGTTCTCGCGCACCGTCTCGTCGACCACCGTGCGGGTAATCGGTAGCACGCGGGCGAGCTCGGCCACAACCGGAGCCGTTGCGGTGGCAGTCGCGGCCAGAACGACCGGGTCGCCCAGGGCCTTGAGGATATCGGGCATGTCGAGATAGGCGCTGCGGTCGCCGCCCTTGGCAAGACCGGCATGATGCGCCTCATCGATAACGACAAAACCGATGCGGCCCGAACGCGCAAAGCGGTCGCGGTGAATGGACAGGAACTCGGGCGTCGTGAGCACGATGCCGGTGCGGCCCGAAGCCAAGCCGGCAAACACGTCATCGCGCGCCGCCTCCACGGTCTCGCCGGTCAGCACGCCAACGCCAATGCCGAGTGCGGCCATCGTCGACGAGAGGTGATAGGCCTGGTCGGCAACGAGCGCGCGCAGCGGATAGACAAAGATGCTCGCACGCCCGCGAAGGACCGCCTCGCGCGCGGCATGCACATGGAAGATAAGAGACTTGCCGCGCCCCGTTCCCATAACGGCCAGAACACTTTGGTGATCGGCCAGGGCATCGAGCGCCTCGACCTGCGCGCGGTGCGGCCGGTTCGAGCCGATAAAGCTATGGATAAGCGAGCGCGTCAGCTCGGTATAGGAAAGCTGGGCGAGCGTTTGGCGCTTTCGGGACTCCAGACGAAGGCCGGCGTCCGCAGGCTCCACGCCGCGGCGAAGTTCACATGCCGGGTCGTCAACGCTGGGCGCCGTGGTATCGCGGACCAAGACATCCTTGATCATAAGCTTGGGCTTTACGCGACCTTGCCAATGCTCGGCCACGGCCTCGAACACCAAATCGACGGCGCTATCGCAATTGATGAGCTTATCGATCTGCGGCACGCGGAACATAATGGCCGGCACACTCGCGGCGCCATCGGTCGCCACAAAGCGCATGTGCTCGCCGGTTTTGCCCACCACGGCGCGATCGCACATTGTCACGCCCTCGGCCGCCAACAGCGGCACCTTGTTGCCCTGGCCAAACGGCTCAAGACGGGAGATCTGCTCGATGGTCTCAATATTCAGCTCGGAGAGGTCGACGGTGGCGGCAACCTCGTCGGTGTCCTCAAAGTCCTCGGCGGGAAGCTCGGACAGCACGGCGGAAAGGCGACGACGGAACTCGTCGAGCTTGGACGCCTCGATGGTCACGCCCACCGCACCCGCATGCCCGCCGCGACGAATCAGCAGATCGGAGCAACGCTCGACGGCGTCGAACAGGTTGACCTTGCCCACCGAGCGACCCGAACCGCGAGCGATACCGTCTTCGATCGAGAACAGCAGCGCCGGCACGTGATAACGGTTGGTCAGACGGCTCGCTACGATACCCTTGACGCCCTCGTGCCAGCCCTCGCCACCCACGACGATTGCACGACCGCCATCATAGATCTCCTCGACCTTTGCCATGGCATCGCGTGTGAGCTCGGCCTCGATCTCGCGGCGCTGACGGTTGATCTCCTCGAGCTCGGCCGCCAGAGCGCTTGCCTCGATAGGATCGCGGGCAAGCAGCAGGTCGAGTGCCAGCTTGGGATCGGCCATGCGGCCGGCGGCGTTTAAGCGGGGAATGAGCGAGAATGACAGGCCATCCGCCGTAATGCTCGAAAGGTCCGCCTTGGCGAGCGCGGCAAGCGCGATATAGCCGGGGCGAGCGGTTACGCGCATCTGCTGGATGCCCTCGGCAACCAGCGCGCGGTTCTCGGGCGTGAGCGGCATCATGTCGGACACGGTGCCCAGCGCCGCGACCTCGATTAGCGAACGCCAATACGACGGCTTGCCCAGGCGCTCACCCAGGACTTGCACCAGCTTGAGCGCCACACCAGCACCGGCAAGCTCGCGCGAGGGGCCCTCGTCTTCGAGCTTGGGGTCGGTCAGGGGCACACCCTGCGGCACCTGGTCGGAGGGCTCGTGATGGTCCGTGACCACCAAATCGATCCCCAGGCTCTCCAGATAGGAAACCTCTTCCTTGGCGGCAATGCCGTTATCGACGGTCACGATCAGCTGGGGGCGAGCGAGCTCGTTAACGCGGTCGAGTGCCGCGCGCGAAAGACCGTAGCCCTCATCAAAGCGATGCGGAATAAACGGCGTGACATCGGCGCCAAACGTGCGCAGCGCCTCGGTCAACAGGCAGGTCGACGTAATGCCGTCAACGTCAAAATCGCCAAAGACTGCAATGTGCTCGTGGTTGCGAATAGCACGCTCGACGCGGTCGGCAACGACCGACATGCCCGGGATAATGAGTGGGTCGGCCCAGTCGCGATCGAGCGAAGGCGTCAAAAACAATTGGCCCTCTTTGATGGAGCCGATGCCGTGCGCGACCATAATGCGCGCCACCAGTCCGGGAATGCCCAGACCAGCCGAAAGCTCCTTTTCGAGCCCGGGGTTTTGCTGAGCGACCGCCCAGCGATGCGTCGTCTTAAGCGATGACATAGGCGCCCACCCCCGATAGGGGCAGGTCGCCGCGATACCTCTCACGGTTCATAGCGATGAGTCCTCTGTGTATGCCCGCTTCGGCAGGCAGATCTGTTGAACGGATTTATTATACCGTGCGGCACGGACGCAGAACCTCGCAGCGCGCCGCGGTTTCGGTAAACGATGACGGTAATAGCCTCGAAATAATCGAGCGTTTCAGCCGCACGGACACATACGAGCGTCTAGCATATCCATACAAACAAACAAGTTCGCGGATAAAGGGAGTCACGGGGCATATGAAGCAATGGGCTGGACTGGGAAAGTTCCTCGCAGGGCATATGCAGATCATCGTTCCGATTTGCGTGGCGCTCGGCGTGCTCTTTCCCCAGCAGATCGGCGTACTCAAGCCCATTGTTCCCGCCCTCTTCGCCTTTATGACGTTTCAGGGCGCGCTCAGCAACACCTTTCACCAGGTAGCCGAGGTGTTCCACCGTCCGCTGCACCTGATTCTGGCGTTGCTGGTCTCGGCAGTGCTTATTCCCATCGCGGCGTATGCCATGGGGTCACTCTTCTTTGGCTCCAACCCCAACCTTGTCTGCGGCATCGTGCTCGAGTACAGCGTGCCCGTGGCCGTCACCGCTTTTATGTGGATCAGCATGTTCGGCGGCAACGGCCCGCTCGCGCTCACCATCATCCTGACGTCCTCGGTTATCTCCCCTGTGACGATTCCGCTCACGCTTAAGCTCTTGCTGGGTGCCACCGTCTCGATCGATGTGCCGAGCATGATGCAAGACATGGCCTTTATGATCGCCATCCCCGCCGTGCTCGGCATCGTGATCAACGAGCTCACGCGTGGATGGGGACACGAGAAGCTCTCCCCCGCGCTCTCGCCCGCCTGCAAATTCATGATGATGGGCGTTATCGCCTCCAACTCCACCGCCATGAGCGAGTACGTGCTACACATGAACGCGGTGCGCCTGGAAGTCGCCCTCTTTATTTTGACCTTCGCCATCAGCGGCTTTGTCGTCGGTTTTCTGGTCGCCCGTGCGCTGCATCTGCCATATAGCGAGACGACTACCATGTGCTTTACCTGCGGCATGCGTAACATCTCTTCGGGCGCCGTCATCGCCACGCAATACTTTCCGGGCGAAGTCGTGTTTCCCGTCATGTGTGGAACGTTGTTTCAGCAGGTGCTCGCCTCGCTTATCGGGCATCTCTTTGAGCGTCTGACCGGCGAGGAGCGCGCCGCCCAGCGCAAGCGGGTCGAGGCCGGCCGCGATGCAATGGCGCGCTAAACCGTCCGCAGTGTGCGGGCGCTCACTTTACGATGCGAGCGCCTCCAGATGTGCGCGGAGTCGCTCCGCATCGACATCGAGCGTGGTCTCAGCATTGACCTGGGCCAAACGATAGCCGACAAAGTAGGGCGAAACCACCCAACGCGGCAGCGCCTTGGCAATGGTCCGACCGCCCAGGTGATAGAAGAACAGGTTGTACGACTCTGCGCGACCACCGTGGTGCTCGTTCAGGATATAGCGCAGAGCTACCTGGATCGCATCGGCGAAGAGATCCGCCTCGGCTTGGTCTCTCGTGTCATCGCTGGCGGCGATTCCCTGCGGGGCTGAAACATTGACCTCAAAGAACCCCATAATCGGTTCGGTTGAGATGTTGACCGAGATTCTCCCCTGTTGCCAGACATTGATGCCTTCGAAATTGGCAGAAGTCAGCGAAGTGTAGCCGTCTTCCTGCTCCAAACCCACAATCTGCATGTGCGGATGAACGAGACTACCGCCCGAGAGCGGACCCTTGTTCTTGTACATGAGCACACTGCGATACTGCTGTGAATCGATCATCTGCTGCCAGCAACCCAGGGCAAACCGCATCACATGGTGGAGTTCATCCGGCTCATAGGTCACCAGGTCGGCATCGTGATCGGCCGACTCGATCAGCACGGTTTGACGGGTGGCGCGCAGGGTCTTGAACTTATTCTCGAGCCAAATGCAATCGCCATCACGGCGAATGATGTCGGTGAGCCCCTCCGTGTTGCAAAAGGGGCACGCGGTACCGGGGCGACGGTTGTCGTCGGGCTTGCCGCTCGCCTGCTGAACATCGAATACAAGCGCCACGGGCTACACCTCCAGCGGTACGATCCTTGTGCCATGGAGCTCGGAGACGCCCAGTGCCGCCGCCACGGTATCGCGGTTGGCCGTGGAAATGCCGCCGCCGGGAAGGATGGTCAAGCGGTCGCCCGCACACTCGATAAGACGCGACAGATGCTCCAGGTTGTCCTCGATCGGCGTGCCGGCGGCAC
>CABUSL010000057.1 GCA_902494295.1 uncultured Collinsella sp.
CGAGCGTACGGCCGAGGTGCTCGGCTGTGGCGGCCTGGCGCTGATCCCGACCGAGACGGTCTACGGTGTTGCCGTGGCAGTCAACGCCTTCTCGGACGCCGTGCCCCAAGATACAAGCGAATTCCCATCGTGGCCGCGCGATCCGCAGGCTGCCGTCAATGGCGCCGCAGTTCCTGCGCTCGGCACCGGCTATCGCCGTATCTTCACTCTCAAGCAACGTGAGCTCACGCAAACCGTCGCTTGGCTGGTCGATGGCGTCGAAGCACTCGACCGCTATGGCGTGGATATCCCGGAAGATGCCCGCGTACTCGCGCGACGATGCTGGCCGGGAGCCCTGACTATCGTGGTCAAGGCAGCCCCCTGCGTGCCGACCTTTATGCGCGCTGCCGACGACACCGTGGCCCTGCGCGCTTCGGCCTCTCCCGTGGTCCAAGCGCTCATCCGCGCCTGCGGCAGTCCCCTTGCCTGCACGAGCGCCAACACGCACGGCGCGCCTTCGCCGGCAAGCTTTGCCGCCGTCGAGGGTCGCATCCTGGAGGGGGTCGATGTTGCCGTCGACGCCGGTGAGACCCCGTGTCGCGACGCCTCGACCATCGTGTCGTTCCAGCACGGCGGGCTCCAGATCCTGCGCCAAGGCGCACTTCCCGCATCAGAGATCGAGCGGGTCCTGTCCGACCCGATGCAATAGAAGGGTGTAAGCGATGTCGTTGAATCTGGGCAGCCTGGGCATGGAAGATGCCTCGTTTAACTTTGGCGGTTCCTACATCATGGCGCTCGACTGCGGCACTACCTCGGTACTCGCGGCCATTGTCGACGAATACGGCTGCATCGTTGCCCAGGCGCGTCGTAGCGTCAAAACCAGCTTCCCGCGCCCCGGCTGGGTGGAGCAGGATCCCACGGAGGTGCTTGCCAGCCAGATCGGCGTGATGATGGAGGTTCAGTTTAAGAGCGGCATCCATTCCGATCGCATCGCCGCCATCGGCATCTCCAACCAGCGCGAGACCACGGTGGTCTGGGACCGCGTGAGCGGCCAGCCCATCTATAACGCCATCGTATGGCAGTGCCGTCGTACCGCGCCGGCGATCGACGCGTTGGTTGAACGGGGTTGCGAGGAGCTGGTGCGCTCCCGCACGGGACTTACGCTTGACCCGTATTTCTCGGCCTCTAAGGTGCAGTGGATTCTCGACAACGTCGACGGCGCACGCGAGAGCGCGGCGGCGGGCGACCTCATGTTTGGCACCATCGACACCTGGCTCATCTACAACCTCACCGGCGGCCAGGTCTTTGCCACCGACTACACCAATGCCAGCCGCACGGCACTCTTTAATATCCATACGCTCGATTGGGACGACGACCTGCTGGCGCTCTTTGACGTTCCACGTTCCATGATGCCCGAGGTTCGCTGGAGCTCGGGCGACTACGGCCGCGTCGCGAGCGACATCATGACCAACATGCCGCCCATCATGGGCGTGGCGGGTGACCAACAGGCGTCGCTGTTCGGCCACTGCTGTTTCCGTCCCGGCCAGACCAAAAACACCTATGGCACGGGCTGCTTTATGCTCATGAACACCGGCGACGAGATCGTCGAATCCAAGAATGGCCTGGTCTCCACCATCGGTATCGCTGCGGACGGCAAAGTCAGCTATGCGCTCGAGGGCTCTATTTTTGCCGCCGGCTCAACGATGAACTGGCTTCGCAACAACATGGGCATCATCTCGAGCGTGAGCGAGTCGGCACAACTCGCCGCTTCGATTAGCGACAACGAGGGCTGCTACTTCGTTCCCGCCTTTGCGGGTTTGGGCGCTCCCTGGTGGGACCCGCATGCCCGCGGTATCGTGTGCGGTCTGACCGGCGCCTCGAGCCGTGCGACCATCGTACGTGCCGCCTGCGAATCCATGGCATATCAGAGCTACGACGTGCTGCGCGCCATGGAGCAGGACGTGGGGCTTTCGATCGAGCGCCTGTCTGTCGATGGCGGTGCCTCGCGCAACGAGTTCATCATGCAATTCCAGGCCGACCTGCTGGATATCCCCGTGCTGCAATGCGAGACGGTGGAGACCACGGCAATCGGTGCCGCGTACTTGGCGGGTCTTGCCGTCGGCTATTGGGAAGACCTGGAGGAGCTGGAGCAAAATGCCCAGATCGTTAGGACCTTCCTTCCCCACATGTCCGCCGAGCGCCGCGAGCATAACCTTGCGGGCTGGCGTGATGCAGTCAGGCGCTCGCTCAGCACCGCACAGTAGGGCTGCGATGGGCTGCTCGATACAACAAACCGCTAAACTAATGCATGGCGTGCGGCGGCAACATTGCTGCACGCCTTGTCAGCAAGGCCGTTTTGCGGCCGCAACGAAAGGGGCAATCAATCCATGACCGTCACCTACGATGCGTCCCGTGTGACGCTTGTCGACCACCCGCTCGTCCAGCACAAGCTGTCGATCCTGCGCGACAAAAACACCGGCACCAACCAGTTCCGCCAGCTCGTGCGCGAACTCGCGCTTTTTGACGGCTACGAGGCCATGCGCGACCTGCCCATGGAAGACGTCGAGGTCGAGACCCCCATCACTACCGCCACGTTCAAACAGCTTGCCGGCAAGAAACTCGCCATCGTGCCCATCCTGCGTGCGGGCCTTGGCATGGTCGACGGCATCCTCGACCTGGTGCCCTCCGCTCGCGTGGGCCACATCGGCATGGAGCGCGACGAGGTCACCCACGAGCCGCACGAGTATTACTGCAAGATGCCCAAGGATATCGACCAGCGCATCTGCCTGGTCGTCGACCCCATGCTCGCCACGGGCGGTTCGGCCGAGATGGCCATTAGCTACCTGCGCGAGCGCGGTGTCAAGGACATCCGCATGCTGTGCATCGTCGCGGCCCCCGAGGGCCTCAAGTCGCTGACTGAGAAGGATCCTGATGTGCATATCTATACCTGCGCCATCGACGACCATCTCAACGAGGCGGCCTACATCGTTCCCGGCCTGGGCGACGCCGGTGACCGCATCTACGGCACGCTCTAGTCGCTGGGCTAAGACGGCCGCGGCTGCAAATACGAAGAAACGGTGCGCGCGGATGAACAAAAGGCGACCGCGCGCACTCCTGTTAACGGACGTTTTGCCCTGCAGGGTTCGAGAAAAACGTATTACCGTACCTGCGGCATAAAGAAGGTCTTAAGAAAACGAACAGGTGCGTATTAACCGATGCTTTTTCGGTTGTACTTTAGCGATTGGCTCGTACAATAGTCACCAATGTTTGGCGGGAACTGTTCTGGGAAGCGTTAAAAAAGGAAAGTGAGGACGCCAGTGTTTCAGATAGCCGATCTGCTCGCTATCGTTGCAGGCGCCATCGCGGGCGCAATTGCCTTCCTTCCCTTTGTCTTTACGCTCAAGCCGGTTCTTGACGATAAACAGAATGCGGACATGCTCAAGGGTATGGTGAGTCTGGCGGTCTCGGCAATCGCCCTGCTCGTCTTTACCTTGGTTGTGTTTGTATTGTTCGGAGAGGCATTTCGCATGTTCCTCCTGGGCGAGGCGATCGGCTTCGTGGCCTTTATGGCCGCCTGCACGGTTCGCGTCGCCAAGGCGCTGCGAGATCCTCATGAGGTCGAAAGGTAAGTCGTGGAAATTTTTGAAAAGCTGCCTGATGAGATTAATCATCTGGTCAGCGAGTTCAGCTCCACCCCTGTCGTGGGCGATCTGAGCTGCGGCATCACGCAGTACTCGTTTTGGCTGATCGTCTCCACGATCGTGCTCCTGATCGTCCTGGCCGTGTTCAAGAAGAAGCAGACCCTGGTTCCCAAGGGCTTCTTCGTCAACGGTTTCGAGTACATCATCGAGTACGTCGAGAACGATATCGGCAAGGGCGTCGTGGGTGAGAACTGGAAGAAGCACTTCCCGTTCCTGTGCTCGCTTTTCCTGTTCATCCTGATCAATAACATGATCGGCCTGATCCCGGGAATGAAGCCCGGCACCGGCGCAATCGGCTCCACCGCCGCACTCGCCATTTTCGCCTTCGTGTACTTCATCTACTACGGATGCAAGGCTCACGGCGTGATCGGCTACATCAAGAGCCTCGCCCCGCAGGGCGTGAGCTTCCCGATGAACGTGCTCGTGTGGGTCGTCGAGCTTTTCTCGACCTTCCTGCGCCTCATCACGCTTGCCGTCCGTCTGTTCTGCAACATGTTCGCAGGACACGTGGTCATGGGCTCGTTCGCCATCATGGCGAGCATGTTCATGCAGCCGCTGCTTCAGCAGGTTTCCGCGGCCCACGCCGTCGGCGCCCTGCCTTCGCTGGCCTGGCTTGCCATCCTCATCCTGATCTATGCGATCGAGCTTGTGGTCGGCGCCATCCAGGCTTACGTCTTCACGGTCCTTACCGCCGTGTATATCTCCGAGGCAGAGGAGGTCGCGGAGGAGGAGTAGTCTTCCGTTCGTGCCTTAAAGGTAAGGCAATTCGTTAAACCGCCGGTGCCCGTACCCATGGAGCCCGGCAGTTATAAAAAGGTTATCCTGCGTGAAATAAGACACGCACGACAAAGGAGGAATCGTGGGAGTTATCGGTTACGGTCTCGGTGTTATCGGCGCTGGTCTTGCTATCGGCCTGTCTGCTCTGGGTGCTACGGGTGCTATGGCCCGTCAGCCTGAGGTCCAGGGCCGCGTGTTCACCGTCTTCATCATGGGCTCCGCCTTCGGCGAGGCTCTGGCTCTGATCGGCTTCGTTGTCGCGCTGATCGTTAAATAGCACGGAGCGTCAAGTATGAATCTTTCATCCCAGAAGAGCGCGATCGCACTCTCCGCGTCCGCGGCCGCGCTGCTCATGCCGGTTTCCGCGTTCGCCGAGGACGGCGCTGCCGGTGCGGACATCCTCATCCCTAAGATGGCGGAGTTCATCCCGGCGCTTATCGCCTTCCTGATTATCTGGATCGTGCTGGCCAAGGTCGCCCTGCCGGGCATCATGAAAACCATGGAGGAGCGCGGCAAGAAGATCGAGGAGAGCCTCGACGAGGCCGAGAAGACCAAGCAGGAGGCTATCGCCAAGCGCGCTGAGTCCGACTCGATCGTCACCGACGCCCGTCGTCAGGCTGCCGACATTGTTCTCGAGGCCCGTAAGGACGCCGAGTCCGAGCGCGCCCGTATCATCGAGGCTGCCCACAAGGAGGCCGAGGAGATCATCGCCAAGGCCCATACGACCGTCGAGGACGAGCGCAAGTCCATCTACGCCGGTGCCGCGAGCTCCATCGCCGACCTGTCCGTTGCCGTCGCCACCAAGATCGTGGGCGAGGCACTCGAGGACGATGCCGAGCAGAAGAAGCTCATCGAGCGTTACATCCAGGAAGCAGGTAGCCTGAATGCCGACTAGCCGCTATCAGGACAAGGTACTCGAGACCTACGCGCGCTCCCTTTTGGAAGCCGCCAAGGCCGAGAACCATGTGTTCGAGGACCTCGAGATGATCGAGCGTCTGGCTTCTGCCAGCCCCGAGATCATCGCCGTGCTCGACACCATGTCCAAGCGCGACCAGCTCGACCTTCTTCCCAAGGTGGCAGCTGCCTTTAAGTATGTTGCCGAGGAAGACGAGGATGTAGTGGGCGTGACCGTCACCACGGCGATCCCGCTCGACGACGAGCTGCGTCAAACCATCACTAAGAAATGCGAGCAGGACTTCGGTCGCAAGGTATTCCTTATCGAGCAGGTCGACCCGTCTATCGTGGGCGGCCTGGTGCTCGAGGCCCGCGGCGAGCGTCGTGACATTTCCGTCAAGACGCAGCTGCGCATCGCGCAGGAGACCCTCGCAAACTCTGCTAATTCGTACGGAGGTGAAGCCTAATGTCCGAAACCCTCAATGCCCAGGATATCGCCAAGAAACTGCAGGAGCAGCTCACGAGCCTCTCCGCGACGGTCGATACGCATGAGGTTTCAACGGTCGACGAGGTAGGCGACGGCATCGCGCGCGTCTCCGGCCTCAAGAGCGCCATGGCAGGCGAGCTTCTGGAGTTCAAGAGCTCCGATACCGGTGAGACCGTCTTCGGCCTTGCCCAGAACCTTGACCGTGACGAGGTCGGCGCCGTTCTGTTTGGTGCCGTCGACTCCATCAAGGAAGGCGACGAGTGCCGCACCACTGGCCGCATTATGGATATCCCTGTGAGCCGCGCCATGCTCGGCCGCGTCGTCAATCCGCTCGGCCAGCCCATCGACGGCCTGGGCGACATCGTCGCCACGCACCGTCGCCCCATCGAGTTCAAGGCC
Organism: uncultured Collinsella sp.; assembly: GCA_902494295.1. Classification (GTDB taxonomy): domain Bacteria; phylum Actinomycetota; class Coriobacteriia; order Coriobacteriales; family Coriobacteriaceae; genus Collinsella. Next base: position 6,238 of record CABUSL010000057.1, read on the forward strand.
CCCGGCGTCATCGACCGTACCCCGGTGTGTGAGCCGGTTCAGACCGGTCTGCTCGCTATCGACTCCATGGTGCCTATTGGCCGCGGTCAGCGTGAGCTCATCATCGGCGACCGTAAGACCGGTAAGACCGCCATCGCCATCGACGCTATCCTCAACCAGCGCGGCAAGGGCATGGTCTGCATCTATGTCGCCATCGGCCAGAAGGCCTCCACGGTTGCCAACATCCGCGAGACCCTCGCTCAGCACGGTGCGCTCGACTACACCATCATCGTTTCGGCCACCGCTGCCGATTCCGCCCCTATGCAGTACATCGCGCCTATGGCCGGTGCCGCTATCGGCGAGTTCTTCATGTACAACGGTGAGGACGGCAAGCCCGCCAGCGAGACCAACCCCGGTGGCCACGTGCTCGTCATCTACGACGACCTGTCCAAGCAGGCTGTGGCTTACCGTCAGATGTCTCTGACGCTGCATCGTCCGCCCGGACGCGAGGCCTATCCTGGCGACATCTTCTACCTGCACTCTCGTCTGCTCGAGCGTGCAGTCAAGATGTCCAAGAAGAACGGTTATGGCTCCATGACGGCTCTTCCGATCATCGAGACCCAGGACGGCGACGTCTCGGCCTACATTCCGACCAACGTCATTTCCATTACCGATGGTCAGATCTACCTGCAGTCCGAGCTCTTCTTCCAGGGCCAGCGCCCGGCAGTCGACGTGGGCATTTCCGTGTCCCGCGTCGGTGGCGACGCGCAGACCAAGGCCATGAAGCAGGTCGCCGGCAACCTCCGTCTGGACCTTGCTTCGTACCAGGAGCTCGCCGGCTTCACGCAGTTCGGCTCCGACCTCGACGAGGCCACGCAAAAGCAGCTTACCCACGGCGCTCGCATGACTGAGCTCCTTAAGCAGCCGCGTTACAAGCCGTTTGAGGTTGGCGAGCAGATCGTTACGCTGTTCGCTGGCAACGAGGGCTTCCTGGATGACCTGGAGATCGCCGACGTGCTGCCTTTCCGTGCCGAGCTTATCGAGTACATGGACAATGGCTTTGGCTCGCTGCTCGACAAGGTTCGCGCCAAGAAGATCGATGATGACACCAAGGCTGAGCTCTTGCGCGTCATCGGCGACTTCAAGCAGCAGTTCATGGCCAAGCACCATTCGGATGTTTCTGGATCAGAGGAGAACTAAGCCCCATGGCCAACCTTCGCGACATTAAGAAGCGAATCTCCTCGGTTACCACGACCAAGCAGATCACGCGCACGATGGAGATGGTCTCTACGGCCAAGATCCGTCGTGCTCTCGATCGCTCCAAGCAGGCCGAGCCCTATAAGGAGGCGCTGACCGACGTCATGTTGACGGTCGCCGGCGACGCCTCCTGTTCGGGCACCGATCCCATGCTGCAGAAGCATGAGAGCGTCAAGCATGGCCTGATTGTCGTTATTGCCTCGGACCGCGGCCTTGCCGGCGGTTTCAATACGACGGTGGAGCGCACGGCCGAAAAGCTCGCCGCTTCTTGGGCGAACGACGGCATCGAGTGCGAGATCATCGCGTGTGGGCGCAAACCGGCCACGTATTTCCGTGACCGCGCAAACGTCGTCATGCACTTTGAGGGCAACTCCTCTGAGCCCGATTTCAATCAGGCCCGCATGATCTCCTCTCATATCTGCGATGCGTATCGTGCCGGTGAGCTTGACCGTGTCGAGCTTGTCTACCACCACGCCAAGAACCGCGTGGATCAGGAGCTTCGCGTCGAGCATCTGTTGCCGCTCGACCCCGAGATGATCGCTATGGCCCACGGTCCGCGTAAGAACGAGACCGACGCCCCTAAGCGCATCTCGTCCACGTTCGAGTTCGTGCCCTCTCCCGAGCATGTTCTCGGCAAGCTTGTGCCGTCTTATATCCTGACGGTCATCTACCAGGCCCTGATCGATTCGGCGGCTGCCGAGCAGGGTGCACGCCGCAAGGCCATGCACTCCGCGACGGAAAACGCCACCGCGATCATCTCGACCCTTACCCGCACGTATAGTCGCGTGCGCCAGGCTTCGATCACGACCGAGATTAACGAGATCGTCGGCGGAGCCTCAGCATTGGAGGAACAGTAATGGCTAATAACACCGTAAAGCTTGCGGTCGAGGAAGCCACCAAGAAGACGACTGCCGGTGATGGTCGCATCGTGCGAATCATCGGTCCTGTCGTCGACGTCAAGTTTGACGGTGCGGTGCCCCCGATCTACAACGCGCTCACGGTCGAGGCCGAGACCCCGATCGGTCATCTGAGCACGATCCTCGAGGTCGAGAGCCAGCTTCCGGGCGGCGTCGTCCGCACGGTCGCCATGTCCTCGACCGACGGCCTGCAGCGCGGCCTCATCGCCACCGATACCGGTGAGCCCATGAAGATGCCTGTTGGCCCCGAGACGCTCGGCCGTATTTGGAACGTCATGGGCAAGCCCGTCGACGGCAAGCCCATGCCCGAGGTGGAGGAGTTCTACCCCATCCACCATGCAGCGCCCCGCTTTGACGAGCTCACCACCAAGACCGAGATCTTCGAGACCGGCATCAAGGCCGTTGACCTGCTCGAGCCCTACATCCGTGGCGGCAAAACGGGTCTGTTTGGCGGCGCTGGCGTCGGCAAGACCGTTTTGATTCAGGAGCTCATCAACAACCTCGCCCAGGAGCACGGCGGCACCTCGGTGTTCACCGGCGTCGGCGAGCGTACCCGCGAGGGCACCGACCTGTTCCTCGAGATGAGCGAGTCTGGCGTTATCGACAAGACCTGCTTGGTCTATGGTCAGATGAACGAGCCGCCCGGAGCGCGTCTGCGCATCGGTCTGGCCGGCCTTACCACCGCTGAGTATTTCCGTGATCGTGGCCAGGACGTTCTGCTGTTCATCGACAACATCTTCCGCTTCTCCCAGGCAGGTTCCGAGGTTTCCGCACTGCTGGGCCGTATGCCGTCCGCCGTTGGTTACCAGCCCACGCTGGCAACCGAGATGGGCGACCTCCAGGAGCGCATTACCTCGACCAAGACGGGTTCCATTACCTCCGTCCAGGCTGTCTACGTCCCCGCAGACGACCTGACCGACCCGGCGCCTGCCACGACGTTTACGCACCTCGACGCCACCACGGTTCTTTCGCGTAGCATTTCGTCGCTCGGCCTGTTCCCGGCTATCGACCCGCTCGCGTCTTCCTCCGACGCTCTCGATCCCTCGATCGTCGGCGAGGAGCACTACCGTGTCGCCGTCAAGGTCCAGGAGCTCCTGCAGGAGTACTCCGACCTTCAGGACATCATCGCCATTCTGGGTATGGACGAGCTGTCCGAGGAGCAGCGCCTTACGGTCAACCGTGCCCGTAAGATTCAGCAGTTCCTCTCGCAGTCCTTCCACGTCGCCGAGAAGTTCACCGGCAACCCCGGTGTCTACGTCCGCGTCGAGGATACCGTCCGCTCTTTCGCCGAGATTGTCGACGGCAAGGCCGATGACCTGCCCGAGCAGGCTTTCCGCTATGCTTCCACGATTGAGGACGTGCGCGAGCGCGCCCGCAAGATGGGGGAGAAGTAGGTTATGCGTATCCGCATCGTGTGCCCCGTGAGCTGCGCCTATGAGGGCGACGCTGCGTTTGTGTCGATTCCGTCCACGGATGGCGAGTTTGGCGTTCTGCCTGCTCACTCCAGCGAGATCTGCACGATCGACCGCGGTTACGTTCGCGTTTCCGATAAGGCCATGGGCACTGTCGACCACACGTTTGCCGTGGCCGGCGGCTATGCCCAGGTTGCGGACGATGTCGTGACCGTTCTCGCCGAGCGCGCTTGCGATTTGGCGACCGTCGATGCCGACAAGCTTAAAGCTGATATTCAAGGTTTTGAAGAGAAGCTGGGTAATTTGTCGGAGGATGATGCACGCCGCGCCTACCTCTATAATGAAATCGCATGGTGTAAGCTCAAGCTTGCCCAATAGTCAAACGATTTAGCGTTCGACCATTTGCGAACACATCATGCCCGGGATGGCCCAGCCACCCCGGGCATGCTTTTTGAAAGGGTAGACCTTGGATATTATCCGCGTTGAGGGTGGCCACGCCATCGGAGGTTCCGTGCCTGTTTCGGGTGCTAAGAACTCCGCGCTCAAACTTATGGCGGCAACGCTTCTGGCGCCGGGCAAGACGACGCTGCGGAACGTGCCCGATATTTCCGATGTCCACGTGATGGGCAAGGTGCTCAAGGGCATGGGCGCTACGATCGATGTTCTCGACGAGCATACGCTCGAGATTGATACCTCTCAGGTCGATTCTTGGGAGGCCCCCTACGAGCTCGTTGCCAAGATGCGTGCTTCCACAGCCGTGATGGGACCCCTGCTGGGCCGTTTCCATCGTGCCAAGATAGCCATGCCCGGCGGCTGCAACCTGGGTGCTCGCAAGATCGATATGCACATTCTTGGTCTTGAGGCCCTGGGCGTTGAGTTCGATACCGCCCACGGTTACATCAACGCTAATGCGCCCCAAGGTCTGCGCGGTACCACCGTCACGCTCGAGTTCGCCAGCGTCGGTGCGACCGAGAACCTCATTATGGCATCCGTGCGCGCGCAGGGTACCACGGTTATCGACAATGCCGCCCGCGAGCCCGAGATCGTCGATCTCGCTAACATGCTCAACGAGATGGGCGCCAAGATTGTCGGCGCGGGTACGCCCGTCGTGACTATCGAAGGCGTGGAAGAGCTCCATCCCGTTACCCATCGCGTGGTGGGCGACCGCATCGAGGCCGGTACCTTTATCGTTGCCGGTGCGTTGATGGCCGACGATCGCGGTGTCGATGTCACGGGCTTTTGCCCCATTCACTTGGGCATGGTGCTCAAGAAGATGGAGCTCATGGGTATCGACTGCGAGCGCGTCGAGGATGGCGTCCATGTAAACCGTGCCGAGCGTATCAAGCCGGTCGACATCCAGACGCTTCCGTTCCCCGGTTTCCCGACGGACATGCAGGCGCAGATTATGGTACTCTCCGCCCTTGCCGACGGCAGTTCCGTTATTACCGAGAACATCTTCGAGAATCGCTTTATGTTTGCCTCTGAGCTGGTGCGCATGGGTGCCGACATTCGTATCGAGAGTCATCATGCCATGATTCATGGCGTCAAGGGCTTCTCGGGCGCACAGGTTACCTCGCCCGATCTGCGTGGCGGAGCGGCCCTCGTCGTAGCGGGCTTGATCGCCGACGGGACGACCGAGGTTTCGGCTATCCATCACATCAAGCGCGGCTACGAGCAGTTTGTCGAAAAGCTGCAGGCGCTCGGCGCGCATGTCGAGCATGCTACCGTCCCCGATCCCGTCATCTACTAATACAGGTTGCCTATGTTCAATAAAAAGCCCCTCGCGGATACTACCGCCCGAAGACCCTCAACTGGTGCGCAGGCCAAGATCTACAGTCGCGATAACGTGGCTCGCTATTCCGAGCGCGCTCGTCAACGTCGTCGTAGCCACACG
>CABUSL010000058.1 GCA_902494295.1 uncultured Collinsella sp.
CAAACTGCGACTCTTTGCTTTTGCATGCTCAATCGATTTATCAATCCAAACACTGAGGTGTTTATACCGTTCGCCGAGAAGATAAAAAACCGCAGCTCACGCCTTGATAAACGTAGGTAAAGTGTTTAGCAGTTTATCGGCCGTATGCTAGCGAAAGGAATCAGGCAGATGGCAATCAAGGTGTTCGCTGACGGTGCAAACCTCGAGGGCATGCTCGACATGTACGAGAACGGCAACGTTCAGGGTTTCACGACCAACCCGTCCCTTATGAAGAAGGGCGGCGTGACGGATTACCGCGCGTTTGCCAAGGAGGTCCTGGCCCACATCACCGATGTGTCCGTGTCGTTTGAGGTCTTTGCCGACGACGTCGAGACCATGGAGGTCGAGGCCCGCGAGATCGCTACCTGGGCCGAGAACGTCTACGTCAAGATTCCGTGCGTGACTACCAAGGGCGAGTCCACCGCCGAGCTGGTCCGCAAGCTTTCCGCCGACGGCATCAAGGTCAACGTCACTACTATCTTTACGCCTACGCAGGTCGATGAGATGGTCGAGGCCGTTGACACCGAGACGCCGTCCATCATCTCGCTCTTTGCCGGCCGCATCGCCGACACCGGCGTCGATCCCATTCCGTTTATGACGGAGTCGGTCAAGAAGGCCGCCGCAAAGCCCAACTGCGAGGTCCTGTGGGCGTCCACGCGCGAGCTCATCAACATTTACCAGGCCGAGGCCTGCGGTTGCCAGATCATTACGGTGCCCAACAGCATCCTGGCCAAGCGCAAGAACATCGGCCGCGACCCGTACGAGGTCTCGCTCGACACCGTCCGCGGCTTTGCCAAGGATATCGCCTCGCTCGGCTTTCATATTCTGCCGTAAGCAAGGGTACCCCCTGTAGCGACGTGCAAAATCGCGAGTATTCAGCAAGGTAAAGGCTTTTACCAGTTTACCGAAGCATGGAACGGCCCCCGTTTTGGCTCTGACGACGCTAAAACGGGGGCTGTTTTTTGCTTTTTCGTCTCTGAGGGGCACCCGGAACGGTGGAATTTGCAGAATACTCGCGATTTTGCACGTCGCTACAGGGGGTACCTTTGCTTTGGCGGTTTACTTGCCCTGCACCATGGTGAGCGAGATCTTCTTGCGGTCGCGATCGACCTTTTCGACCCACACCTTGACCGTGTCACCGACGCGCACCACGTCGCTGGGGTGCTTGACAAAGCGGTTGGCCAGTTTGGAGATGTGCACGAGGCCGTCCTGGTGCACGCCCACGTCGACGAAGGCGCCAAAGTCGACGACGTTGCGCACCGTGCCCTTGAGCTCCATGCCGGGTTCCAGGTCGTCGATGGAAAGCGCTGAGCGGCTAAAGACCACCTCGGGTGCGTCGTCGCGCGGGTCGCGGCCGGGCTTCTTGAGCTCGTTGACGATGTCGATGAGCGTGAGGGTGCCGCAGTTCAGGTCGCTTGCCAGCGCCGAGATGCTGCCCAGGCGGCGCTCGATGTCGGGCACGCCGCCGCGGCTGAGCTCGCTGGCTTTAACGCCGGCGCGTTCCAGGACGGACGTGGCCACCTCGTAGCTCTCGGGGTGGACGCTCGTCGCGTCGAGCGGGTTCTTGCCGCCGCTGATGCGCAGGAAGCCCGCGGCGTTGAGGTATGCCTTGGGTCCTAGTTTGGGGACCTTCTTAAGCTGGCGGCGATCGGTAAAGGCACCGTTTTCCTCGCGGTAGGCCACGATGTTTTTGGCCACGCTCGGCGTGATGCCCGATACGTATCCCAGCAGGCTTGCGCTCGCGGTATTCACGTCGACGCCCACGCGGTTGACGACGTCCTCCACCACGTGGCCCAGAGTGCGCGAGAGCTCGGCCTGGTCAAGGTCGTGCTGGTACTGGCCCACGCCGATAGACTGGGGCGGGATCTTGACGAGCTCTGCCAGCGGGTCCTGCAGGCGGCGGCCCAGGCTCATGGCGCCACGCACGGTGACGTCCAGATCGGGATACTCCTGGCTGGCGAGCTCGGAGGCGGAGTACACCGACGCGCCGGCCTCGTTGACGATGGTGTATCGCAGCTCAGGCGCCTGCTCGGCGATGAACTCCGAGACGACTTCCTCGGTCTCGCGGCTGGCGGTGCCGTTGCCGATGACGATGGTGTTGACGTCGTCCTTTTTGACGAGGCGGGCGAGCTCGCGCTTGGTGCCGGCGACGTCGTGGCGCGGTTTGGTGGGGTAGACCACGCCGTGGTCGAGCAGCTTGCCGGTCTCGTCCATGACGGCGACCTTGCAGCCGGTGCGGTAGCCCGGGTCGAGCGCGAGCACGCGGGCGCCACGGACGGGGCGCGCCGAGAGCAGGCCCTCGAGATTCTTGGCAAAGACATTAATGGCCTCGGTCTGCGCGCGGACGGTGAGCTTGGCGCGGGCCTCGCGCTCCAGCGAGGGGGCCATGAGGCGCTTGTAACCGTCGGCGATGGCGGCGTCAAAGACGGGCGCGAAGACGCCCTGGCGTCGGGGCCAACGGCTGCTGAGGCGTGCCGTGGCAGCGGCGCCGTCGACGTTCACGCGCACGCGGAGCTTGCCCTCGCGCTCACCGCGGTCGATAGCCAGCACGCGGTGGTTGGGTATACGGCGCAGCGGCTCATCATAGCTGTAGTACGGCTCGTAGGGGGTCTTCTCGGCGGGGTCGGTGGCCTCGACGATGATGTCGGCGGTGTTTTGCGTAAAGGCGCGCAGGTCGGCGACGTTCTCGGGGTCCTCGGCCACCGTCTCAGCCACGATGTCGGCGGCGCCGGCGAGCGCCTTCTCGGGCGTGTCGAAGCCGGCCTCCTCGTTGACGTAGTCCGCGGCGGCGTCGAGTGCGCTGCCCTTGGCCGAGGCCTGCATGATGATCATGTTGGCGAGCGGCTCCAGGCCGGCTTCGCGGGCCTTCTGCGCGCGAGTCATGCGCTTTTTGCGGTAGGGCTTGTAGAGGTCCTCGACACGCTGGAGCTGCGTGGTCTCGCGAATCTGCTGCTCGAGTTCGGGCGTGAGCTTGCCCTGGGCGTCGATGAGCAGAATGACGTCCTCTTTACGCTGCTCAAGATTGCGCAGGTAGGACAGGCGCTCGTCGAGCGCGCGCAGGGCGACGTCGTCCATTCCGCCTGTGGCTTCCTTGCGGTAGCGCGAGATAAAGGGGATGGTGTTGCCCTCGTCGATGAGCTTGACGGCCGCCTCGATGTTGGCGGCCTTAAGGTTGAGCTCGCGGGCGAGCTGGGCGATAAGATCCATGGGACTCCTTGCGTTTAAGGTGCGTTTGCGACACAGGGCTACCAAGGATACCACCCGTCCCAAAAGGCTGTTTTGGGGCCGCGCCACGAAAACGGCCTATCTACTACGTTTTACCCGTAGGGGCTGACCATGCCTGGTTTTTCCGAAAATCGGCAAGTCGTCTACCTGCGGTTTTTATTTCGCGAAATTTGGCATGGTTAAGGGTGATTGGCTAAACGTAGTAGATAGGCCCATTTCGTGGCGAACGAATCAGGCTGAGGTGCAAAATGGCCCCCGCCTCAGAAAAATCGTCGGCAAGGTAGCAAAAGGCCCCGCGGGCAGGAGGCTGCTCGCGGGGCGAAGAAGAGGGGCTTATTTGTGGCGGACCAAGGCGCTCGGCGGGGAGTTTGCCGCGGTCTGCCCTAAGGCATTACAGCTCGACGAGCTGGCCGGTCTCGGCGGCCTCCTTGATAGCGTTGAGAAGCGTGAGCGTCTTAACGTTGTCGGCGGGGGTCACGACGGGCTCGACCTCGCGGCGGACAACCTTCACAAAGTGCTTGAGCTGCATCTTGTGCGGCAGTGCCGGGTCGACGGCCGGAATCTCCATCTGCAGCGGCTTGTGCCAGTTGGAGGCGCCGTCGTAGGAGAACTGGTGCAGGCGGGGCAGCGACAGGGCGCCCTTAGTGCCGCCGATAAAGTAGGCGTCGGCGTCGAAGGGGCGGTACTGCGGGTCCTCGCGAGCGGTTGCCTCCCAGTTCCAGGGGCTGGCGGTGGCGTCGGAGATGGTCATGCTTGCGAGCGCGCCATCGGCAAAACGGACGTTGACCACGGCGGAGTCCTCGGTCTCAAAACCGCGGGCGGCGCTGGACTGCATACCCTGGACGGCAACGGGCTCGCCCAACAGGTAGCGGAGCAGGTCGACGTCGTGCACCAGGTTGACCAGGATCGGGCCGGCACCCTTCTTGCGGCGCCATTCGACATCGAAGTACTCGTCATTCTTATAGATCATGTAGTGGAAGCTCGACACGGTGAGCTTGCCCAGCTCGCCGGACTCGATGATCTCCTTGGCCTTGTTGACGAAGGGGTTGTGGCGACGGTGCTGACCCACGAGCACGGGCACGCCGGCGGTCTCGGCCTCGGCAGCGAAAGCCTGGGCATCCTCCAGGTCGTTGGAGATCGGCTTTTCGACCAGCGGCACGATATTGCGCTTCACAGCCTCGCGGGCAACGCCCAGGTGCAGGTCGTTGGGCGTGGCGATGATGGCGGCCTCGGGCTTAACCTCGTCCATCATCTGGGCGGGATCGGTGTAAAACGGCACGCCGGCGGCCTCAGCCGTGGCGCGGGCGCCCTCAAAGGCGTCGGCGATGGCGACGAGCTCGGCCTCGGGCTCCTCGGTGACAAAGCGGATGTGGTTGCGGCCCATGGCGCCGGCGCCGATAACGGCAATGCGGACGGGATTGAGCTCAGACATTTCGACTCCTTAATACTGGTGGCCGGTGGAATGTGACAAAGGGGCAGTCCCTTTGTCACGTCGGTAAAACTAGGCAGACTTCTTCTTGCTGTCGGAGACCATCATGTAGACGGTGAGCACGACGGCGATGGCGGCGATCACGATGGCGCCGTAGAAGGACTGCTGGTAGGCGGCGCTGCCGGCCTCGGCGTGATACAGCACGGCGGTGATGGGCTGGCTGATCCAGGTGGAAGCGGCGTAGCCCAGGAACATGATGCCGTAGTTGACGCCGATGTTGCTGGTGCCGAAGGCGCCGCCGGTGAGCGGCGGGTAGATGACGAGCAGGGCGCCAAAGCTAAAGCCGAGCAGGGCGAGCGCCACAAAGAACATGGCCTGCGTAAAGCTCATCGACATGATGACGAGCGCGACGATGGTGACGACAAGGCTGATGAGCAGCGACTTGTAGGCACCGAGCTTGTCGATGATCTGACCAAAGGACAGGCGACCGACCAGGTTGGCGCAGGTGTTGACGGAGACGACCACGCCGCCGAGGGCGACGGCTGCGGCGCTCGTGGGGTCGGTGAAGAGCTGGACGGCGGCGATGGAGGCAACCTTGCCCACGAGCAGGGTGCCCGCGGTGGCGGCAAAGGCGAAGGTGACGATGAGGACCCAGAAGCGCGGGGTCTTGACCATCTCGCCCGGGGTGAGGTCGCCGAAGGTGCCGGCGTGCGCGCCGCCCTTGGGGGCCTCGAAGCCCTCGGGCAGCCAGCCGGCCTCGGGGGCCTTCAGGAACAGGGCAGAGGCGGCGATCATCACAAAGAAGATGACGCCGAGCGCCTTAAGGGCGCCAAAGACGCCCAGGCTCGGGATGAGCAGCGAGGCGAGCACTGGGGACAGCACGGCGGGGCCGGCGGTCGAAGCGGCCAGGGTGATGCCGGAGGCGAGGCCCCTCTTGTCGATGAACCACTTCTGACCCGTGGTGAGCGCCGGGTTGTACCCCAGGCCGTTGCCGACGGCGGCGACGAGCGAGAACCACAGGTAGAACTGCCACGGCTCGGTGACGGTGCCGGACATGAACCAGCCCAGGCCGTAGCACACGGCGGCGGCGATCACGACGTTGCGCGGGCCGATCTTATCGGAGATGCGGCCGGCGAAGATGCCCGTTACGGCCATGATGGTCTGAAAGACCGGGAAGGCCCAGGTAAGAGCGCTGGACCACTCGGGGTAGACGGCGAGTAGGTTCTTGCTCACGACGGAATACAGCGCGATGGAGCTGATGAAGAACATGGTGACGCATGCGGCGGAAAGCACGACGGCGCGACCCTTGTTGGAGTTGGTGGAAGCCATTGGACTCTTTCTAATCGATGCGGGGGAGGAGCGGGCGTATCCGCGGGCCCTCCCTGTCAGGTTGGTTTACTGGTCAGTCGGCTTAGCGACGCCGGACTCGTCGGACCAAAGCTCGACGCCCTTGTTCTTGAGGTAGTTGTCGGCATAGGCGCGACGGCCGCCGGGCTTGGCAGTGAGGTCGCCCATCATGTTGGAGAAGCCGCCGTCGACCTTGATAGCGTCGCCGGTGGTAAAGTCCGAGCGCTTGGACGCCAGGAACATGATGGCGTTGGCGATATCGCTGACCTCGCCGATGCGACGCGTGGCGATCAGGCGACTGCGACTCTTTTCGACCTCGGGGTCGGCGTAGAAATTGGCCGACATCGGGGTCTTGACGAAGCAGGGCTCGACGCAGTTGGAGCGCACGCCGTAGGGGCCCCACTCGGCGGCGAGCATCTTGGACATCATGTTGACGCCGGCCTTGGTGGAGCTGTACACGCCCGAGAACGTCTCGGGGGAGTGGCTGGCAACGGTTGAGATGTGCACCAGGCGGCCCTGGCCGGCCTTGATCATCTCGCGACCAAAGCGCTGCGAGGTGATGAAGTAGCCGGTGAGGTTGACGTTGAGCACCTGCTCCCAGTCGCTCAGCGGCAGGTCCTCCATGGCGGCGAAGCGCAGGATGCCGGCGGTGTTGACGAGGACGTCGACGCGGCCGAAGTCGGCGATGGTGGCGTCGACGGCGGCCTGAACCTCGGCCTCGTCGGTGGCGTTCATCTTGTAACCCTCGGCGTGGATGGCAAACTCGGCGGCGAGGTCGGCGGCTGCGGCCTTGACCTTTTCCTCGTCCAGGTCGAGCAGGACGACGTTGGCGCCGTTGCGGGCGAACTCGCGGCAAATCTCGACGCCCATACCGCCGAGCGCGCCAGTCACGGCGCAGACATCGCCCTCGAGCTTAAGCCAATTGCTCATAGGAACTTCCCTTCTTGTGCCTCCCGGTGGGTCGCTCCCATTAACCGACCCACGTGGTTTTCGCTGGTTATCGTATGCTTTGCATTTGCGCAGGTGAATTGCATATTTGTTAGAATGGCGTTAACCGTAGGTTTATACTGTGCGATGCAGTTTTTCTCAATCGAGCGCGTGACCTGCCAAAACGACCCCCTGTGGCGCCATGCGTTCACAGGCGCGAAAACGGGAGATTGACGTGTACGATCGACGACTCGAGGCCATATCGGCCGCCGCGGAGCTGGGAAGCTTCTCACGTGCGGCGGCAAAATTGCGCGTGTCGACCCCGGCGCTCGTCAAACAGGTGTCGGGTTTCGAGGCCGAGTTTGGCATCACGTTGTTCGAGCGCTCGCATTCGGGTGTTAAGGTGACGCCGGCGGGCGCTCTGCTGGTGGACGACGCGCGCTCGATCATGCGGCAGTCCGAGGACGCGCTGCGCCGCGCCCGACGCGCGGCGGGCGATGGCGGTGCTGTGCGTCTGGGTGTGTCGATGATGTGCCCGGGGCGCCAAACGCTGTCGATGTGGTCGGGCGTACACGAGCTGGAACCGTCGCTGCGATTTGAGATCGTGCCGGTAAGCGACCTCTATGACGAGCGCGAGACCGTCATGCGCAGCCTCGGTCGTGAGGTCGATGTGGTGCAGTCGAGTTTTTCGACCCCGCGCTGGGGTGACGCCTGCCAAAAGCTCCGCATTGTCAACGTGCCGTTTTATATCGACCTGCCGCGCACGAGCCCGCTGGCGCGCAAGAATCGCATTACGGTCGCCGACTTGGAGGGTATGCGTCTGCGCGTGCTCCGCCACGGCAACGACGCTATGGACAGCCTGCGTATCGATCTTTTGGCAGACGGCGGCGTGGACGTGATCGATGTGGATAGCTTCGACTTTGCGCTCTTTAACGAGGCGGAGGAAAAGGGTGACGCGGTGCTCACCTGCGGCGCATGGTCGGGGGTGCACCCGGCCTTTGTGGGCGTACCGTTCCTGTGCGGCCGCGAGGTGCCGGTCTTTTTGCACTATCCGCTCGAGCCGACCCTCCAAGTACAAAAATTCATCAACGCCATGGCACAACTTCTCAAATAGCCAAAAGAGTCCCGTCCCAAATTAGCTACCCTTTGCTACGGGTTTAGCGGTCCTCGCGTTGCGGCCCGGCTGCCTCGGCTGTCTTTACGCGGTTCTTGTCGATGTACATGTTTTTGTCGGCCTGGGAAAAGAGCTCGCGCATCGTAGGCGGTTCATCAAAATCACTGGAAAGCGCATAGCCCACCGCATAGCTGATAGGCATGTCGGGATGAGTCTCGGAATACTCGTTCACGTTCGCGCGAACCCGAGCGAGACAGGACTCCACGGCAGCTCGATCGGTATCTCGCAGCACCGCGATAAACTCATCGCCGCCGTCGCGGCCCACAAAGCAGGTCTCCGACGCCACGCGCCCCAGCTGCTGGGCAAAAGAACGGATGTATTCGTCGCCCTTCTCGTGGCCGAAGCTGTTATTGACCGTATGCAGATTGTTAAGGTCGAAGACGCACACCGCAACGGGCGCCTCCGCGGAGACAGGTTGCTCCTGCCCCAAGACCTCCTCGCACTTGTTCTTGTTGGGCAGTCCTGTGGCTTCGTCGAGATAGACTTTGTTCTGCAGTTCGCGATTGAGCGCGGCAGTTCGCACCGCGCGAACAAGTTCGACCGCAAAGGTCGCCACCAAGCCCATGATGTCGATGATCACCAGGCCCTCGAGATAGTTGAGCGCCGACGCCTTCTCCTGAGAGTAGTCCTCTGCGAGTCGCGTAGCATCGTCGCAAATGCCAAAGAACTCCTCGCTCATGGAGATGATGTCGGTGTTCTCATAGCCGACTTCGCGCACGCGGATGATCTCGGTGCAAAGCTCATCAAAATAATTTGCAAGCTCGGTCATTTTTGCCTGATACTCATCGTCGTCGAGACGGACGAGGTTGAGGTCGTCACTTCCGTAACGCAAACCGTTGATGTATGAATCCACGGCTTTGAGCAGGTCATCTTGAGGCTGGCCCGCATCCTCGAGCTTAACGATTCGCTGCGTGGTACCGCGCACCAGACCGGCGTAGTTGACCACACGCGCCGTGCCCTGGATATCGGAGACGAGCAGCATAACATTGATGAAGAAGAAGATGAGAACTGCCGTGAGCACCATCATGAGCAGGCGCACCGCCTGGCCGGCCTTCTTGGCGACAGAAGTATTCACAAGTTCACTCCCCTAAATGACAAAAGAACAGGTAGCACGCAGTGTGCTGAAATTCATGGGTGGTTAACTCTACCATATGGGCCAGCAGCCTCAAACTGCAGCAGACGCTCGTCCAAATTGGCGTGACGCTTGCCTTGTTGTTCTTGACCTGGCCGCGCTATCGGACATGCTTCTGGTCTTGGATCACCATGGGAAAGCTCATCCCGTTTTGTGCGTCTAGAGTGGGATGCGGCTTCCCAAAGGTGCCGTTAGGGGAAATCACATCCCGGTTTACCCCCTTGAAATGGGATGCCGTTTCCCGGAGGGGGTCCAGCGGGAAACGGCATCCCATTTTGGGCCCGAAAAGTGGGATACGGTTTCCGGCCGGCATGAAAAAGCCTCCGCAGCTCGTGTGGCTGCGGAGGCTTTATTCGTTGCGGCGCATTGTGTTTGGGTCGCTGAGATGAGTCGATTTGCCCCGAAAGAGGAGGGCATTGACCTTAGGGTCATGCCCGACGAATGAGCGGCAAATCGGCCATCTCGGCGAGCCGAACTACTCCAGCTCAAACGCTCCGGTATAGAGCTGGTAGTAATATCCGCGCTTGGCGATCAGCTCGTCGTGGTTGCCGCGCTCGATGATGCGGCCGTGGTCCAGGCAGATAATCGCGTCGGAGTTGCGCACGGTGGAGAGGCGGTGCGCGATGACAAACGTCGTGCGGCCCTCCATGAGCTTATCCATGCCGGCCTGCACGATGGCCTCGGTGCGGGTGTCGATGGAGCTCGTGGCCTCGTCCAGAATCATTGCCGGCGGATCGGCGACGGCGGCGCGTGCGATCGAAATCAGCTGGCGCTGGCCCTGCGACAGCTGGGCGCCGTTGCCGGTGAGCATCGTGTCGTAGCCGTCGGGCAGGCGGGTGATAAAGTCGTCCGCGCCCGCGAGCTTGGCCGCCGCGATGCACTCCTCGTCGGTGGCGTCCAGGTTGCCGTAGCGGATGTTGTCCATCACGGTGCCGGTGAACAGGTTCACGTCCTGCAGCACCACGCCCAGCGAGCGGCGCAGATCGGCCTTGCGGATCTTGTTGACGTTGATGCCGTCGTAGCGGATCTTGCCGTCGGCGATGTCGTAGAAGCGGTTGATGAGGTTGGTGATGGTCGTCTTACCGGCACCGGTGGCGCCGACAAACGCGACCTTCTGGCCCGGCTTGGCAAACACGGACACGCCGTGCAGTACCTCGTGGTCGGGCGTGTAGCCAAAGTCGACGTTGTCCATGACCAAGTCGCCACGCAACGGCACGTACTCGATCTCGCCGGTTGCGCGGTGCGGATGTTTCCACGCCCACATGCCAGTGTGGTGGTCGGCCTCCTCGAGCTGCCAGGTATCGGGGTTCACCTGAGCGTTGACAAGCGTCACATAGCCTTCGTCGGCTTCGGGCTCCTCGTCGATGAGCTCAAAGATACGGTCGGCGCCGGCGAGGCCCATGACCACGGCGTTGATCTGCTGCGAGATCTGGCCGATCTGTCCACAGAACTGCTTGGTCATGTTGAGGAACGGCACCACGACGGCGATGGACAGCGCCATGCCCGAGATGCTCAGGTTGGGCACGCCCAGCGCTAGGAAAATGCCGCCGGCCAGTGCGACCAGCACGTAGAGCAGGTTGCCCAGGTTCATAAGGATGGGCATGAGGATGTTGGCGTACATGTTGGCCTTCTGCGAGACCTCGAAGAGCTTTTCGTTGCGCTCGTCAAAATCGGCTTCGGCGGCAGACTCGTGGCAGAATGCCTTGACGACCTTCTGGCCGTTCATGACTTCCTCGATATGGCCCTCGACAACGCCGAGCTCGGTCTGCTGCGCAATAAAGAAGCGCGCGGAGTTGGAGCCGAGCAGCTTGGTCATAAAGGTCATAAAGGCGACGCCGGCAATAATGACCAAGCACATCCACACGCTGTAGTACAGCATGATAAAGAACACCGTGACGATGACGATGACCGTCATGAGCAGGTTGGGCAGCGACTGGCTGATCATCTGGCGCAGCGTGTCGATGTCATTGGTGTAGTGGCTCATGATGTCGCCGCGCTGGTGCGTGTCGAAGTAGCGGATCGGCAGGTCCTGCATGCGGTTGAACATCTTCTCGCGCAGCTTCTCCAGCGAGCCCTGCGTGACGATGGCCATGGCGCGGTTCCAGAAGAGCGAGGACAGGATGCCGATGCCGTAGATGCAGGCGAGGGTGGTCACGAGCTGTGCGATCTTGGGCTGCGCGGCTCCCCAATCGCCCGACTGCCACGATTCGCTAATAATCTGCAGGGCGCTCTGAAGGAAGGTCGCGCCGATGGAGTTGATGATGGCGCAGAGCACCACGCCGGCGACGACGAGGGGCAAAAGCACGGGGTAAAAGCCAAAGAGCGTCTTGATGAGGCGCGACATGGTGCCGCCCTTGCGGTTGAGCGCGCGCTCGGCGGTCGTTGCCTTACTCATG
>CABUSL010000059.1 GCA_902494295.1 uncultured Collinsella sp.
ACGAGCTGATGGCCGTGGTGCCAGCGGACTCCTCGCTTGCCACCGCGGAGGTCGTTTCCCTTGCCGATTTGGCCAACGAGCAGTTTATCCTGCTGGAACGCGGTAGCGACGACGAGATTACGCCGCTGTTTCGCCGCGCGGGCCTGGCGGTGCGCTCTAAGCTGTCGACCTGGGATGACTATGCGATTATGGCTATGGTCGAGGACGGCCTGGGCGTTAGCATTCTTCCCGCGCTCATCTTGCGTCGCTGCCAGTTTGATGTTGCTGTGCGTCCGCTCGAAGGGCATCCCCATCGGCAGATCAACGCCATATATCGAACGGCCGATGTTTCGCTCGCTGCCGCTCGATTCCTTGAATACCTCTAAACGTGTACACGCCATTGTTTGCTTTGGGCAGATCTCGGAGTCCGATACATTTTCTTATGAAATTGAACTTTCGAATGAGGCGCCGCGTTATACTGCTTGCTAAATTGAACCATGGTTCAATTCGTGTTCTATAAATTGAACTTTGCCAGCAAGGAGGTTCTAGTGGCCCAAGAGACGTTTAGCGATCGCCTGCGACGGGCTATGTCCGATCGCGACGTTCGCCAGTCGGACGTGATCCGCGCATCGGAGATGCTCGGCAAAAAACTCGGCAAGAGTCAGATGAGCCAATATGTGAGCGGCAAGACGATCCCGCGGCGCGATGTGGCTGAGCTGCTCGCCCGTATTTTGGAGGTCGATGTTACCTGGCTGCTTGCCGGCGACGCCGATCAAGGCGAGGCATCATCACCCCGCAACGATTCCAAGCCCGAACCCCATCCCTCAGCTCAAATTGCAAGGAGCACCACCATGCGTACTTTTTCTAAATCCACCAAGCTCGATAACGTCCTGTATGACGTGCGCGGTCCCGTCGTCGACGAGGCCGCCCGTATGGAGGACGAGGGCGAGCGCATCCTCAAGCTCAATATCGGCAACCCGGCGCCCTTCGGTTTCCGCACGCCCGATGAGGTCATCAAGGACATGCGCCAGCAGCTGCCCGACTGCGAAGGCTATTCCAACTCGCGTGGCCTGTTCTCCGCGCGCAAGGCGATCATGCAGTATTCGCAGATCAAGGGCTTGCCCAACGTTCAGATGGAGCATATCTACACGGGCAACGGCGTGTCCGAGCTCATTCAGCTTTCGATGAACGCGCTGCTCGACAATGGCGACGAGATTCTGATCCCCAGCCCCGACTATCCGCTCTGGACGGCGTGCGCAACCCTTGCTGGCGGTCATCCCGTACATTATCTGTGCGACGAGCAGGCGGATTGGTATCCCGACCTGGAGGATATGGAGTCTAAGATCACGAGCGCGACCAAGGCCCTCGTCATCATCAACCCTAACAACCCCACGGGTTCTGTCTATCCGCGCGAGGTGCTCGAGGGCATCGTCGAGATTGCACGCAGGCATCAGCTGATGATCTTTGCCGATGAGATCTACGACCGCCTGTGCATGGACGGCTACGAGCACGTCTCGATTGCCTCGCTCGCTCCCGACCTGCCCTGCGTCACCTTTAGTGGTCTGTCCAAGTCGCACATGATCGCGGGCTATCGTATTGGCTGGATGGTGCTTTCGGGCAACCAGCGCTGCATGAGCGACTTTATCATGGGCATCAACATGCTCTCCAACATGCGCCTGTGCTCCAACGTGCCGGCTCAGTCGATCGTTCAGACGGCACTCGGTGGCCATCAGTCCGTTAACGACTACATCCGTCCCGGCGGCCGTGTCTACGAGCAGCGCAACTTTGTGTATGAGGCGCTCAACAAGATTGACGGCATCTCGGTGGTTAAGCCGCGTGCGGCGTTCTACATCTTCCCCAAGATGGATGTGAAGAAGTTCAACATTACCGATGACGAGCAGTTCGCCCTTGACCTGCTGCACGAGAAGAAGATCCTGATCACGCGCGGCGGCGGCTTTAACTGGGCCGAGCCCGATCACTTCCGCATCGTGTACCTGCCGCGCATGGAAGTGCTCAAAGAGTCCCTCGAAGACCTCGCCGATTTCTTCGATCACTACCGCCAGGCGTAACGGCAAAGGTAGACTGTAATGAAACGGTCGGCTCGCAACGGATGCGGGCCGACCGTTTTCTGTCTAAGCCCGTGCTGTTAGCGCTTGTCTCGTTGAGCGGGCGAGGTTCGCGTGTGAGCGGTAAGTTCTATTCCAAAATGGAATACAGTGAGCTTAAGCTGGAATTGATGTCCGAGTACCTGCTTTTCTAGAATGTTTTCAACAAGATGAAAGGCGGTTCCAACCAATGATTATCGATGCAAATTCCTACTGGTTCGACGAGCACATCTTTCATGACGAGACGCTCTGCGAACAGTTTTTGGCCGAGGTACCCCGCGCCTATGACACCGAAGGCTATCTGACCATGAATTCCGCCGGCAAACGACAGATCGTGATCGAGATGCCCGCCGGTTCTCCGGGTCTTAACTACATTGAGGGCGACTACACCCTCGAGAAGCGCTTGGCCGATATGGATGAGGCGGGGGTCGACAAGGCGATCCTCAAGCTCCCCGGCTGTCACGAGTGGATGTCGCTCGAGATGTGCCGGCGTTTCAACGACGGTATGGCTGCTGACGCGAAGGCGTCAAGTGGCCGTCTGATTCCGCTTGTCGCTGTGCCGCCCTTTGGCACCAAAGCAAATTTGGAGGAGCTCGACCGCAGGCTCGACGATGGTTTTGCGGGTGTGCAGCTCTGCGCTCACTACGGCAAGCGCTATCTCGACGACCAGGTCTTCTCGAGTTTTTTCGAGCACCTGAACGAACGCCATGTCACCGTTTACGTGCACCATGTTCCCGTGCCGGTCGAGAACGAGTCGCTTCTCGCGTACGACAACCTTCGCCGCTCTTATGGCCGCTGCGTCGACCAAACTACGGCGATCGGCCGAGAGATCTTTGGCGATTTCTTTGAGCGCTACCCCAATATCAAGATGGTCCACTCCATGCTCGGTGGCGCTTATTTTGCGTTTAAGGAGATGCTGCTGCCGCACGGTCCCAAGCGTCCAGATGCCTCGGGTCGCTTCCAGACCGATACCGAGACGGTCTCCAAGCGTCTTGAGAACAACGTTTATTTCGACATGTCCCATGCTCAGCCCTGGGGCGAGACGCTTCTTGCCTGTGCGGTTGAAGTCCTTGGTGCAGACCATATTGTCTTTGGTACGAGTTATCCCGTTAAACGCGAGTGGCTAACAGAGGGTGTCGCCTGCGTCCGCGCCACAGATTTAAGTGATACGGACAAGGACCTTATGCTTGGCGGCACGGCACAGCGCTTGTACGGCATCGAGTGAGCGACAGATAAAGGAGGGCGTTCGCCATGGATAAGGGAGAGATGAAGGCCGGAGCCGCCCGGGTGGCCATTAACTTAGAGGACGTATTGCCGTTCGACGGTTTCGACGCACTCCGTCATGAAATCTTTGCCCGTGCCTTCGTGGTCGAAGGGATGGGGCGGCGCGCTTGCATCCTTTCACTTGAGGTTACCTCGATCGCTCCGGCCCTACTCGTCGATCTGCGTGAGGTTGTCAAGGATGTCTCCAATTGCGACGGCGCCCTTTCTTGGGTGGTCCCGACCCACACGTTTTCTGCGCCTCACGTGCGCACCCCTGGGCATCTGGCCGACACCGATGCCCGCGATCGAAATGAGCGCTATCGTGCCGCGCTCATCGCCGCGACACGCGCGGCCGTTGAGCAGGCGGTTGCGGGCATTCGCTCTGTCACGCTCGCCTCGGCGGAGGGCTACTGTCCTGTGAACGTTAACCGCGACATTGAGACGCCGGCCGGCTGGTGGCTGGGAGTAGACCCCAAGGGGTTTGCCGACCACGCGATGCCCATACTTGTCGCGAGGGATGCCGAGGGCGGGCTCGTTGCCATGCTTGCGACGGCTGATGTCCAGTCTTCCGTGCTCGACGGATCGCACGATTCTCAGGGGAAGCGCTTGGTGAGCGGGGACCTCTTTGGCTTTGCCGCCACGGCTCTCGAGCGCGAATTGGGCGGAGTCGTGTTGCTGCTGCCCGGTGCCGCGGGGGATCAGAGTCCGGCGGAGCGCGCCGTGACCATTGCGTTCGATTCGACCGGGGCGAAGCAAACGTTAGATGCTCACGAGAGTGGATATCGCATGCTGCATCGACAGGGTCGCGCTATGAGCGATGCGTTGATTGAGGCCGTCCGTGCGGCGCGTGAGGACGATGCCATCGGCGTCGATGCTCGCACGGTCGACGTCCTTTTGCCCGCCCAGACGCGCGCCGACTTCTGCTCATTGGCCCCGCATCGAACTTATGAGTTTCATGCGGCAGGCGAACAGCGTACGAGGGTCTATTTACTTCGGCTGGGAAATGTCGAGTTCGTTGGTATCCAGCCCGAGGTTTCGAGCTCGTTTGGCGCCGCCGTGCGCGCCGCCCGATTCTGCCCCGTGCTCTTTGCCACGCTTGTCAACGGAGGGCAAAAGTATCTGCCGGCCCCCGATGCGTACGAGAAAATCACCTATGAGGCCATGAACTCCGGCTTCGCCGCCGGTTCCCATGAGCGCCTCCTTCAAACCATCCTTGCCGCTTTAAACGCGGCATGACAAAAAGGAGAACTTGCATGAATATCGGACATGCGCGCCGCAAGATTACCCCGCAAGGCGACATCTATCTAATCGGATACCGTAACCTCCCCAACCGTCTGGAGCCTGCGACGGGCGTCCATGACGACGTCTTCGCCAACGCCATTCTCTTCCAGCAAGGCGAACGTGAAGTGTTTCTCTTTAATGCCGATGTCCTCGAGTTCGAGGAAAGCATGGCCGAGGAAGTCAAGACAATGCTCGCCGAGCGCTACGGCATTGACCGTGATTGCGTCCTGCTCTCGGCGACGCACGACCATACTTCAATCGTCGCTTACCACCGCAGCTGGTGGACGGGAAAATTCGACGAGAACTACTACCGCTGGTTCCTCGATACCATTTGCCAATGCTTTGAGGAGTGCCGCGCCAACGCACAGCCCGCGATTTGTCGCTTGGGCAAGCGGGTCATCACCGGTTTCTACGACAACCGCATCATCCCAGGTGAACTCGCCGACAATGAGGTCATTGTCGTATCGTTCTTCGATACCGAAGGCAAGCCATTTGCGGGCTTTGTGAACTGGGCGGTGCATTCCGCTTGCGTCGGACCCGACTGCACGGAGCTCACGAGCGAACTCGCCGGTCTCACCGGCAAAAAGCTCGCTCAGAGTCTTGGTTACTATCCGGCCATGGTCGTCGGTGCTGCTGGCGACTGTAGCGACCGCAATTTTCGCCAGGGACGCGGCATTCCCGAGGTCGAGCGCGTTTCGACCGGTCTTGCCGAGGCGATTTCCCAGATCAAGCTCGATCGCGAGGTCGTTCTCGACCGCATCGAGCCTCAGACGTTCTATCACACCGTTGCCCATGACGACTTTTCGCTCACGCTTAAGTGTGCCGTCATCAGTTTGGGCGGCCTGCATCTCTTTGTGTTCCCGAGTGAGCTCGGCAGCGACTTGGGTATTCGCATGAAGCGCGAATGCCCGGTCGAGGGAATAGTTTGCGGTTACACCAACGGCTATTTCGAGTATTTCCTTCCGGCACGCGAGTACGGCCTCTCCTTTGAGACCGAGCGTACTCAGATTCCCCAGGGCGAACCGGAACGTCTGTGTGACAAGTTCTGCCAGACGACGAGACTTCTCGGCGCAGCAGATTCGCGTTTGTAGACCTGATTGCGTGACATGGGCCAATGAGGCTCGCCGCCATGTGATCGGCATCTTCCATCTTCTCTGCCGTTTCGCATCCCGGGCGTACGTGCGTCCGCGGATTTCAAAGGGGGAAGCGGGTTCCTTGCCCTCCCACGTCGACTACGGAGGCATGAAATCGATGCTATACCCCGCTCAGAAAAAGGAGAATTCCATGAAATACCAGAAGCTTTGCGATGAAATCATCACAAAGGTCGGTGGTCGAGACAATGTGTTAGACGTGAGCCACTGCATTACGTGTCTCCGCTTCCACCTCAAGGATGAATCGCTCGCCCAGACCAATGAGCTTAAGGCGACGAAGGGCGTCGTTGACGTCATCCAGGCCGGCGGACAGTATCAGGTCGTGATTGGTGCCACTGTCGAGGCCGTCTACAACGACCTTGTTCAGATTGGCGGGTTCGACTCCAAACCCGCACTCGATATCGATGAAGGCGACGACGTCAAAAAGGGCGATCCATTCTCGCGTCTGCTGGCCATCATCTCCGAGATTCTGCAACCGGTTCTTGGCGTGCTTATGGCCGGTGGCTTTATCAAGTCGATGCTCGCGCTCTGCACGGTTGCCGGTTGGCTTGCCAAGGACAGCAATACGTATGTGACGCTCTCGGCAATCGGAGATTCGGTCTTCTATTACTTTCCGCTAATCATTGGCTGGACGTCGGCCAAGAAGTTCGGACTTAAGCCCGTTATGGGAATGGCGCTCGGCGGTATCCTCGTCTATCCGACGCTCGTTGCCCTTATGGGCGGAGATCCGCTCTACACGCTCGGCGCCGGTACGGTCTTCGAGTCCAATGTCTACGGTGATATTTTTGGCATCCCGCTGATCATGCAGAATTACTCATCGACGATTCTGCCTGCGATCTTTATCGTCTGGATTGCCTCCAAGGTGCACAAGGCCCTTTCTAACGCGCTGCCCGCGCTTGTGAGCTCGTTCTTCTCCAACATCCTGACGCTCCTCATTTGCGGCATCCTTGGCCTGCTTGTGGTCGGTCCGGTCATGACGGTCCTCTCCAACATCGTTGCCCAGATCATTCTGATGCTCATCAACTTCCAACCCGCCATCGCCGGCTTCGTCATCGGCACGTTCTGGAGCCTGCTCGTCATGTTCGGCCTGCACTGGGGCATCATCCCGCTGTGGTTCCTCGATGTCGCAACCTACGGCTATGACCTCATTAACCCGCTCGTGTATGCAGGCGGTTGTGCCATCGCCGGCGCTGTGCTTGGCATGATCATCCGAACCAAGGACTCCGAGGAAAATGCTGCCGTCAACATTCCCGCCCTTGTCTCTTCGATTTTCGGTGTCAACGAGCCTGCGCTTTACGCCATCTTGCTGCCGCGTAAGCGCCTTATGTGGGCAACCTTTATTTCCGCTGGTGTAGGCGGCGCCATTGCCGGCCTCATGGGTGCCAAGCTCTATGCCTTCGGCGCCTCCGGCCCGCTCGGTTTCCCGAGCTTTATTAACCCTGCCGGCATCGACACGGGCTTTATCGGCCTTGTCATCTCCGGTGTGGTCGCTTTCGTTCTGGCTCTTGTCGCCGCTATGGTGATCGGTACCAAGAAGGACGAGGGCGGTAAGGCACTCAACATCTCGGTGGACTAGTCTTTCTGCGCACTTTGATTAAATATGCCTCGGACGGCGACGTGCTGCCCGAGGCATATTTGTGTTTCGTGCCGCTGTCATCGTGTTTGCGGTCACAAGTCTGCGGTTGTGGAGCAGCGGGGATTATGACGGTCGTGCCGCGATGGAAGACGCACGGTCGCCCTGCAGGAGCTGACGGTAGGGGAGGAAGCCAATGAACGAGACGACCGCCTGCGAGTGCACGGCGTTCCGCTTGAGGTAGAGCCTGACCTCGGAGGTCGTCGCGGGCTCAAGCGGCACCAAGGCTACCTTTCCGCTGGTAAGCGATTCCGCCGGCTTGCGCATGAGGAATGAGACACCGGCGCCGCGTGCGACAAGAGAGATGATGTTCTCGGCTCGTTTGCCGGTGAACGTAACACGTGGGCCAAATCCAGCTTCGCGACAAAGGGAAAGGACGAGCTCGCTTACGAACGAGCCTTGGGGAAGCATGAGGAAATTCTCGTCGATAAGGTCGTCTATCTCGACGGTGTCACGTTCGGCGAGTGGATGGTCGAGCGGAAGGACGGCCACGAGCCGGTCGGTCGTAAAGGGAATCTTTTTGAACTCCGGCTCGATGGCGCCGCTGTCACGGATGAAGGCCAGGTCAATGTCCTCGTGCAGGAGCATGCGCTTGAGTGTGTCGCCCTCGCCTTCGATGAGCTCGACAGAATATGAGGGGTTCGCCTGCTGAAAATCGATGACGGCGTCCGTAATCCCATAAGGGGCCATAATGGGGATAGAACCTACGGTGAGGTGCTCGAGCGGCTCACCTGCGCCTATTTGAATGGCGGCAAGATAGCGGTGCTGAAGCGTCGCAATTTTTTGCGCATAGGGGAGGAGCGCTTCACCTTGCGCGGTGAGTGTTACGTGGCGCTGGCTTCGATCGATGAGCTTGCAGCCGAGTTCGTGCTCCATTGCCATGATGTGCTTGGAGAGGGTTGATTGCGACATGAAAAGCAGTTCCGCCGCATCAAGAAACGTGCGTGACTGCGCTAAGATGGCGAATTCGCCAAAGCGGCTGATATCCATAGGGAGGCCTCCGGTACCCTCATTTTGGCAGGTGGCCTAAACCACGACGCCATTGCAGTGGTCGATTTCGTGCTGGATGATCTCGGCGGTGTAGCCCGAGAAGTTTTTGATGCGGTGAACGAAGTTCTCGTCCAAATACTCAACCTTAATGCGGCGATAGCGGGTACAGGGACGCTCGCCGATCAGCGAGAGGCATCCTTCGCTCGTCTGATAGGCATTGACCTGCTCAAGAATTTGAGGGTTGTACATCAGGAGTGTCCTGTTGCCGTCCTTTACGCAGATGATGCGTTTGCGCACGCCAATCATGTTGGCGGCGAGGCCCACGCACTCGCGCTCATGCTCGTGGAGCGTATCCAGGAGATCCTGCCCGGTCGCGGCATCGTCGGGCCCCGCGTCTTCGGAAGGCAGACGCAAAAAGAACTCGGATTTCATGATGGGCTTAATCATGGCGGGCTCCTCATGTCTTATGCTTTCGTGGACTTTTAATAATAGCGCGGAAGGAAAGCTGCGCGTTCGCGTTACAATCTTTCGACGTTGGACCATGTTGTCAGACTCGTCGAGTACGGCGTCTGGCGTAAGTCTAGGGCTCATTTTTCGCCCTGGACTGTTCCTCTGGGGCGATGCGACTGTCGTTCCAAGAGGAAGGAAATGCATGGGGAGCAAATCTCAGCAACAAGTTCAAGTAGCGCCATCGGCCACTGCGGCGATTCTCGTCGTAATGTATATTGCAGCCTTTGTTGCCGCGTTTAACGAGAACATCATTAACGTGGCGTTGCACGACATTATGGCGGCCTTTTCGGTGAGTGCCACCACGGCGCAGTGGCTCGTTTCGGGCTACATGATCGTGACGTCGATCTTTACGGCCATCATGGCCTTCCTGTCCGGCCGTTTCTCGACGCGCAAGCTGCTGTTTTTCGCATGCGGATGCATGGTCGCCGGCGAAGTCCTGTGCCTGTTCGCTCCGTCATTTAGCGTTTTGCTGCCAAGCCGTATTTTGCAGGCTGCGGGATCGGGCATCTTGTTCCCGCTCATGATGAACATGGTGCTGTCTTGCGCTCCGCGCGAGAAGCTCGGTCTCTATCTGAGCCTGGGCGGAGCCTGCATTACGCTGGGGCCGGCGTTTGGACCCGTGATCAGCGGTCTTATGTGCACATTGTTTGGCTGGAGGGCGGTGTTCGTAGTGCCGCTGGTGGGCGGCATTGTGGTCGCTGCGGCGGGCGTAAAGCTTGTTCAGAATGTCGGAGAGCGCTCGAACGCCACGCTTGATATTCTGTCGGTTGTTTTGCTCGCCGCCGGTATTACGGCATTTGTGTATTCCGTAGGCGAGTTCTCGACCAATCTGATTGCCGGCATCGTGACGCTTTTTGCCGCCGTTGTGCTGCTCGGCCTGTTTGCGGCCCGCCAGCTCAAGCTCGAGCATCCGGTGCTTAACGTGCGTCCCATGGCGAGCGTTCGTTTTTGGCCTGCGTGTCTGCTTGTGGTGGTGTCGATGATGACGACGTTCTCGATGAGCGTTTTGTTGCCGCTCTATTTTGAGGGCGCATACGGCATGACCGCGCTTGTTGCGGGCCTGCTCATTTTGCCGGCAATTGCCTGCAACGCTGTGACCTCGATTGTGGGCGGACGCGTGATGGACGCCCGTGGCGCATGGCCGCTGCTGCCGGTCGGCTTTGCCCTGATTGCCGTGGGGCAGACTGCCATCTCGATGACGGCGGCAAGCATGAACATCGGCGTCGTCGTGGCGCTGACCGTTGTGGTGTATGCCGGAGTCGGTTTGGTGCTGAGCCCCTCGCAAACGGCCGGCTTGGAGACGCTGCCTGCCGCTGAACATCCTCACGGAACGGCATTGCTTAACACGTGGAATATGATTGCCGCATCGTTTGGCCCGTCGCTGTTTATCGGCCTGCTCTCGAGTTCTGCGTCGACTGCCGGCGCGGCTGGCGCTGCGACCGACGTTGCCCAGGCGATTGGATTTGCAACTGCCGTGCGTGTGGCGGCTGTGATTGCCGTGGTCGGGTTCGCGACGTCGCTGGTGTACGCTCGTCGCGAGTCGCACATGTCGCATTAATGTGTGCACATAGATTCTGCAGCTAGATTGGATGGCGACACCATAAACTAATGGACGTTTTGCCGAGAGGCATGAATGTTTAAAGCGCAAAGAGTGCGCGACGGGCCCCGCGAATGGGGCGATGATGCCCGAGAGGGCCAAGAAGGAGTCTCATGTCCGAGAACGAAGAGATCATGAACGAGACCGAGAACGAGACCATGGCTGCCGAGGTCGAGGCAGTCGAGACCGTGGAGACCGAAGCTGCCGAGGTCGAGGCTGCTGACGAGGTTTCCGTCGAGGAGGAGGCCGAGGTTGTGGAGGCCGCCGTTGATTACGATGATGAAGAGCTGATGGACAAGATGCAGAAGGCCGCCCGCCTGCTGCGTAGCCGTCGCTTTGCTATTTCCAAGGAGGAGGAGGCCAAGGCCGAGCGCATGGCGAACATCGAGCGCGCCATCAAGCTTCTTGACCTCAAGCCCAAGATGGAGCAGAAGGAAATGTCCGACCTGCTGGGCATGCGCCTTCGTGAGCTCGATGGCCTGATGGCCGAGGCCGAGGCTGCCGATCTGGTCGGCCGCATCGACGACGCCGAGGGCGATATGCGCAAGATCGTTGTCTTCGCTGCCGAGGATGCCGCTGAGGGCCTGGTCGAGCTTGCCAACAAGAAGGAGAAGCTCCTGCCCGAGCTTTCTTACGAGGAGGCCACCGAGCTGATGGCCGCTCTCGATAAGGTCATCGCTCCGCTCGTCGCCATGGGCCTGGACGAGGACCGCGGTCCTCGCGGCGGCCGTGACGATCGTGGTGGCCGTGGCGGCGACCGCGGCGGCCGTGGCGGCTTTGGCGATCGCGGTGGCCGTGGCGGTGACCGTGGCGGTCGCGGTGGCGATCGTGGCGGCCGTGGCGGCTTTGGTGACCGTGGCGGCGACCGTGGCGGTCGCGGCGGCTTTGGCGGCAACCGTGGTGGCTATGGCGATCGCGGCGGCAACCGTGGCGGCTTTGGCGGCAACCGCGGTAACGACCGCGGCGGTCGCGGTGGCGATCGTGGCGGCCGCAACGGCGGCGGCTTCCGCGGCAACCGCTTTTAGGGGTTACGCGGTTCTACGAACCGCGTAACTAGTTGACGCTGCGCGCCCACCAGAGCGACAACTTGTCATTCAAAGAGGACGGCATGAC
>CABUSL010000060.1 GCA_902494295.1 uncultured Collinsella sp.
CGCGCGTCAACAACTTTTTTGAAAATCTTTGAGGGGTGTCGCCCCCGGCTGCCCGGCGGCATGCGAAGTCGCCT
The DNA here is from genome assembly GCA_902494295.1 of uncultured Collinsella sp. GTDB lineage: Bacteria > Actinomycetota > Coriobacteriia > Coriobacteriales > Coriobacteriaceae > Collinsella. Next base: position 75 of record CABUSL010000060.1, read on the forward strand.
GCTCGGACAGTCCTGCTCGCACGGAGAGCACATTAAGTGCTCTCCGGCTCGTGCGGAACTCGCGATCGACCTTATGCCCCGCCCTCGGGACTAAGGATACATGGTAGAGACGCGTGTGCTCCAAAATTCATTGGCTGGTGACCTATTCCATGTCCCGCAGTGGCTCATCTTCACCACCTTTAAATATAAAAGAAGTACCGGTTGGAGCCGGTACTTCTTTTGGTGCGTTGTTTCTTGGCTGTAGCTTTTGCCGTTAGCTTACAGGCCGCAGGCTGCTTTGAGTTCTTCGACTCGGTCGGTTTTCTCCCAGGTGAAGTCGGCGTCTTCTCGGCCAAAGTGACCGTAGGCTGCCGTCTTCTCGTAGATGGGACGACGCAGGTCTAGGTCGCGGATGATGGCGCCCGGGCGCAGGTCGAAGGTCTTCTCTACGGCCTCGACGATCTTGTCCTCGGCAACATGTGCGGTACCGAAGGTGTCGACCATGATTGAGAGGGGCTTGGAAACGCCGATGGCGTAGGCAAGCTCGACTTCGCAGCGGTCGGCCAGACCGGCGGCGACCACGTTCTTGGCGACCCAGCGCGCGGTATACGCGGCGGAGCGGTCAACCTTGGTGCAGTCCTTGCCGCTAAAGGCACCGCCGCCGTGACGGCCGTAGCCGCCGTAGGTGTCGACGATGATTTTGCGGCCGGTGAGGCCCGTGTCGCCCATGGGGCCGCCTACGACAAAGCGACCGGTGGGGTTCACGTAGATGTCCGCGTTGTCCCACGGCATGTTCTCAGCGGCCATGACCGGGGTGATGACGTGCTCGATGAGGTCGGCCTTGATCTTACCCATGTCCTCGATCTCGGCGGCGTGCTGCGTGGAGATGACGATGGTCGTGACCTCGACGGGCTTGCCTTCCTCGTAGCGCACTGTGACCTGGGTCTTGCCGTCGGGACGCAGATAGGCGAGGGTACCGTCGTGACGCACGGCTGCCAGGCGCTCGGCCAGGCGGCTTGCCAGGTAGTGTGGCATGGGCATGAGGGTCTTGGTCTCGTTGGAGGCATAACCGAACATCATGCCCTGGTCGCCGGCACCGATCAGGTCGATCGGGTCGGTGGTAGCGCCGGTCTGGGTCTCGAAGGACTCGTCGACGCCCTGGGCGATATCGGGCGACTGCTCGTGGATGAGGCTCATAACGCCGCAGGTGTCGCAGTCAAAACCGAACTTGGCACGGTTGTAGCCAATGCGGCGGATAACGCCGCGGGCGATTTCCTGTACGTCGACGTAGGCCTGGGTGCGAATCTCGCCGGCGACGATGACGGTGCCGGTGGTCACGAGGGTCTCGCAGGCGCAGCGGACGTTCTCCACGTTGGCCGGCACGCCGTTGGGGGCGATGTAGCCCTGCTCCTGCAGCTCTATTTCTTTGGCGAGAATTGCGTCGAGGACGGCGTCGCTGATCTGGTCAGCGATCTTATCGGGATGACCTTCGGTCACCGACTCCGACGTAAAAACAAAGGACCCGTGTTGGGGTGGGATGGAACGAAGTTCTTCCGACATGATTGTCCTTTCAATAACGTGTCCCGGCGACCGTTACCATTCCGCCGGGCTCTCTATGCAAGGGCACATCATAGCGCGTAAATCAAACATTCACACCCTTTCCGCACCTACTCATTGGGGACAGACTTAAATGACCAGCCTTAAACTAAGAACGTCTCCAACGACTGGTCATTTAAGTCTGTCCCCAATGAGTAGGTCGGTGCCCTTTGTGCGGAGGTTGCTTTGATGCTTTATACTGGTGCGGTTAGACATCCATCCTGCAATCGAGGAGATTTCCATGGCATCAGACGTTCGCGTCCGCTTTGCACCCTCACCGACGGGCAAGCTGCACATCGGCGGCGCCCGCACCGCTATCTATAACTGGGCTTTCGCCCGTGCTAACGGCGGCACGTTCATCCTGCGCATCGACGACACCGACCCCACCCGCTCCACCGACGAGAACACGCAGATCATCCTGCGCGCCATGCGTTGGCTGGGCCTGGACTGGGACGAGGGTCCCGAGGTGGGCGGCGACTTTGGCCCCTACGCCCAGACCGAGCGCCTGGACCTGTACAAGCAGGCCGCCCAGAAGCTTTGGGACGAGGGCAAGGCCTATCCCTGCTTCTGCACCAAGGAGCAGCTCGATGCCGACCGCAAGGCCGCGCAAGAGCGCAAGGACCCCTTCCAGGGCTATCAGCGTCGTTGCCGCGATCTTGATCCCGAGGAGGCCCGCCGCCGCATCGAGGCCGGCGAGTCCTACGTCCTGCGCATCAAGGTGCCCGAGGACCGCGGAGACGTTGTCATCCACGACGCTGTCCACGGCGAGGTGACCTTCGACGCCAAGGAGCTCGACGACTTTGTCATCTTCCGCTCCGATGGCACGCCCACGTACAACTTCGCGACCGTCGTCGACGACGCCATGATGAAGATTACCCATGTCATCCGCGGCGACGACCACCTGTCCAACACCCCGCGTCAGGTCATGGTTTACGAGGCCCTCGGTGCGCCCGTGCCTACGTTCGCCCACATCTCCATGATTCTGGGCGCCGACGGCAAAAAGCTCTCCAAGCGCCATGGCGCCACCTCGGTGGAGGAGTACCGCGATGCCGGCTACCTGCCCGATGCGTTCGTCAACTACTTGGCACTGCTCGGCTGGTCGCTCGACGGCGAGACCACGATCATCCCGCGCGATGTTCTGGCCAGCAAGTTCTCGCTCGACCGCATCTCCAAGAACCCGGCGACCTTCGACCCCAAGAAGCTCGATTGGGTCAATGCCGAGTACATCAACGGCATGTCCGATGCTCAGTTTGTCGACGAGATCATGGTCCCCGAGCTGCACGAGGCAGGCCTTATCGAGGGTAACGTCGAGTACGGCGAGGACTGGATCGACGCGCTCGCTGCCATCGTCAAGCCGCGCACCAAGATGCCGGCCGACGCCGTGACCGTCGCCGCCCCCATCTTTGCCACGGCCGAGACCCTCGAATATGACGAGAAGTCCGTCAACAAGGGCCTGGCCAAGGAGGGCATGGGCGCCATTCTGGACGCCGCCAAGACCGCGCTCGAGGGTGTTACCGAGTGGACGGCCGCCAACATCGATGCCGCGCTTGAACCGCTGCCCGAGCAGATGGACCTCAAGAAGCGCGTGGTGTTCCAGGCAATGCGCGTCGCCGTCTGCGGCAACATGGTGAGCCCTCCGCTGGGCGAGACTATGGCGCTCGTCGGCCGTGACGACTGCCTGGCGCGCATCGATCGCGCCCGCACGATGGCGCTGTAACAGTCGCGCAAACGCATGTATCCGAGCCCCGTTCACCCGAGCGGGGCTCTTGTTTCTCAAGGCGTATGGGATGGGAGGCACAGAGACCATGGCCGAGCAACTGTCACTGTTTGGTTCGCCTGAACCCGAGCAGGATCCCGTAAGGGCCGGCCGCACTGCCGAGCAGGCCAAGCCTGAGCCTGTGCCAGAGCCCATTGCCGCCTACGCGAGCGTGGTCCTCGACATTCCCACCCGTGCGCTGTCCGAGCCGTTTGCCTACGGCATTCCGCAGTCCCTCGCCAATGAGCCCCAGATCGGCTCCACCGTCCTAGTTCATTTTGGCAACCGCGCGGCCGCGGGCTATATCGTCGACATTGCGTCTGAGCTGGGCGACTTGCAAGGCAACGCCGCCCTCGATTCCGTGCGCATCAAGCCTATCGAGGCTATCCTCAGCAAACCGCTCTTTGGCGCCGAGGCCGCCCGCATTGCGCGTTGGATGAGCCGCGAGTATGTCGCGACGCTTTCTGAATGCCTGCGCCTGTTCTTGCCTCCGGGTGGCAGCCCGCGTGTCGTTAAGGGCGATGACGGGGCGTGGGCGGTCGAGCGCCCCGCCGTCAAGCCTATTCAAAACCGCTGGGTGATGCTTACACCCGAAGGCTTTGACTATACGCCGCCCAAGACAGCGGTTCGCCAGCGCCAGCTTATCGAGGCGCTCCAGTGCGGACCGGTCACGACGCGCGACCTCAACCTGCTCTACAACAGTATGTCGGCGACCATCAAGGCGCTCGAAAAACGCGGCGTCGTGGTGGTGGAGGAGCGTCGTGCCTGGCGTGGCTGCAGCGAGCAGACCACGCTGTCCTCGGCGAGCGGCAAGGCGCCGGTCGCGCTCACGGACGGGCAGCAGCAGGCGCTTGCGCAGATTGAGCGCGCCCGTCTTGACGCCCACGGCGACGTGGTGCTTGTAGACGGCGTCACCGGATCCGGTAAAACTGAGGTCTATCTCTCCGCCATCGAGCGCGTGCTCGCGGCCGGCCGTTCAGCGTGCGTGCTTGTGCCCGAGATCTCGCTGACGGCCCAAACCGTCGGGCGCTTCCGTTCGCGCTTTGGCGAGACGGTCGCGGTTTTCCATTCGCGTCTTTCGGCCGGTGAGCGCCTAGACCAGTGGGACATGGTTGCCAGCGGTGTCGCCCGTGTTGTTGTCGGCGCGCGTTCGGCGCTCTTTTGCCCGCTCAGCGACCTGGGCCTTATCATCATCGACGAGGAGCACGAGACCAGCTACAAGCAGGGCTCCAGCCCGCGTTACCACGCGCGCGAGGTGGCGGCCGAGATGGCGCGCCGCTATCGCTGCCCGCTCGTGTTGGGCTCGGCTACGCCTTCTGCCGAGGCCCTCGACCGCTGCCGTCGCGGCACGTTCAACGGTGCCACTTGGACACGCGTCGAGATGCCCGAGCGCCCGGGACACGCCGTGCTGCCCGAGGTTCGCATTGCCGACCTGCGCCGCGAGTTTTCGCACGGCAGCCGCTCCATGTTCTCAAAACCGCTGATGGAAGGCTTGGAACGTGTGGTCGAGCGCCGCGAGAAGGCTGTGCTGCTGCATAACCGCCGCGGCTTTGCGCCGTTTTTGATGTGCCGCGAGTGCGGTTGCGTCCCCACCTGCAACCACTGCTCTACGGCGCTTACGTACCACGAGCGCACCCATACGCTGCAATGTCACACCTGTGGTTCGTCCTGGCGCGTGCAGCCGTATCCCGCGCCCACGAGTCGTTGCCCCAAGTGCGGCAGCCGTTACCTGGCAAAAATGGGTCTGGGCACGCAGCGGATCGAGGACGCGCTGCACCAGATGCTGCCCGAGGATGTCGCCATCATTCGCATGGATGCCGATTCCACGCGTGGCAAGGACGCGCATAAGAAGTTGCTCGAGCAGTTCGATGCCGCCGATTGCGCGGTGCTGCTGGGCACTCAGATGATCGCCAAGGGCCTCGACTTTCCCGAGGTTACCCTTGTGGGCGTGGTCAATGCCGACTTTGCATTAAAGCTACCCGATTTTAGAGCGGGGGAGCGCGCCTACGATTTGCTGGAGCAGGTCGCTGGCCGTGCCGGGCGCGGCGATCGCCCCGGCGAGGTTATCATCCAGACCTACCTGCCCGACGACCCGGTCATTCGCGCCGTCGCCGAGCACGACCGCTCGATCTTTACCGACTACGACCTGGACCAGCGTCGCGACGCCCTGTACCCGCCGTTTGTGCGCCTTGCCAACATCTTGGTATGGTCGACGAACGCGGACGACGCGCGGGACTATATCGGGCGCATCGCAAAGCTCCTCAAGCGCCGCTGGCACGCCGCCGCACCCGACTTTTTGCGGGCGGGGACCGCCGTGCCGCAGGTGCTGGGCCCGGCTTCGTGTGTAATCGAGAGAGCCAAGGACCGTTACCGCTTCCATCTGCTTGTAAAGTCGCCGGTAGGGTACCATGTCTCTGATGATATCGACGCCTGCCTCAAAGAGGTGGGCTCTGTGCGCGGCGTGAGCGTGAGCGTTGACGTCGACGCCTATGATTTGATGTAACAACCTGAAAGGATGGCCATGGAAGCCAACGGAATCGTACTGTCCCCTGACCCTCGTCTGCGCCAGGAGTGCGCCGTCATCGAGGAGATCACCCCGGCGATCGAGGCGCTTGCCGAGAAGATGAAGAAGATGATGTTCGACAACGGCGGTTGCGGCCTGGCTGCCCCGCAGATCGGCGAGCTCATTCAACTCGTCACCATCGACTGCGACTACAGCGACAAGAATGACTATGACCCGTACGTGCTCATCAACCCTGTCATTGTTGAGCAGAGCGACCATCTGGTGCCGTTTAGCGAGGGCTGCCTTTCCATCCCTGGCATTAGCTGCGAGATCGAGCGTCCCGATCATGTTGTCGTTGAGGCGTATGACTTGGATGCCAACCTGATCCGCTATGAGGCCTCGGGCGATCTGTTCTGCGTGTGCCTGCAGCACGAGATCGATCACCTGCACGGCAATACCATGTTTGAGCGACTCAAACCTATGCAGCGCATCAAGGCAGTCAAGGAATACCAGGACGCCCTGGCCCGCGGCGCTCGACCGGGCGAGACGGAGTAGGTCTCACCGTCCCCGGCGCTGAGCGCCCACATATCATCCCGTGCTCAAACATTCTCGCTACGCTGCGAAACTGCGCGCGGGACGATATGTAAGCGGCCGGCCCCAGGGACTACCTGTTCTTGGCTCGGTTCGCCCGGGTGCCGTTGGGCCAGGGATGGGCGTCTTCGCTGATAATTGCTTTGTTGGAAGAGCTGCTTTTATTGCGGCTCTTTCTTTGGTTTTGGGTATATTTGTTCTTGTTGAATTGTTATTGCGGATGGGCTGGGTACTTGGCTTTCCGCTGCTCATTTTAGCCGTCTCGGCTTTGGTTGAGGGGAGACGTTCTTTATGCGTATTGTGTTTATGGGTACGCCTGATTTTGCTGTGCCTTCGCTGACTTCGCTTGTTGAGGCTGGGAACGAGATTGCGCTTGTTATTACTCGTCCCGATGCTGTTCGTGGGCGTGGTAAGAAGCTTGAGCCTTCTCCTGTTAAGGCCAAGGCGTTGGAGCTGGGGCTTCCCGTTATCGAGGCCAATCGTATGACGCCGGAGGTAGTTGAGGCGCTCAAGGCTGCGGATGCTGATATTTTCTGTGTGGCTGCTTATGGTTGCATTTTGCCTGATGAGGTGCTGCATATGGCGCCGTTTGGTATTGTGAATGTCCATGCTTCGCTTCTGCCTCGTTGGCGTGGCGCTGCTCCCATTCAGCGTGCCATTCTTGCTGGTGACGAGGTTGCCGGTGTTTCCATTATGCGCATTGGGCATGGCGTGGATACGGGCGCTTATTGCGCGCAGGCCTCGACGTCGGTTTCCGGTAAGCATGCCGAGGCGCTCACGATGGAGCTTGGCGAGCTGGGCGGCAAACTGCTTGCCGATACGCTTCCCTCGCTTGCCGATGGCTCGGCTGTTTGGACTGAGCAGGATGAGTCGCTCGTCACTCATGCTGCCAAGATTTCCAAGCAGGAGATGCGTCTGGATCCCCAGATGGCGGCGCTCGATTGCGTGCGTCATGTGCTCGCTTCGTCCGATACCGCGCCTGCCCGTTGTGTGATTGCCGGCAAGTCGGTTCGTGTGCTCGATGCCGCGCCGTCTGATGTGTCGCTTGACGAGGGCGCTGTTGCCGTTAAGAGCAAGCGTGTTTACCTGGGCCTTTCTGATGGCGCGGTTGAACTGCTTGAGGTTAAGCCCGACGGCAAGCGTGCCATGGCTGCTTCTGCCTGGGCTGCCGGCCTGCAGGGTGCCGAACTTTCGTGGGGTGTACTGTCATGAGCAAGTTGTCTCCCGCGCGCAAGCTTGCGCTCGATGTGCTGATGGAGGCCGATCGCCGCGGTATGTACGCACGCGACGTGTTGTCTTCCCGCGCGTCCGCCAAGGCTATTGACCAGCGCGATTCTGCTTTTGCCGCTCGTTTGGCGCTCGGTGTTGCCGCCACGCAGGGCATTTTGGATGAGTTGCTCGATCAGTTTTTGGATAAGCCCAAAAAGGTCGCGCCGCGCGTGCGCATGGCGCTTCGCATCTCGGCCTTCGAGATGCTCTATCTGCATACGCCGGGCCGCGTTGCCGTGAGCCAGGGTGTTGAGCTGGTGCGCAGCGGTGCTAAGTCTGCCGCGGGCCTGGCTAACGCTGTGCTGCACAAGGTTGCGGACAACGTTGAGGACTTTGCCACGGCATCCGACGTGGATGAGTCCGAGCGCCGTTTGGTTCGCCTTTCGCGTTTGATGGGTCTTCCTCGCTGGCTGTGCGCTCGTATTATGGCCTCGTTCGATACGCCCGAGGGCGCGCTCAACTTTGCCGGCAATCTGGCGCCTGCGCCGCTTGCCCTGCATGAGAATGCGTTTGCCACCAAGGCCGATCCGTATATCTCTCAGCTCGTTGCGCCTGTCTTCCCGGGTTGCCATGCTCCGGTCGATGCGCAGGTCACGGTCGCCTCGGGCGTGTTTGAGCGTGCGGCTGCGGTCGCCTCGGATCTCAACGCCCAGCTTATCGCTACTGCCGCGACACGTCCTGGACGTTGCCTGGAGATTGGCGCCGGTCGCGGCACCAAGACCTATGTGATGATGTGCCAAGCCAAGCGTGCCGGGTACGAGCGTCAGCACACCGCGCTCGATCTGCACGATCGCAAGTGCGATCAGAATCTCGCACGCCTGCATAAGGCCGGTATTCAGGGCGTTCGTACGGTTTCGGGTGATGCGTGCGAGCTTGATGAGGTGCTCACATCGTTTGATGCCATGCTTGGCAAGCCAGTTAAGTTTGACACGGTCTTTATCGATGCACCGTGCTCTGGCACCGGAACCATGCGTCGTCATCCCGAGATTCCGTGGCGCCTGACAGAAAAGGATGTGACGGTTGAGCTGCCCAAACTGCAGCTGACGATGCTCAAGGAAGCCGCCGCGCGCGTGGCTGAGGGCGGCGAGCTCATTTATGCGACGTGCTCGGTCTTCGACGAGGAGAACACGCAGGTCGTGGAAGCGTTCCTGAACTCTCCCGAGGGCACCGGTTTTATCCTGGAGCCGCTCTCCGAGGCGCAGATCCTGCAACTTCCCGAGTTTGATCAGGCCAAGAAGCTCGTCTCCGTACGTCAAAACGACCGCGGACTTTTCCAAAGCGTCCCCGTAAACGCCGACTCCTACGACGGCCACTTCTGCGCCAGGCTGGTCCACAAGTAACTACTAAGTTGCGGTGAAATAGGGATTGAATATCGGCTTCTAACCGCCAAACAGTCCTTATTTCACCGCAACTCATAAGGAAACCTGGGTAGCTAAAGAATCAGCCCCGCGATTGGTGTCGGTCGCGGGGCTGATTGGTTTCTAGTGGCTGTGCGGGCAGTTGGCGCAGCAGCCGCTGGTGGCGCTGGTGCTGGAACCACCGCTGCGCTGGTCGGTGTTGTAGAAACCGCTGCCCTCAAACTTGATGCCGCTGGCCGAGAACGTCTTGGCCGCCGGAGCGCCGCAGCTGGGACACACGACCTCGGGGGTCTCGGACATGGGATGCTCAACCTCAAACACGTTGCCGCAGCTCGAGCACTTGTAATCGTAGCGCGCCATAATACTTCCTTTTCAGCACAAAGCGGGCAGATCGCTCTGCCCGCATAAATTCAAACAGCTGTAACTGTACCCTATATCGGGGGTTTTATCACGCTTCGCCCCAGAATCTATGGGTGTTGCGCAGGAGCTGTGCAGTTTTGCCTTCGGCGGCCGCAACGTCGGCCTCATCGGCCTGCCAGGTCCAGTTGCCCGTGGCGACACCCGGCACGTTCATGCGCGCATCGTCGCCTAGTCCCAGGACATCCTGCAGCGGCATCATCACTAGGGGAGCGTCGCTTGCCAGCGCGTCGCCCATAAGCTTGGCCGCTACCTCAACACCGCTCGGCTCGTCGCCGCCCGCGAAGGAGCGCGTGCACCAACCGGCCAGCGTCGACGTGTCGTGCGTCGAGGTATACAGAATCTTGCCCGGCGTGGGATGCACGCCGCAGCGGACATCGTAATCGCTAAACTCAAGCACGTCCATACCGGGGAAGCCGCAGGTCGAAGCCATGGCGCGAACGCCGGGTGTCAGGTAGCCCAAGTCCTCGGCGATAAAGTTGAGCGGCCCCAGCTCGTCATAGGCAGTCTGGAATAGATCCTTGCCCGGACCCGCCAGCCAGCGGCCGTCGGCACAGGCCTTGCCTGCGGGGATGCTAAAGTAGCTGTGGAATCCCAGGAAGTGGTCCAGGCGCACACGGTCGTAGAGCGAGAATGCGCGACGCAGACGGTCCATCCACCAGCGGTAGCCGTTCTCCTTCATGTGGTCCCAGCGGAAGGTGGGGTTGCCCCACACCTGGCCCTCGGGAGCAAAATTGTCGGGCGGCGCGCCAGAAATCTCAATCGCCTTGCCGGTATCGGACAGCCAGAAGTTCTCGGGCTCGCTCCATGCGTCTGCCGAATCGTCCGAAACATACATAGGAATGTCGCCGATGACCTCGATACCCTTCTTGTGCGCATAGTTCATGAGCTCGCACCAGGCCAGATCAAAGCGGTACTGCATGTACGCCTGCAGCTCTGCCTCGTCGTGGAAACGCTTGTCGTCAATCAGATGCTCGTTGTAGCGCGCGACATCGGCCGGCCAATCGTGACGCGATTCGCCTTCAAAGTACTTCTTGACGGCCATGTAGACGCAGTATTTCTCGAGCCAATCGGCGTTGCGATGCTTAAACGCCGTGTAGAGCGGGTCTGCATCCTCGCCGCCACGAGCTTTCCAAGTCTCAAAGTCGGCCGCCAGTTCCTCTTGGCTTTCGGGCAGCAGGTCAATATTGCCCGCAAAGGCCGAAGGCCCAGCGTAAGGGGAGCGGAAGAAGTCCGTCGGGTTGACAGGCAGAACCTGCCAGTAGCGCATGCCCATAGCGGCCAGATGGTCGATAAAGCGACGCGTGGGTGCACCGATCGTGCCGGGCTTGCCGTCGTCGGTGGGCACCGAGGTGATATGGCACACGACGCCCGCGCCGTGATCGAGCGGCTCCTGCAGGCGCTGTTCGGCATGGTGATAGATGATCGACGAGCCCAGCGGATACAGATCGAGCGTGACCGTACCGTTGTGGATCTCGCACTCGTGACCGTTGATCACGTCACTCGCACATTCGCCGAGCGCCGGAATCGTCACGCGGTGCGAATTGCGTAGGCTGCGGTTGATGATAACCGTCGCGGACTCGCCATTGTTGCCCGTGCGGTTGTATGCCAGCACCTCGTCGTTGAGCGCGAAGGCCTTGATCTCGCCGTCGATCATAAATGGCAGCGCGCGGCGTACGGCGGAGGCGTTCTTGACAATAGCCAGCGTGTCGAAGTCGTGCAGTTGGTCCTTGGTCGGCAGGGTGCGGCGGTTGCCCGGATCGGTCAGGCCCTCTAGGCCGTACTCGTCGCCGTAGTAGATCGAAGGCACGCCTGGGAAGGTCATCTGCATAAGCGTGGCGAGCCAAAAACGGCTCTTGCCCAGGCCCATCGAGTTCTCGTCCAGGCGCCACTTGCTGCGCTCGCACTCGGGTAGCTGCGACTCGTCGGGGCCGCCCCCGAGCACCGAGATAATGCGCGGACGGTCGTGGCTCGAAAGCAGATTGAGCGCGCAGGACAATGC
>CABUSL010000061.1 GCA_902494295.1 uncultured Collinsella sp.
ATCGACTCGGATAAGCGCAAGTTTCGGCGCGATCGTGACAAACTGCTCGAGCGTGGCATCTTAATCAAGGAGGTTCGCCCCGCCGGTGCGCAGGAGACCGAGGAAAGCTCGTGGACAATCGACCGCGAGCACACGTTTGCTGCAGGCGGCCTCATCACCGCAGACGACGCCGACATCCTACTCAACGCCATCGACCAGACGCTAGCGGCCGGCTCTTCCACCTTTGCCGCGCCGCTTGCCGATATTCGCTCCAAAATTGCCTACCTCACCGGCATGTCGGCGGTGGACGAAGTACCGATCCGCCGCTCTCCCACCGTCGATGCGGTATGGAGCGCCTTTGCCGAGCGATGCGCGCTGCGATTTTTATATCAGAACGGACGCGGCGAGCAGAAAGAACGTACCGTCTGTGTCTACGGCATGTTCGAACGCGAGGGCGTGGCGTACTTCTGCGGCCTCGACAATGTCACCGACGACATCAGGACATTCCGCTGCGACCGTATCGTTCGCGCTTGGCGTCCTTCGAAGGCCTACGCCATCCCTGCGGACTTCAATCTCAACGACTATCTGTTCTTTGAATTCGATTTCGCCGACCGACCGCCCGTTGCAGCCACGTTCTCGTTCGCCCCTCAGACGCAGATCGATATGATCAACGGCCTCACGCGCGGGCGAGGTGAGCTCGCACACACCGATGCGGGATGGATCTGGACCGTTGACGTGCGCGACCTTGAAGCCGCCGCCTCATTTTGCATGGCCCACGCCATGGACGGCATGAGGCCCATGGCCCCCAAATCGCTCAAGCAGGCGTGGAACCACCTCATTGAAAGGACGGTGCACGAGCATGCCCGTGCGTAAACTCACCAGCGAGCAGAGACTCTCGCGCGCCATCGACATCATGGAGGCCCTCTACGCCGCCGGCGAGAGCGGCATGACACGAACCGAAATTTGCGGCCGCTTTGACATCACGGGAGTATCGCTCGACGAGATTCTCGAGATCGTCTCGACGCTCGCGGACCGAGAATCGGGCGCGCGCATCATCTGCGAATGCCGCGGCGAGCGCGTGGCCCTCACTGGTGACGCCGGGCGCGTGCTACCGTTGCGCCTGAGTGCCGCCGAGGGCGCCGTGCTCAACCATGAACTTGAATCGTTGGGGATCGAGCCGCAGACGGCAGCTCGGATTCGACATGCCCTTCTGCCCGAAGAGCTCGGCTATAACCAGCGCGTCTTTGACACCGTCAACCACGGGTCGCACTGGCAGCAGCTGAGCTGCGCCATTCAGGACGGTGTTCGTTGCCGCATCTCGTATCGCTCGATGGACGATGCGCGGCCACGCGAGCGTCTGGTCGACCCCTTGCGCATTACGGCAAACGGCGACCAAACATACCTGATTGCCTGGGACATCGCGGTCGATGAGCAGCGCACCTATCGCATGGATAAAATCGAGGGACTCACCTTGACGGAAGACTCCGTCGTGCCTCACACACCGGGCGTCGCATCCCTCCACGATTCCCTTGCCCGGACGCAGCGTAGCGCAAAGCTCTTGATGCCATTCGATATGGCGGAGCATCTGGACTGGGCCGGCATCACCCTAATCGAGCGCAGCGGGGCAGACATGGCAACGGTAACCGTGCATTACGGCTCCGAGCGTTGGCTACTGAGCCAGGTAATCGCAGCGGGCGGAGCCATCCGCATCTTGGATGACCCCGCCCTGTCAAAGCGTCTGTGCGATATGGCAAAAACTCTCGTCTGTCCGCTTTAGCGCCGCCGCTCGTGACGTGCGCGCCACAGTTGCAGATAGTGACCGATCTGCGCCGATTCGATGCGCTGGTAGGAGCTCGTGGGCAGCGACGTTAAGAACTTCTTTCCGTAGCCCTTCGTCACCAGGCGCGGGTCGGCCAAAATCAGCACGCCGCAATCGGTCGACGAGCGGATAAGGCGGCCGGCCGCCTGCTTGACCTCGAGCACCGCCTCGGGCAGCGAATAGCGCGCCCAAGCGCGGTCTTCGCGCAGGTTGCGCTCGCACGAGAGCGGGTCCGTGGGGCTCGAGAACGGCAGCTTGGGAATGATGACGCAGCGCAGCGTCTCGCCGCTGGCGTCGAATCCCTCCCAGAAGGCCTTAAGCGCAAAAAGCGACGAGGTCGGCTCGTTGATAAACCGGTCGCGCAGGCGACGGGGAGATGAGTTGCGCTGCTGGCAGTTGAGTTCCAGACCCGCACGGGCCATTTTGGGCTCAACGCGGGCGTACAGGTCTTCCATGTCGCGCCGATTGGTGAACAGCGTGAGCACCGATCCGCCCATGGCAAGATGGGCGTCGACCAGCACGCGCTCGAGCGCCGTAAGATAGCTCTCGCGATCGCGCGGATCGGGGATATCGCCCGCAACGACTACAGCCATGTTCGAATCGAAGTCGTAGCTCGAATCCAAGTGCAGCGATGACGACGTTGAAGCACCGATGCGATCAAGGCCGACCGCATGGTTAAAGTGCTCAAAGCTTTTGGACACCGTCATGGTCGCCGAGGCAAAGATAGCCGTGTGAACCTCGGGCAGCCACTCGGTTGCCAAGGCCTCGCCAATGTCGATGCGCTCTGCGGTCATTGACTCTCCGCCGGCACGCAACCTGCGATTGACCTGCAGCGAATACACGTAGTGTTCATCGGTGCCGTCGATGATGAGTTTGAGGTTCTCGGCCAGCTCGTGCAGGCGACGCGAGATATCACCCAAGTCGACAACAACCTCGGGCTTGTCGGCGGCGACGGCTTGCACCAGCGCGTCGACGCACTTGTCAGCTTGTTCCAATGCATCGATGGCAGCGTAGGCCGACTGTAAGAAATCATGCCAGTCGTCAGATTCGCGCAGCTCGGGGCCAATCCATAGATTGGCATTGTCATAACCCCCACGGGCACGGCGGCCGAGCTCGCGAACGCCATCGAACACGTCGGCGATTGCCATGCTCGCGCGCGCAACCGTCGACGTCGCCTTGGCAGTAAGGCCCAGATAGAGCGTAGAGCCCTCAGAGGTTGCCAAATCACGGGAGACCTGGCTTAGCGCACCGGTGCTCGAGCCACCCAGGCGCTCAAACAGAACGCGTGATTCGTCCGCCGACACCACGCGCGCCCACTGACGGCGCGCCTCGCGCTCGATAGAATGAGCCTCGTCGATTACCCAATGACGAATCGGAGGCAAAATCCTGCCCTCGGCCGCAACATTGCGGAACAGCAGGGAATGGTTGGTGACCACCACGTCGGCATGCGCCGCACGACGGCGAGCGCCGTGGACCAAGCATTTTTCAGGGAAAAACGGGCAGAGGCGACGAGCACACTCGCGCGAGGCCGTCGTAAAGTCGGGGCGGTTGACGCTGCGCCACCGAATGCCAAGCGAGTCGAGGTCGCCATCGGCTGATTGGCAGACGTACGCCATAATGACCGCGACCGCCGTGAGCGTGTCCGCCGGATCGCGCTTGGTGGTAATCCCGACCTGGCCGCGGCTCATGCGCTCAAGCTTGCGCAGGCACGGATAGTGGTCATAGCCCTTGAGAGCGCAAAATGACAGGCCACCGTCCAGTTGCTCGGCAAGTTTTGGCAGCTCATGGTACATGAGCTGGTCGGCAAGATTGTTCGATTTGGTCGCAATACCAACCGTGATGTTGTTACGGCGTGCTGCCTCGGCAAAAGGCACCAGATAGGCCATCGATTTGCCGACGCCCGTGCCCGCCTCAATTACACGATGAGTGCCCGTGACCAGCGCATCGCGGACCTCGAGCGCCATCGCGATCTGCTCATCACGCGGCTCGTAGGTGGGATACATGCGATTGACCAGGCCACCTGGCGCATAGTCTGCCTCAATCTCCTCACGACTCGGCATCTTGAGGATCGGCAGTTCGTCGGCGTCCACCCGATCGTCGGCGCGATCGGCCTTGAGAACGTCAGCACGAGCGGCGCTGAGAGAGAAGATAGAACCAGGGTTCTGCCCCGCCAAGAATGAGAAGATTGGACGATAGGACCAAGGCACGTCCGGATGCATGTCGGCTAGGCGCGCCATGAGGCCCTGGGGCAAGTCGGTGAGTGCCACGAGCAACACGCGCCATACGCCACACAGGGCGTCGACGTCGGCATTGGCACGGTGTGATACCGAGTCACAGCCAAACAGATCGGCCATAAAAGACAGCTTGTGCGAGGCCAGGCGCGGAAGCGCGATGCGCGACAGCGCCAGCGAATCGATCCAAATATCGCTCACGTTGACGCCGCCTTTGACCGACTCGATAAACGAGCGGTCGAACGTGGCGTTATGTGCGATTACCGGGCAACCACCGACAAAATCGGCGAGAGCGGCTACGGCCTCAACGGCCGACGGGGCATCTGCCACATCGGCATTTGTAATGCTCGTGAGCTCGGTAATCTCGGCGGGAATCAGCTGTTTGGGATGCACGAAGGTATCGAAGCGGTCGACGACCTCGCGGCCCGAAAGACGGGCCGCCGAGATCTCGATCAGCTCATTGTCCTGCACCGAAAGACCTGTGGTCTCGGTATCGAGGACAATCACATCTTCCTCGATGAGGCCGAAGGACTGCGTTTTGGCGCGTTCGGCAAGCGTGGCATAGGAGTCGATGACAAACTGCGGTGTTCCTGACGAAACCGCGTCCTCGATTAGCATGCAATGCCCGCTCGACGAAGGCCCATACGGATCAGGCTGTCACAGACCTGCGGGAACGTCACGTCGTCGGTGTGGCAGATCTCATCCGGATACAGCGACGTATCGGTCATGCCGGGAATGGTATTGGTCTCGAGGATAACGGGGCCGTCCTCGCTCACGATAAAATCGCTGCGCGAGATACCCAGGCAACCGAGGGCCTTGTGAGCAGCACAGGCAAGCTCCTGGGCACGAGCGTAATTCTCGGGTGAAATCTGCGCCGGAATGCGATGGATGTCCGTAGGGTCGACATACTTCACGTCCAGATCGTAGAACTCGCAGTCCTCGGGCTTACGAATCTCGACAATCGGCAGAGCGCGCACGTCATCTTCGCCGTATACGCCGACGGTGATCTCGGTACCCTCGATGCACTTCTCGACCAGCACTTTGTCGCCGTACTCAAACGCCTTGGCGATTGCCGCGGGCAGCTCGGAGGGCTCATGGACCAGGGAAATGCCATAGCTGGAACCGTTGACGGCCGGCTTCACAAAGCAGCGCTCGCCACAGACCTCGACGATATGATCGATATCGACTTCATCGCCCACCTCGAGCGCAAGGCCGGGGGCAATGGGAATGCCCGCCTTGGCGTACAGGAGCTTAGAGACCTCCTTGTCGGCACCGCAGGCGCTGGCAAGCACGCCCGAGGCCGTGTAGGGGATACCCAGGGTCTCCATGGCACCCTGCATGGCGCCATCCTCGCCGCCGGCACCGTGCATGGCGATAAACGCCACGTCAAAGCCGCCGGTCGCCATGGTTACCATAAAATCATCAGCGGTCGTGTCGAGCAGCTCCACCGAGGTGTAGCCGGCCTCCTTCAGTGCCACCACAACGTTCTTTCCCGAATTGAGCGAGATCTCGCGCTCGGCGGAATGACCGCCCGCCAAGACCGCTACGTGCATGTTCTCTAGGCTTTTACCCGGCATGGGCAGACTCCTCCTCTATAATTTCTGCAGCTGATACCATATTGTAGCGATACCCTCTACGTTTCCCCAAAATCGAAAGGCTTCCATGAATCCCAGGACTAAATCTCAGGACATTCGCGACTTGAGCCAAAACGATATTCGCGACCTTGTGGCCGAACTTGGCCAGCCCGCCTTCCGCGCGAAGCAGCTCATCGAATGGGTCTTCGAGAAGAACGTTTGTTCGTTTGACGATATGACCAACCTTCCCAAGGCTTTCCGCGAGCAGCTTAAAGAGGCTTTTGCCTTTGACACGCCGACTGAACTAACCAAGCAGGTTTCCAAAGATGGCTCTCGCAAGTATCTGCTCGAGTACCACGACGGCGTTTCCGTCGAGACTGTCGGTATGCCCCGTCGTAACAAGCTTTCCGTCTGCGTTTCCACCCAGGCTGGCTGTGGCATGGGCTGCGCCTTTTGCGCTACCGGTCTCAACGGCCTCAAGCGCTCTCTGACCGCTCAAGAGATCGTCGACCAGGTACTTCATGTATCCAACGACTTTGGCGAGCGCGCCACGAGCGTTGTCTTCATGGGCCAGGGCGAGCCGTTTGCCAACTACGACGAGGTTCTCAAGGCGCTGCGCATCCTCAACGACCCCGATGGCATCGGTATCGGCGCTCGTCACCTCACTGTCTCTACCAGTGGCGTTATTCCCGGTATTCGCAAATTTGCCGACATCCCCGAGCAGTTCACGCTTGCCGTTTCCCTGCATTCCGCCATCCAGTCGACGCGCAATAAGCTCATGCCCGGTGTTAAGAAGTACACGCTGCTCCGCCTGCACGAGGCGCTTCAGCTCTACACCGAGAAGACTAGCCGCCGCCCGACCTATGAGTATGCCATGATCGAAGGCGTCAACGATACGAATCCCGAAATGCAGGCGCTCTGCGACTTCTGCGAGGGAACGCTGTGCCACGTTAACCTCATTCAGCTTAACGACATCGAGGGCAGCCCGCTCAAGCCGTCGCCGATTCATAAGGTTGAGGATCTTCAGCGTCGTCTTGAGTCCCGTGGCATCGAGACCACGATTCGTAACTCCCGTGGTAACGATATTGACGCCGCTTGCGGACAGCTGAAGCAGCGCTTCAAAGTTCAGAAGAACGCATAGGGGAGTCGCACCCCAAAACGTTTCATGTGAAACATCGAACGGCCACGGTTGCAGGAAATGCAACCGTGGCCGTTTCATTTCTTGACCTTAATTTTGAATCAGCTGCTACTGGTCCCATTTTTACGGCCAAAATACGGGGTCCTTGTCTCGTGAATCAGACAAGGACCCATCAAAATATAGTAAGTAATTGTTAGGTACCTAATAGCCTACATTTTCCCATTGGTTGCTTACCCAACCTTGATTAATCTTAGGATTCTTTGTTACCTGAGCTGTACGCATGGCAACATCTTCTGTCATAACATTCATTTTCTTCTTGGAAGTATCGACGATATCTTGCGCGCCTCGAAGCAGACGACCTCGAAGTTCATCGTCTGTCGCGATCTTATATCCAGCAAAGGCACCAGCTGCGACAGTCGTCGCCAATGCAATCGCAGTTAAAATCTTATTCCTCATCTTGGCCTCCTTGATCAAACTGAATCATTTCACCAAGAATACGAGAGAGCTCTTCCTCGTCTTTAAACTCAATCTCAATCTTATTCTTTCCACGCGAGCTCTTCACACGCACGTTGGTATTAAAAACCTGACGAAGCACGCGGGCAGCCTTTTTAAAAGACTGAGGCGTTGCAGGCCTCGGCGTCTTAGGTGTCTCTCCGGCAGAAAACAACGGAGCGAGATTTTCTGTCGCTCTTACGGAAAGGCCCTCTGCAACAACCTTCTCTGCAAGTCGAATTCGAGCGTCCTCATAGGGAACTGCAAGAATCGCACGTGCATGACCAGCAGTAAGTTTGCCCTCAAAAATCATCTGCTGAACTACTTCGGGGAGATCGAGAAGGCGCAGCGAATTTGTAATTGCAGAGCGTGATTTGCTTACTGCCTTCGACAATGCCTCCTGGGTCATACCGCTGGCATCAATGAGCTGACGATAGCCCTTAGCCTCTTCGACGGGATTCAGATCAGAACGCTGAAGGTTTTCGATAAGAGCAAGAGCCAGCATCTCTTCATCATTTACCTCTTTAATGATGACTGGCAATTCTTCAAGGCCAGCAAGCTTTGACGCCTGGTAACGACGCTCACCAGCGATGATCTCATAGCCGTTTCCATGCTTGCGAACCAAAAGCGGCTGCAAAACGCCATGTTCTTGGATTGACTCGCTCAACTCGCGAAGTTCAGTTTCGTTAAAGTGAATTCGCGGCTGATTAGGGTTGGGAACGATATCCTCAATAGGTAGTTTTGATTCAGATGCGGCATTTGAAGCCGATGCAGCCGAACCGCCGGTCTCATACTCGGCCTCTGAGACCAAAGCATTGAGTCCACGTCCCAATCCGCCACGTTTCTTTACACTAGGCACGCTTGATCACCTCTTTTGCAAGGTTCATATATGCTTTTGCACCCTTATTTTGAGGTGCATAGGTAATTACCGGTTCTCCAAAAGACGGAGCTTCGGAGATTTTAACCGTACGGGGGATTAGCGTCTTAAACGCCTTATCACCAAAGTACGATTGAACCTCCTCAACAACCTGATTCGATAGTGAAGTACGCGAGTCATACATGGTCATAAGCACACCATAGGTGTCTAAGCCCTTGTTCAGCCGTGATTTGACCATCTTCATTGACTCAAGCAGCTTCGTAACGCCCTCGAGTGCGTAATATTCGCACTGGATCGGAATCAAAACGCTGTCTGCTGCGGTCAAAGCGTTGATAGTAAGCAGGCCGAGCGAAGGAGGACAGTCAATGAAAATAAAGTCAAACTCGTCCTGAATCGGCTCAAGCAAATCTTTGAGGCGGGTTTCACGAGCAATTGCGCTTACGAGCTCAATTTCCGCGCCTGCAAGTTGAATTGTAGCCGGAATAACGAATACCTTTTTACAATTTGTATCAAGAACAAGCGATTCTGCCGGCACATCATTCAACAATGCATCATAGATGCAGTGATCAAGGTCTTCTTTTTCAATTCCGAATCCACTGGTGCTGTTTCCCTGCGGATCAAAATCGACAATCAGTGTCTTACGACCCTGCTCACCCAGTGCTGCTGCAAGGTTTACAGCCGTCGTTGACTTACCGACGCCGCCTTTTTGATTGATGATTGCAATGATACGCGTGTCTTTTGCGCTCTTAGAACGCTTAACGTCGCGAAATCCCACGGTCCCTCCTGGTGTGTATTAAAGCTGTCAAACGGAGGATGTTTCACGTGAAACATTCCGAATCGATATCAACCGCCATGTTTCACGTGAAACACTGCAAGTTGTTAGTATCCATTATGTTTCACGTGAAACATCTAGGCAAGCGGATTCTTCTTTGCCACGCCATTTGCACGAGGCAATGAGACAGATGCTGGATGACTCTTCTTAAGAACAATGAACTCCCTGTGACCCAAGCCTTCAGGCAAATCAATTGCGTCATTCAGAAGCAAAGTGAAGCCGCAAATCTTAGCTGCTGACATGCCGGAAGCAAGCTCCTCATCCGAAGGATTGCCCTTGGTTATAACAAAGAGCCCTCCATCCTTCAGATACGGAGCCGCATACTCAACAAGAATCGGTAGAGGGGCCAGTGCGCGGGCGGTTACAACAGAGAACTGCTTCTTATGGCTCCGAGCATATTCTTCAAGACGATCATGAACCGCATGGGCATGTTTCAATCCAAGAGCATGGACAAAGGTATTTACCGCATCAACCTTCTTGCCAACAGAGTCAATATAAGTAGCTTTACGATGCGTGGTTATGGTTAATGGAATACCAGGGAAGCCCGCACCTGTTCCCATATCGAGCAAAGCTCCCTCAGGAGCCTTGTTGATATAGGGGAGCAAAACAAGTGAGTCGAGGATATGAAGTACTGCAGCATCTTCTACGTTAAGAATACGGGTGAGATTGGTTGTCTTATTTGTTTCTAGAACCAAATCCAAATGCTGAATACATTTCCTCAGCTCAACATCAGTTACGCTCAAGGAATACTCTTTGCAATAGAAAGCTAGACGACTCAACATCTCGTCAGCTTGCTGATCAGTAAGTACTAACAACGAAAGCTCCTTTCTGACAAAAATCAGCGTATCGAGAACTTTTGACAAAAAAAGGGGACGTGGAAACCACGTCCCCTTAGCATAAACTCGAGTAGATTATCGAGCAACAATCACCACATGGCGATCAGGGTCAGAACCCTCAGAATGAGTATCGACGGCATCATTGCCACGAAGTGCAATGTGAACCAGTCGACGCTCGTAGGCATTCATGGGCGGAAGCGAAACACTCTTATGAGTGCGAATGGCACGCTCGGCAGCAGACTGAGCCATGGAGGCAACCTTGTCCTGACGGCGGCTCTTGTATCCCTCGACGTCCACTACAACCGGATACCTAAAGCCAAGTTTGCGGCTCACCAGCAAAGAGAACATAACCTGAAGGGCATCAAGGGTGCGACCATGACGGCCAATGAGAACAGCAAGGTCGGGAGCCGTTACATCCAAAATCAGCTCACCTTCGTCGCCCTCATACTCATCGATAGGAGAGTTGGCGGCATCGAAGTGCGAAAGGATGGAACGCAGGATGGAAATCGCGACATCGGCAATGGTGTCGAGCTCCTCGTCGGTCAGCTCTTCACCGGCCTTGTAGCGCTGTGCAATCTCGGGATAATCGCCCGCGACCTGCGGGGCAACCTCCTCAAGCATATCCTCGATGATCTCTTCAGACATAACGTACTCCAAAGTTAGGTACCTAAATAAGATTGATATCCCACTACTTCTTCTTGTGCGGGCGCGGCTTCTTCTCTCGACGAGTGACCTCAACCTGCAGCGGAGCGTTCTTAAGACGCTCCTCCTCATCGGCCTTCGCCTTGTCGATGACCTTCTGCGTCACAAAAATCTGCTGGATAACCTGCCAAGCAGACGAGACGTCGTAGTACAGCAGAACACCAACGGGAAGGCTCCAGCCCATCCAAAGCATCATGACCGTCATGACAACGGCCATCATACGCATGCTCTGAGCCTGCTGGCCGGTCTGGTTGCGCGACATATAGAGCTGCGGAATCAGGGTCAGAACGGCGAACAGGATCAGGCAAACCAGCGCAGGCAGTGCAACCATAAAGCCATCGGCAAAGGAAGCACTCGGCGTGGTGGTCAGGTCGGGCAGGATGTTGAAGAACGAGAACGTGCCGTCGTTAAAGTACTGCGGCAGGTTGCGCAGCAATGTAAACAGGGCGAACAGGATAGGCATCTGAATCAGCAGCGGCAGACAGCCAGCCATGGGGTTGAACTTGTTCTCGCTGTAGAACTTCTGCATCTCCTCGGCCTGACGCTGGGGATCGTCGGCATAGCGCTCCTGGATCTCGAGCATCTTGGGCTGCAGCACCTGCATGCGAGCCGTCGACTTGGTCGACTTGAGCATGAGCGGCGTCAGCAGCAGACGGATGATGACCACCAGGATGATGATGGACAGGCCCCAGTCGACCGCAAAGGTCTGGATGAGCTTGAGCAGCTCGAAAAGGATGTTAACGATCCAATCCCACATGTAAGTTTTCCTCCGATAGCGAGTGCCCGCTAGGGCACAGGGTCATAACCGCCGACGTGCAGGGGATTGCAACGAGCGATGCGCCTCACGGCAAGCCAGCAGCCTCTCAAAACACCGTGCTTCTCAATCGCCTGGATGGCGTATTGCGAGCACGTTGGGTAATAAATGCAGGCGTCAGGCAATAAGGGCGAAATAACCTGTTGATATATGCGAATAGGAGCGATGGCAACACGTCGCAAAACGTGATTGCTCATCGCTCCTCCCCGGCAACGCCGGCGCG
>CABUSL010000062.1 GCA_902494295.1 uncultured Collinsella sp.
CTCACGAGAGACGCAGGGCCGCTTTGCATTGCAGTAAAGCTAACGGCTACGAACGGCGCGGCTCGGGAACCACGAGCCTATCGGGGCTCGCGCCCTCGGCATCCATCAGGCTCACGTAGCGAATCGACGGATCCCCATACATCGCGTAGTAATAATTGCCCGTGCGCGCGCTAAAGCATCCGGTGTAGATAGTCTTCTCGAACTTGCCATCGCCCATCCTGGACGCTCCCTCGATCATCACCACGCCCTCGAGCGAGCGGAACATGCGAACGACGTTTTCGGTCTCGCTCTCCTTTTGTGGGTAATTGGCATTGAGGTACGCCGCCTTTACAAAACGGCTCGGCGAATAGCAATCGCCCGGAATGCCGCGCATGCCGGCACCGGCTCCATAGGGCTTAAGCTCGGCGCCACGCCATGTCGCCGTCTGCGGAAAATCGCTTGTGGCCGTGATATAGGTGCGCAGGTTTTCCATGTGCCACGGGAAAGTCGGCTGATTGGCAAGGGTGTCGACCGGATTGTCGTATACATGCAGGCCGTCAGCCATCATCTCGACCACGATGCTGCGCTGGCTGTCGCCGATAATCCAATGGAGCAGCGACACGCCCAGCCCCTCTCCGGCAGATTTGGCGACAATCACCGTGTCGCGCAGCGCGGCCTCGACCTCATCGACCGTCGAGAACGTCGCTGCCACCCACAGGGGAAACTCATAGGCCGCGATATTGTTCTTGCCGTCGACAGGGCCCTCGGCATACTCGGCATAACCCGGGAAATTGAGCCCCGCCACGGCGAGGCCCGCATCGTTGCCGCAGTCGAAGAACATAGGGTAGTTCTCGTAATCGATGCACATGCCGATTACCGCGTGCGCCGCCGACGCATCGTCGATAAACGAATACGGGACGTGGAACCCGCGCGGCATCACGCGAACCTGTTGGCCGTAGTCAAAGCTCCAGTCTAGGTTGCGGCCTAGATACATGTGACCAGAATTATCGGTAAATCGAATGCTCGTACACATAGCGCCTCCTAGCTTTACGTTCCTGCTAAGGTTATTGTCACCAAACAAAAAGGCGCTAAACACAAAAGCCCGGACATGACAACAATGTCACGTCCGGACCAAAAGAGACGAAGTGCGGTGCTTTGGTCCCCTTAGACCAACTTTCCTAGACAGTGGTCAATCATGTGTTGAATCATCTGCGCCTCGAAGCCCACAAAGTCCTGCTTGCGCTCGCGCATCTTGCCGTCGACGATCACGTCATAAGCGACCTTGCACTTGATATAGCGCGTGGACTTGGTGACCTCCTCGTGCGTCAGGCAGCTCTCCTCCATCTTGCTGGCGCCCAGGCCAAACACCAGACGGGGGTTGTAGAGCACGTGGGGCTCGCCGGCATCGTCCAGGTAGACGCAAACCTTCTTGGTAACGCCAATCTGGTTAGCGGCCAAGCAGCCGGCATCGTCGAGCGACTTGATGGTATCGATCAGGTCCTGAGCAACCGACTCGTCCTCGACGGTCGCAACCTCGCAACGCTGGGACAGGATAGCCTCGTCGTGGCAAAGCTCTTTAATCATACGTTCCTCCATAGGGGTCGTTGTAACCGCTTAAGTATACGGTACCCACACATTTTCATGCGAAAAATACCGTCCGTCTGCTACAAAGCGCCGAACATCAACATGCGAGGAACAACAGCGTCGTAAAGGGGCTATAGTGGGTGAGTTCGTGTCAATCGGCCTAAACTCGGGGCCGAGCAAGGAAAGGGTATGCATGGACGAACTATTTCACGTCAGCGAGCGCAAGTCCACAATCGGGACCGAACTCCGCGCTGGACTGACAACATTCCTGGCGATGGCCTACATCATCGCCGTCAACCCCGCGGTGCTCTCGGGCGCTGGCATCGATGCGGGAGCGCTCGCCTGCGCCACCTGCCTGGGCGCCGGCATCATGACCATCTGCATGGGCATCTTCGCCAACCGCCCGCTCGCCTGCGCGTCGGGCTTAGGCGTCAACGCGATGATCGCTGGAATCACCACCACCGTCTGCGGCGGTGACTGGCACGTGGCCATGAGCGTCATCTTCCTCGAGGGTATCGTCATCTTGCTGCTCGTGCTTTGTGGCCTGCGCGAGGCCATCATGGACGCCATCCCGGTTGTCCTGCGTCACGCCATCTCGGTGGGTCTGGGCCTGTTCATCGCCATGATTGGCCTGTGCGATGCCGGCATTATCACCGCTGGCGCCGGTACACTCGTCGGTCTGGGCGACATCACCTCCCCCACCTTCATCGTCGGCATCATCTCCATCCTGGTGACAGTCGCCCTCGCCTGCCGCAACGTCCCCGGCTCGCTGCTCATCGGCATCGTCGTCGCCGCCATCGCCGGTATCCCCCTAGGTGTGACCCATGCTCCGACCGGTATCATCGCCCCGCTCGACTTCTCGAGCATCGGTGGCCCCATCGCCGACGCCGGCGGCGTGCCCGCCATCGTCAAGGTCCTTACCGACCCCACGCTCCTCGTCATCTCGTTCTCGCTGCTCATGAGTGACTTCTTCGACACCATGGGCACCGCGATGGCCGTGGCCAAGCAGGGCGAGTTCCTCACCGACGACGGCAACGTCGAGAATATCAAGGAGATCCTGATCGTCGACTCCGCCGCCGCTGCTGTGGGCGGTTTCATGGGCGTCTCCTCCATCACCACCTTCGTCGAGTCCACTTCCGGCGCCGCCGACGGTGGCCGCACGGGCCTCACCTCCGTCACCACCGGCGTGCTGTTCATTCTCGCCGCGTTCTTCTCCCCCATCGTCACCATCGTTTCCAGCGCCGCCACCTGCGGTGCTCTGGTCTACGTTGGCTACCTCATGATGAGCGAGGCCTCCGAGATCGACTGGTCCGACGTGTCGCAGGGTTTCCCGGCGTTCATGATCGTCGCCGGCGTGCCCTTCACCTACTCCATCTCTGCCGGCATTGGCCTGGGCTTTATCGCCTACGTGATCGTCGCGCTCTTTAAGGGCGAGGCCTCCAAGATCAAGCCGCTCATGTGGATCGCAGCCCTTGCCTTCCTCGTCTACTTCTTCGTAGCGTAACGGCATAGTCTGCCGAAGCAAAACAACAAGGCGCGGAATCGCATCGAGCGGCTCCGCGCCTTTCTTTTAGCGTCTGCCCCGTGCCAGCGTGCGACAATTGAGGCTGTCAATATCACAACACCGAGAGAAGCCTGCCTTGGAAGCGCATCAGAAGCAGATAACCGTTTATTCAGAGTGTGCGGAAGGTACGCCCGTCATCTACCTCCCCGTGGTTATGGGCGACGGTAGTGAAGTCTACGAGCGCTGCCGAGAGCTCGACTGCCCGCCATTCGCCCTTGTCGCCATTGGAGGGCTCGATTGGAATCGCGAGCTGAGCCCCTGGGAATGCGACGGAACTATACGAGATGCCGAGCCCTTTGGCGGACAGGCGTCTGAGTTTCTCGATGAACTGCTGAATCAGATAATCCCAGAGGCCGAATCATCACTTCCCTGCCCGCCCACCTGGCGCGGCATTGCCGGCTACTCGTTGGCGGGTCTTTTTGCACTGTGGGCACTTTGGCAAACAGATGTCTTTGAGCGCGCGGCGAGTGCGTCGGGGTCGCTGTGGTTCCCCGGCTTTATCGACTACGCGCGCGAGCGCACGATGACAGCTACGCCCGACGCCGCCTATCTGTCGCTCGGTAAAAAGGAAACCAAGACGCCCAACCGCATGATGCGGCACGTACTCGACGATACGCGCGCGATGGAAGAGCTGTTTATCGAGCGCGACATTCCAACAACGCTGGAGCTCAACCCTGGCAATCACTTTGCCCAAACTGACCTGCGCATGGCGCGCGGCATCCACTGGATACTGACGCATTAAAAATGGCGTCCGCGCGTACATACGCATGGACGCCATTTTTAATTTGGCTGAACGCAGCTACTATTCAGCAGTCTCCTCAAGCTCGGAAGTATCGAACTCAAAGTCATTACCGGGCAGGATGGCGTTGAGCACAATGCCCACCAGCGAGCCCACGGCAAGGCCCGAAAGCGAAATCGTCACGCCGCCCAGCTCCAGCACGATGGCACCGGCG
The DNA here is from genome assembly GCA_902494295.1 of uncultured Collinsella sp. Lineage (GTDB taxonomy): Bacteria > Actinomycetota > Coriobacteriia > Coriobacteriales > Coriobacteriaceae > Collinsella. The sequence continues at coordinate 4,081 of CABUSL010000062.1, forward strand.
GTACTGTAGGCAATGCCGAGCGAGAGCACGAGCACCAGAGCCGCAACCAGCACATTGCGGTTGTTCTGGAAATCGACCTGGTTTTCGATAAGGTTGCGAACGCCCACGGCACTGATCATGCCGTAGAGCACGAGCGACACGCCGCCGATAACGCACGCCGGCATAGCAGCGATTACAGCAGCAAACTTGGGGCAGAACGAAAGCACGATGGCGCAGCAGGCGGCAATGCGAATCACACGCGGGTCGAACACACGCGTAAGCGCAAGCACGCCGGTGTTCTCGCCATACGTGGTGTTGGCCGGAGCGCCAAAGAGCGACGCCAAGATGGTCGCCAGGCCATCGCCGAGCAGGGTACGGTGCAGACCGGGATCGGCAATGTAATTGCGTTCGCAGGTAGAGCCAATGGCGGAGATATCGCCAATGTGCTCAATCATGGTCGCAAAGGCCAGCGGCATGATGGTGATGATAGCCGTCGTGGCAAGACCGCTATCGAACTGCGGGCCAAAGAGCGCAAACACGGTGTTGTCCCACACGATGGGCAGACCGACCCACGGAGCGGCGGCAACGCCCGAAAAATCAACCTCGCCCAGCACCGCCGCGACAGCATAGCTCACCACAACGCCCAGCAAAATCGGCACGATCTTGACCATGCCGCGGCCCCAGATGTTGCAGATGACGATCACGGCCACAGCGACAACGGCAACAAGCCAGTTGGTCTGGCAGTTGGCAATGGCAGAGCTCGCCAGGATCAGGCCGATGGAAACGACGATGGGACCGGTCACCACCGGCGGAAAGAAGCGCATGACACGCTTGGCGCCAAATGCGCGGAACAGCGCCGCCAGCACCGGATAGAGCAGGCCGGCGCAGGCAACGCCCAGGCAGGCGTAGGGCAAAAGCTCGGCCTCGCCGTTGGGTGCAATGGCGGCATAACCCGCGATAAAGGCAAACGACGAGCCCAGAAACGCGGGCACCTTACCGCGCGATAGAAAATGAAACAGCAGCGTGCCGATGCCGGCGAACAGAAGCGTCGCCGAAACGGAAAGGCCGGTGAGCACGGGCACGAGCACCGTGGCTCCGAACATCGCAAACATGTGTTGCAAACCCAACACGAACATGCGCGGGCGGCCGAGCGATGATGCATCGTAGATGGCATCGGTGACGGCGGGCGTCGAGGATTGGGACATGGAAGTCCTTTCATAATGGAAGGGCGATCAGGCATATCGGATAACCTGCCCGAACGATACGATCCGAACCATTGTACGTGATACGCCATGTCTCGCACGCGCCGTCACCTGCAAGCGGTAGCGTTACTTCCAAACGCGCTCGACAATGCGCTTGACCAGCGCGATCTTTGCCCACTGTTCGTCCTCGGTCAGTTTGTTGCCAATCTCGCAGCTGGCAAAGCCGCACTGGGGCGACAGGTACAGGTTCTCGAGCGGCACATACTTTGCGGCCTCTTGGATACGTTCGACGATAACGTCCTCGTCCTCAAGCTCAGCCGCCTTTGTAGTGACCAGTCCCAGCACCACCTTCTTGCCGGGGGCGACATACTTGAGCGGCTCAAAGCCACCGGCGCGCGGCGTATCGAACTCAAGGTAGAACGCGTCGACATCCTCGTGCGCAAACAGGTACGGTGCAATGGGATCGTAACCACCCTCGAAGGCATACGTGGAGTGATAGTTGCCGCGGCACACATGCGTGTTGATAACCAGATCGTCGGGCTTGCCCGCGATGGCAGCATTGTTGAGCGCCACGCCCAGCTCGCTCACCTTTTGCAGGTCAACCGGGCTCATGCCAGTCTTGGACACAAAGTCGGTATCGCAATAGATGCCCCAGGTGCAATCATCAAATTGGATGTTGCGGCAGCCCGCGGCATACAGGTCGGCGATCACCGTGCGGTATGCTGCGGCAATGGCGTCGGCGAGCTCTTCGTCGGTCTTATAGACGGCACGCAGGCTCTCCTGCTGGCCATCACAGCGGTCGAGTGTGACTTCGGAGAACGTCTGGATCGGTGCCGGAATGGTCTGGCGCGCGATCTGGCCCTCACCCTCGAGCGACTTGACAAATTTGAAGTGCTCGACGAACGGGTGGTTCTCGCCGCTAATGGGACCGGTAACCACGGCGGTGTCGGCCGTCGTCTCCTCGTCATGGAACATATAACCCGTGCGTGAGGTGCGGCGCTCAATGCCGTTAAGGCCCCACATAAAATCGAGGTGCCAGTAGCTGCGGCGGAACTCGCCATCGGTGATCACCTGCAGGCCGGCGGCCTTCTGCTTGGCCACTAAGTCGCGGATGGCCTCGTCCTCGACGGCCTTAAGGCCGGAAGCGTCGAGTTTACCCGCGACATAGGCGGCACGGGCATCCTTTACAGCCTGCGGACGAAGAAAACTGCCGACGATATCGGCACGAAACGGCGCGTTCGGTTGAATCGAAGTGCTCATAGATATCTCCCTTTGCATTGGTTGCTTTACTGGGACAGAGTATGAGCGCTCATATGGTCATCGTAAAATATACGTTTATAACAGTTTGATATAGATGCTTCCTATATCAGTCTGGACTGTCATAAAGAGACTTGAACCGTGCGGAGCACAGCAGCCTAGATATGCTGACGAATCGCGTCGATATAGGCCCGACCGTAGCGCGTGAGCGTCGTGTTCTTGCGCGTGATGATGCCAATCTCCATGTACTCGTCCACGTCGAGCGGAATCGAGATAATGCCGGGGCCGTTGAGCTCGTGGCTGATCACGCCCGAGCATACCGTGTAGCCGTTGAGGCCCATGGCCAAATTGAACAACGTCGCACGGTCGCGCACGCGGATATTTTTGCGACGCTCGAACGTCGAGGTCAGCTCCTCGGAATAGTAAAACGAGTTGTAGCTGCCCTGCTCGTAGGACAGGAACGGGTAGTCTTCCAGATCCTCGAGCGTCACGCTGGAGCGGCCCGCCAGCGGATGGTCGGCGCAGACGAAGACATGCGGCGTGGCGCAGAAGAGCCCTTCGAACACGAGCTCGTTGGCGGCAAGCATGCGCTCGATGACCTCGCGATTGTGCTCCGACAGATACAGGATGCCGAGTTCGCTTTTCATATGCGCGACATCCTCGATAATTTCGTGGGTCTGCTCCTCGCGCAGGGTAAAGTCGTAGCGCGCGGCATCGAACTCGCGAATCACATCGACAAACGCATTAACGGCAAAGGAATAATGCTGGCAGCTCACACTAAAGTGCGGCACCTGCTCGGACGTGCCTTTGTACTTGCCCTCGAGCAGGTCGGCTTGGTCGAGCACCTGGCGCGCGTAGCCCAAGAAGGTCTCGCCTTCCTCGGACACAATGACGCCCTTGTTGGTGCGCTCAAAGATATGCACACCCATCTCGTTTTCGAGATCGCGAATCGACGCGGTAATCGAGGGCTGCGACACAAAGAGCCGGCGCGAGGCCTCGGTGATGCTACCGCATTCGGCAACCTTAACAACATATCTGAGCTGCTGAAGCTTCATAGCCTTCTCCCTAGACGTTCGTGACGCCAAAACCTGCCGCGTCCATTTGACGCATAAACGACGGCATCTCCCCCGTCGCGGCGCAGGCGGCAATCTGATGCAGAGCCCCGGCAACCGCATCATCTGCCGCAGCGCCGATATGCCAGCGCGCGGCAGCCGTGACGGCCTCGTTGGCATTGGCGACTGCAACGGAGTTAGGAACGGCATCGATCATGGGCAAATCGTTATCAGAATCGCCGAATACGGCCACCTCGTCGGGCGTCAGGCCCAAAGCGCGCGCCAGCTCCAGCGCAGCGCAGCCCTTGTCCCAACCAGCCGGAAGGATGTCGAACAGGCGCACTCGGTTGTTGGGAAACACAAGCGAGAGTTCCGGCACCTCAGCGGCAACGCGCTCACGTAGCTCCGCGAGCTCCTCACGCGAACGGGCACTCCAGATATTCGCCTTAAACACCGACGCGTCATCGACGACGGGACGGCACGGGGCCTCTTCGCCTTTGAGCCATGCGTTGCCGCCCGACTCCATGGCGCGACGAACGCGCTCGGGATCACTCGTCACGCAATAGGCATCGTTGCCCCAAAAGTCATCGCCCAGGCCATAGACTTTTAGAAATGTATCGTCGGTCTCTTGCTCCAGATAGTCGGCCAAACGCATCAGAGCATCGTTGTCGATTGCGCGCGAGGCGACTACTTCGCCGCCGACAAACATCACCTGGCCGTTACAGAACGCGCCAGTCGAAAAACACTCGGAACGATTTTTGAACATCCAGCCCATCGCGGACGGCTGGCGACCCGAAACCGGGCCAAAGTGCAGACCCGCTGCCTGCATGGCATGAATGCCCTCAATGGCGTAGTCGCTGGCGCCGTCATGCCCGGCCGGAATCAGCGTATCGTCCATATCGGTCAGCACAAGTTTGATCATGAGGTCCCCATTCGTATCGGTCCTACCTATTGTAACGACCTGCCAAAATAAACCCGTCCCTTTTTGGCAGGTGCGTTAGTATAGGGAACAACAGATTCGATGCGGGAGTGCCGGCGGTGCAAACCACAAGGCTGAGAGGGCATGGGGCCCAATCCTTTGAACCTGTCAGTTAATGCTGGCGTAGGGAGCATGCCGCCTTTACAGGGGCGCTGTCTATGCACAGCGCCCCTTTTCTATGCCAAGGAGGCATGTGCAGTGATTGATTCGGAACAGCTTAAGCAAAATGTGGTCAAGGCCGTGGATGAGATTCGCGCCACCAATCCAATGGCCGGCTCCATCACCAACACGGTGACGATTGACTTTGTCGCCAACGCGCAGCTCGCCGTGGGCGGTTCGGCCGCCATGGTCTATCTGCCCGACGAGGGCGAGGCGCTCGTTGCCGGCGGCGGCGCCATCTATCTCAACATGGGCACGCTCTTCCCCATCTACGAGCAGACGATTCCCCGCGCGGCCAAGGCGGCACACGACGCCGGCAAGCCCTGGGTGCTCGATCCGGTGGGCCTGGGCATCGGCAGCCTGCGCACCCAGCTGGTAAACGAGCTCAAGCAGTACAAGCCCGCCATCGTGCGCGGCAACGCTTCCGAGATCATCGCGCTCGCCGGCCTGTGGGGTCTTGAGGGCGAGGCGGCTGATCTGAGCCGCGTGCGCGGTGTCGATACCACCGACACGGTCGACGCCGCCCGCGATGCCGCCGTGGCGCTCGCCCGTTACACCGGCGGCGCCGTAGTGGTCTCGGGCGAAGTCGACCTAATCACCGACGGCACGACGGTGGCCAAGTCCCACGGCGGCAGCCCGCTCATGTCAAAGATCACCGGCTGCGGCTGCTCGCAGGGCGGCGTGCTGGCCGTGTACGCCTGCGTCACCGATCCGTTTACGGCGGCAGTCTGCGGCACCGCGGTCTACAACGTTGCCGGCACGCGTGCCGCCGCTGTCGCCGATGCCCCGGCAAGCTTTAAGGTCGCCTTTATCGACGAGCTCTACCGCGCGACCGCCCAAGACATCGCCAACAACCAGCTCGAGCTCGAGGAGGCATAGGCCATGTCCGAGCCCGCAACCAATACCGGCATGAACACGCTCGTCGCTGTGGCCATCGCCCCGTGCGGCACCGGCGATGAGCTATCCGCCGAGGTCGCCGAGGTCGTTCGCGTCATTCGCGAGAGCGGCCTTCCCAACCGCACCACCTCGATGTTCACCGAGATCGAGGGCGACTGGGACGAGGTCATGCAGGTCGTGCGCGACGCAACCTTTGTGTTGGCGAGCAAGGGCATCCGCACCGAAGTCGTGCTCAAGGCCGATATTCGACCCGGATTTACCGACACCATGACCGGCAAACTCGAGCGCATGGAAGCACAGATCAAAAAGCAGGAGGAAGCACGATGAGCATCCGCGACAACCTTGATATCTCGGCCTATCTCGTACTTGGCCCCGAAAACACGCTGGGACGTCCCGTGGGCGATGTGGTGGCCCAGGCGCTCGATGCCGGCTTTACCTGCATCCAGGTGCGCTCCAAGGTGGCAAGCGCCCGCGAGATCATCGCACTGACCGGCGACGCCGCGCAGGCAATCGCACAGGCCGGCAAGACCGGTCAGGTCGCCCTGTTAATCGACGACCGCCTGGACTGCGTACTCGCCGCGCGCGAGCAGGGTATTGCTGTCGATGGCGTGCACGTGGGCCAGAGCGATATTCCCGTCGAGGTCTGCCGCAAACTTTTGGGCCCCGATGCCATCGTGGGCCTTTCGGCCCGCTGCGAGGAGATGCTCGAATACGTCAAGACCGCCGACATGAGTCTGGTCGACTACCTGGGCATCGGCCCGCTCCACGAGACCGAGACCAAGCGCGATTGCGGACGCGCGGCCGACGGCTCCATCATCACCAAAAGCTTTGAGGACCTGGCCGCACTCCACGCGGCAAGCCCCGTGCCCATCGTGGTGGGCGGCGGCGTCAAGACGGCCGACCTGCCGCAGCTCAAGGCCACCGGCGTCGACGGCTTCTTTGTGGTGAGCGCGGTCTGCAGTGCCGACGACCCCCACGCCGCAGCCAAGGAGCTCGTCGACACCTGGCAGCAGGCATAGGCATAAGCCGAGCAGCTGATTCGCAGCCTCATATCTTCTAGAGCGGAAAGCGCATCCCAGTTTGGACCTCCATTCCGGGATGCGCTTTCCGTATGCAACCCCTACCCCGCTAGGTAGGCCTCCAACGCCGGCAAAGTCGCCTCCGCATCGCGGCGACCGACCTGGTAGATGCGCTCGAGCTCATCCGGTTCGCGGCACAGCGACGGCACCTTCACCGATTCGCTCGGCCGCACCACAAAGACCTCGCCGGCAGACTCGCGACGTGCCAGGTCATCGAGCGTGGCATTGTAGACCTCATGCCGATGCTCAAGCGCTGCGACAAACTCTGGGTAGTGACGGAACACGCGCCGCAGCATGGGCATCACGCTGTTGGGCTGCTTCACAAAGCCCGCCGGCTGCGTGAGCACCACGATATTGCGGTCATACCCCTGCGCAAACAGCCATGCGCTGGGAATAGAATCAGCCACGCCACCATCCAGATACTTATGCCCGTCAATAGCAACGGGACGCGTCGCCACGGGAATAGCAGACGACGCCCGGATCCACTCGATATCCCGCTCGTCGCCATAAGGCAGGTCATGGTAGACGGCCTTGCCCGTCTCGATATCGGTACACACGCACGTAAACCGCATGGAGCAGGCACGATATGTCTCCAAATCGATGGGATCGCGCTCGATGGGCACCTCGTGATAGGCAAAATCGGCATTGAACATATCGCCGGTCCGCAGCCAGCTTGCTACACCCGCATAGCGCTTGTCGGCACAATAGGCCTTGTTATAGCGAATGGCGCGGCCGATCTGGCGCGATTTAAAATTGTAGCCAAACGCC
>CABUSL010000063.1 GCA_902494295.1 uncultured Collinsella sp.
CCTATGGCAACGCGCCTACCGTGGCGTGCGGCTGGCAGCACTGCATGACGGTGCCGCGTGAGCTTACAGCCGGTGCCGGCGGCGTAGTGCTGCAGCAGCCGGCGCGCGAGATTGAGCACCATTATGCCTCGGTGCGTGTGGGGGAGGGCTCGTTGGAGGTTGCCGGCGATACCTGCTTTGACGTTGTTGTTGACGGTGTCGACGGCGCGTTTACCGCGACCGTTGATGGCGAGCTGAAGCTGGCGTTTGTGCCCGCCGAGGGCGAACTGCCCGCGCGCTTTGAGATGCGATTTACCGATGAGGGTCGCGCTTCTGCCGGCTGTGGTCGCACCGTGCGCTGGGAGCCCGTCGACGAGGTTCGTAACGTGCGCATTGTTGGCGATGTCTCGTCGGTCGAGGTGTTTGTGAACGATGGCGCGCTCGTGTTCTCGACGCGTATCTATCCCGAGGCCTATGGCGTGACCGTTGACGCTCCGGGCGCGAATGTGACCTACCACGCGCTCAACATCTAAGCGATTCGTCGCATATCGGCGCTATACTGCAGCCGTAGCTCACGATGCGGGAAACATCCGCATCGTGGGTTTTTGTTAATGAAGGGAGGTTGCCGTATGGGCGTACAGCAGCTAGAAGAGGCTTGGGCTTTGAGGACCGATGCGCGTGAGGCGCGGTTGTTTGCGGCCCCGCATGTGCCGGCAGCGCTGTCGCAGCTGGGGATTGTGCGTCCTGGTGACCGCCTGGTGGCCTTTGCGGACGACTTTGCCGATGCGTTTGCGCGCGGCTTTGATGGCTGCGATGTCGCGCTGGTGGGATCGCCGTCCGCCGAGGCGTTTGCAGCTGCGTCCGAGGGCTTTGATGCTTCGTTTGATGCCGAGGTGCCGCACCTGTGGTGGTTTGTGAACTCCATCGGTGGCTTTGGCCTGCGTTTGCCCGACCTTCGCGCTCTGGGCCGCGCGGCGCGTGAGGCCCATGCGCTGCTGGTTGTGGACAATACCGTGGCGTCAGCTTTTGGCTGCGATTCGCTGCGGCTGGGTGCTGTGCTGTCGCTCGAGGCGCTCGATCGTGTATGCGCCGGTGATGCTCCGCGCAAGCTCGTTGCCGCTTCGGTGGCGCGCTCGCAGCTCAAGCGCCATCGTGTGGATGCCGCTGCCGAGTGCGCGCATGCCCTGCTTGTGGGCCGTGGCTTGGCCAAGCTTGATTTGACTGCTGACGAGGTCGGTGTGCTGAAGCGCGGGCTGGACTCGCTCGACGTCCGCATGCAGGCGCATTTCGACCGCGCCCGTGCGCTGGCCGAGTATCTGGCCGCCAACGAGATGGTGTGCAACGTGCGCTATCCCGGGCTGAGCTCGCATCCCGATCATGCGGTTGCAACGGGAATCCTCGAGCACGGCTTTGGCCCGGCAGCTGAGTTTGATCTTATCGAGCGCAGTGCGGGCGATCTCTTTGATGCTTTGCCGGGGGAGTTCCGCACATCGCCGGCTGGCGGCGCAACGACGCGCCTTTCGGCCCCACGCGGCAAGCAGGGGAGCACCGTCCGCCTCTTCGCCGGCACCGACGACCCCCTGGTCGTAGCGTCCGCCCTAGACAACGCCCTTCGTAAATTAGCTACTTTTTAATACTTGCGATGAGGGCGTTGGCTTTGGTGGCGATGACGTTGTTGATGTCGGCCTGCAGCTCCTCGTAGACCGCTATGGCTCGCTTGCCGGCGGGGGTGAGCGTGGATCCGCGGGCTCCGTCGCGCTCGATGAGCTTGCAGCCCAGCTGGCCTTCGGCTTCGTTCACAATGCGCCAGGCCTTGGAATACGCCATTCCCATGCTCTTGGCGGCGCGGTTGAGCGAGTGCTCGCGGGCGATACCCTGCAGCAGCAAGACGCAGCCGTGGCCGAACACGCCCGGCAGATCTTTGTCGCACGACTGAATGACCAGTTTTGCCGTCGTCTTGTACTCCATGCGCTCCACGTCTCCCCGCTAAAGTGTTTGCTGGGCAAACGCAATGCCAGCGTCAAACCCTCGTGTGCTCTTCTTAAATCATGCATTGTAGCAGTCAAAGTGCGTTAAGATACTTCCCCAGTATTGGGCGCCCAAGGTTGGGCTGGGTCCTACGAGGCCTGCAGCCGACCGGTCGCATGGAAAAAGGAGAAACATGGCTACGTTCTTTCCCGGTGAGTCCCACACGTTTTCGGAGTATCTGCTGGTCCCTGGTTACTCGTCCTCGCAGTGCATCCCCAACAACGTCTCTCTCAAGACTCCGCTGACCCGCTTTAAGCGCGGTGAGAAGCCGGCAATCACCCTGAACATCCCCATGGTTTCCGCCATCATGCAGTCCGTTTCGGGCGTCGACATGGGTGTCGCGCTCGCTACCGAGGGTGGCCTGTCCTTCATTTACGGTTCCCAGAGCGCCGAGTCCGAGGCCGCTATGGTCAAGGCCGTCAAGGATCACAAGGCCGGCTTCGTTCAGTCCGATTCTACGCTGACCCCCGACATGACCATGGAGCAGGTCATCGAGCTCAAGGAGAAGACCGGTCACTCCACCATGCCGGTTACCGACGATGGCACTCCCAAGGGTAAGCTCCTGGGCATCGTCACCAGCCGTGACTATCGCCCCAGCCGCGATGACCACCAGACGAAGGTCTCCGAGTTCATGACCCCGCGTGAGCAGCTCATCGTGGGCGACAAGAACATTAGCCTCAAGGTTGCCAACGACGTCATCTGGGACAACAAGCTCAACGCCCTGCCCATCGTCGACGACAACGATCACCTGATGGGCATCGTTTTCCGTAAGGACTACGATAGCCACAAGACCAACCCCAACGAGCTACTCGACGGCGATAAGCGCTACATGGTCGGCGCCGGCATCAACACCCGCGACTATGCCGAGCGCGTGCCGCTGCTCATCGAGGCCGGTGCCGACGTCCTGTGCATCGACTCTTCCGAGGGCTTCAGCGAGTGGCAGAAGCGCACCATCGAGTGGATCCGCGCCAACTACGGCGAGGATGTCAAGGTCGGTGCTGGTAACGTCGTCGACGCCGAGGGCTTCCGCTTCTTGGCCGACTGCGGTGCCGATTTCATCAAGGTCGGTATCGGCGGCGGTTCCATCTGCATTACCCGCGAGACCAAGGGCATCGGCCGTGGCCAGGCCACCGCGCTGATCGACGTCTGCCGCGCTCGCGACGAGTACTACGAGGAGACCGGCGTCTACGTGCCTGTGTGCTCCGACGGTGGCATCGTCTACGACTACCACATGACGCTCGCTCTTGCTATGGGTGCCGACTTTATGATGCTGGGCCGTTACTTCGCCCGCTTTGACGAGAGCCCGACCGAGCGCGTCAACGTTAATGGCCAGTACATGAAGGAGTACTGGGGCGAGGGCTCTGCGCGCGCCCGCAACTGGCAGCGCTACGACCTGGGCGGCGCCGCGAAGCTCAGCTTCGTCGAGGGCGTCGACTCCTACGTGCCTTACGCCGGCTCCCTCAAGGACGGCGTGGGCGGCACGCTTTACAAGGTCAAGTCCACGATGTGCAACTGCGGTGCCCTCTCGATTCCCGAGCTCCAGGAAAAGGCACGCCTGACCCTGGTGAGCTCCACCTCAATCGTCGAAGGCGGCGCCCACGATGTTGTCGTCAAGGATTCCCAGCAGAGCGTCAGCTACCGCTAAGCGGCTTTCCCAAGCACCGCACCTTGCCGTTCAAACCGTCGCTCGCGTACCAAAGTACGCGTCGCTCCTCTTTCACGGCAATCTGCGGCACTTGGAAAACCCGTCCATGCTAGGACGATTAACAAATAGCGGTTGATTCACAACCACGTTATTTAGATAAAGCGAGATGCCTGCAAGTCGCAGGCATCTCGCTTGTTGTATTTGCTATCATCAGTCAAGTTAACCTTAGGGTCGGTCGGCTTGGCTTTGTTCGCTACAAGTTCCGCACGCAAAGAAGAGCACTTAATGTGCTCTTCGTCTTGCGCAGGACTGTCCGCAGTAGCGAACAAAGCCAAGCCGACCGACCCCAGCTAAGATTAAAGGAGCTGATATGTGCGATTGCACAGATCATAAGGACGAGATTCCTGCATACGACGCGCAGGCCATTGAGTCCAGGTGGATGAAGGCCTGGGAGGACTCCAACCTCTTTGCCGTCGACACCGACGACAGCAAGCCCAAGAAGTACGTGCTCGAGATGTTCCCGTATCCGTCGGGCGACCTGCACATGGGCCACGCGCGCAACTATACCATCGGCGATGCCATGGCCCGTCAGGCCCGCATGCGCGGCTACGACGTGCTGCACCCCATCGGCTTCGATGCCTTTGGCCTGCCCGCCGAGAACGCCGCTATCAAGCACAACACGCAGGCTGCCGCCTGGACGTATAAGAACATGGACCAGGCGCTCGCCACGATGAAGCGCATGGGCTTCTCCTACGATCTGGATCGCATGGTCAAGACCTGCAGCCCCGATTATTACCGCTGGGGCCAGTGGATCTTTGAGAAGATGTGGGAAAAGGGCCTGGTCTACCGCAAGAAGAACCCGGTCAACTGGTGCCCCACCTGCAAGACCGTTCTTGCCAACGAGCAGGTCACCGAGGGCAAGTGCTGGCGTTGCGGCACCGAGCCCGAGAAGCGTGACCTTGAGCAGTGGTACTTCAAGATTACCGAGTACTCCCAGGAGCTGCTCGACGATCTGGAGAAGCTCCCCGGCTGGCCCGAGCGCGTCAAGCAGATGCAGGCCAACTGGATCGGCCGCTCCGAGGGCGCCGAGGTCGACTTTACCCTGTGCGACGAGGATGGCGAGCCCATCGAGGGCGACGAGGGTAAGATCACCGTCTTCACCACGCGTGCCGATACGCTCTTCGGCGTCTCCTTCTTTGTCCTGGCTCCCGAGTACGCCCGTCTGCACGAGCTCGTCGAGGGCACGGAGTACGAGGAGGCCGTGACCAAGATCGTCGAGGACTCCAAGCATATCTCTGCCGTCGAGCGTGCCCAGGGAACCCTCGAGAAGCACGGTGCCTTTACCGGCCGCTACGTGGTGAACCCCGTCAACGGCGAGAAGGTCCCCGTGTGGGTTGTCGACTACGTCGTGGCCGATTACGGCACCGGCGCCGTCATGGCCGTTCCCTGCGGCGACCAGCGTGACTTTGAGTTCGCCCGCAAGTACGACCTGCCTATTGTGCCGATCATCCTGGACGATGACGACCGCGCTGCCGTCGAGGCCAGCGGCGAGACCATCGATACCTTCCATGCCGAGAACGTCGACTGGGATTGCGCCCACGCTGCCGAGGGCACGCTCGTCCAGTCCGGCAAGTACACCGGCATGCGCGGCGGTAAGCACTCCGAGGGCGAGGCTGCGATCGTGGCCGACCTCGAGGCCATGGGCTGCGGCCGTCGCAAGGTTGAGTTCCGTCTGCGCGACTGGCTCATCAGCCGCCAGCGCTATTGGGGCAACCCCATCCCGGCCATCCACTGCGAGCACTGCGGCATCGTGCCCGTGCCCGAGGATCAGCTGCCGGTGACGCTGCCCGAGAACCTGGACCTGGGTGCCGGCGAGACCCTCGCCGAGTGCAAGGAGTTCTACGAGACCACCTGCCCGGTCTGCGGTCGCCCGGCCAAGCGTGAGACCGATACCATGGACACTTTTACCTGCTCCAGCTGGTATTACCTGCGCTATACCGACCCGCACAACACCGAGCTGCCCTTCTCCCGCGAGGCGGCAGACCGTTGGATGCCCGTCGATAACTACATCGGCGGCATCGAGCACGCCATCCTGCACCTGCTCTACAGCCGCTTCTTTACCAAGGCACTGCGCGACCTGGGTTTGCTGAGCGTTGATGAGCCCTTCACCAACTTGCTGTGCCAGGGCATGGTCAAGGACGAGAATGGCGACACCATGTCCAAGTCCAAGGGCAACGTCGTGCCCCCGAGCTCGGTCATCGAGCCCTACGGTGCCGACACCATGCGTCTGGCGATCCTGTTTATCGCCCCGCCCGAGAAGGATTTCGACTGGGATCCCAAGGCCGTCGAGGGCGCTAACCGCTTTATTAAGCGCGCCTGGCGTATCGTGTGGCAGCTCGTCCAGTCCGGCGACGCCAACGTGGTCTTTGACAAGTCCGCGCTCGACGAGGTCGCGATGAAGCTCTATCGCGAGCGCCATCGCACCATTGCCAAGTGCACCGAGGACTTTGACCGCGGCCAGTTCAACACCGCGATCTCGGCCGTCATGGAGCTCGTCAACGCGGCGAGCGCCTACCTCAACGCCACCGAGGGTGCTGACCGCGATAAGGCTCTGTGCTACGGCGTGGCCAAGGACATCGTGAGTGTCCTTGCCCCCATCTGCCCGTTCTGGGCCGACGAGCTGTGGCACGAGGCACTCGGCTGCGAGGGCAACGCCTACACCGCCGCCTGGCCCGAGTTCGACTTGGCCGAGTCCATCGAGGACACGGTGCAGATCGTCGTGCAGGTGCTCGGTAAGGTCCGTGGCCGCATCGACGTCGCCCGCGACGCCTCCAACGAGGAGATGCAGGCTGCCGCCGAGGAAGCCGTTGCCAAGTGGCTTGAGGGCAAGACGGTCGTCAAGGCCATCTGCGTGCCCGGCAAGCTGGTTAACCTGGTGGTCAAGTAAGCGCTGCGCGCATAGCTGACATCAAAAAGCGAGGGGCGATTCCGCAGGGAGTCACCCCTCTTTTTGGTTATGGATGCTTGCGACAACACCCAATTATCCATTTCTTGTGGAGAACCTGTGCTCACGCTGACCTGCTGGTTTGTGTTGTGGTTGCACGTTTGCGCAGGTATTGGTATAGTTTGCTTGCAAATGAAGTTGTAATTGAAAGAAGTGGGGTTTCGGCCCCGCTTCTTTTTTGTATGGATGGAGGTGCCGCAATGGTCAAGACCAAGACCGAGCAGGCGATCATCGACGCGCTCGAGGCCGTTGCTCCCCAGCACGATGTCGACATCGTCGACGTTGAGCTCGTGGGTGCCACCAAGGCCCCCTGCGTGCGTGTGCGTATCGAGGGTGCCGAGGGTCAGAGCCTGTCGCTCAATGATGTCACGGCCAACACCAAATGGGTCGGCGATGTGATTGAGGAGCTCGACCCCATCTCTTCGAGCTATACGCTCGAGGTGTCGAGCCCGGGTATGGCGCGCCCGCTGCGCCGCCCGAGTGACTTTGCCCGCTTTGTGGGCGAGAACTGCGAGCTCACCTCCATCGCCACCGAGGGTCGTCGCAAGTACACCGGTAAGATTGCCGCCGCCACCGAGACGAACGTGACCCTCGAGCTCGAGGACGGCGAGTCCGTCACCCTCGATTTCTCTGATGTTAAAAAGTGCAAGTTGAAGCCCACCTACGACTTCAAGCCCGCGAAGGAAGGAAAGTAAGATGGCAGCATCCGACATGATGTCCGCCCTGATGGAGCTTTGCCAGGAGAAGCACATCGACCAGCTCTACCTGATCGACCGCCTGGAGCAGTCGCTCGCCAAGAGCTATGCCGAGATCCTGCATCTTGAGTGGGGCGCCAAGGTGACCATCGACCGCACCACCGGCAAGATTTACGTCTACCGTCTGGAGCCGATCGACGATTCCATGGACGAGGAGGGCAACTTCACCGAGTTCGAGGAGATCGACGTCACTCCCAAGAACACGAGCCGCATCGCCGCCCAGCACGCCAAGGCCGAGATCAACGCCATCGTGCGCAACTCCGCCCGCGAGCAGATCTACGAGGAGTTCTCCGGCCGCATCGGTGACCTCATCAGCGGTACCGTGCTGCAGTCCACTCCCGACTTCACGATCGTCAAGATTCGCGAGGGCGTCGAGGCCGAGCTCCCGCACTTCGACCAGCGCCGTTACGAGAACGAGCGCAACGAGCGTCCGATGGGCGAGCGCTACCTGCACAACCAGCACATCAAGGCCGTGATCATCGACGTTCGCGACCCCAACTCCAACCTGCAGCCGGTTCGTGGCGAGCACAGCCGTCCGCCGATTGTCATCTCCCGTACCCACCCCGAGCTCATGCGTCGTCTGTTTGAGCAGGAGGTGCCCGAGATCTATGAGGGCACCGTCCAGATCAAGTCGATCGCCCGCGAGCCCGGTCAGCGCTCTAAGGTCGCCGTCCACTCGCTCGACGATCGCCTGGATCCGGTTGGCGCCTGCGTCGGCCCCAAGGGCAGCCGTGTTCGCGCCGTCGTGGGTGAGCTCCGTGGCGAGCGCGTCGACGTCATCCTGTGGGATGCCGATCCGGCCGTCTATGTCGCCAACGCCCTGTCGCCCGCCAAGGTCACTCGCGTCCTTATCGACGAGGAGAAGGCCTACGCCGGCGTTATCGTGCCCGACGACCAGCTGTCCCTCGCTATCGGCAAGGAGGGCCAGAACGCCCGTCTCGCCGCGCGCCTGACCGGCTGGCACATCGACATTAAGTCCGAGACCCTTGCCGCCGACATCCTCAAGAACGTTCCCGTTCACGAGGAGCCCGCCGCCGATCTGATCGGCGACGAGGAAGACGAGGACGTCCGTCGCTGCGAGTTCGTTTCCGAGGACGGCATCCAGTGCCGCAACCAGGCCCGTCCCGGCTCCCGTTTCTGCGGTGTTCACGACACCGACGCCTTCGATGATGCGGAGGACCTGATCTAGCGCGCGGTCGCGCCGGGCAGGTTCCGGCGCATCTCCCACGCTCGTTCAGTCTCTAGGCACCCAAGGTGCTAGAAAGGGTAGGTGAAGTCATATGGCAAAAGTCCGTGTGTCCACCCTGGCCAAAGAGTTCGGCATGACCTCCAAGGAACTGATGGGTCATCTCGCCGAAATGAAGATTCCCGCTAAGTCCGCTTCCTCCACTCTGGAGGACGCCTACGTCGCCATGGTCCGCAAGCAGCTCGCCTCGGTGATCGAGGCCCGCGCCCAGGAAGTCGAGGCCGCCAAGCAGGCCGAGGAGCAGGCCGCTGCTGCCGAGGAGGCAGCACGCGCTGCCGAGGCCGAGCGCGAGCGCATCGCTGCCGAGAAGGCGCGCGAGGAGGAGCGCCGCCAGTTCGCCGCCGCCCAGGCTGCCGAGGAGGCCGCCCGTGCCGAGGCCGAGGCTAAGAAGAAGGCCGAGCAGGAGCGCCTTGCCCGCGAGAAGGAGGAGGCTGCCCGCGAGGCCCAGCGCCGCGCCGTTCCCGCTTCCGACTCCGGTTCGCGCTTCCGTTCGCTGCTCGACCAGATCGCCGCACAGGAGACCGTGCTCAAGGAGAAGAAGGACGCCGAGGAGAAGGCCAAGGCCGAGCGCGCTTCCGAGCGCGGCAACCGTCGTGGCGGCAACAACGACCGTCGCGGTGGCCGTCGTAACGATCGCAACGCCTCCGACAACAACTCTGAGCGCAACGCCTCCGAGAGCCGTCCGCACAGCCATCGCACCAACGCCAGCAACAACGTCGCTGCCGGCATGGACTTCCCCAACCCCGATAAGCAGGGCAAGGGTAAGAAGCGCAAGGGCGGTCACAACAACGAAGAGGACCACTACAGCCGCATGGCTCGCGAGGCCGAGGAGTACAGCCGCGAGAAGGTGCTCGAGGAGGCTCGTGCCGCCGTCGAGGAGGCCTCTCGCGAGTCCACTGGTCGCCGCAAAAAGCGCAAGGAGAAGCGCGAGCGCGAGGCCGCAAAGGCTCAGGAAGAGCGCAAGATTGAGGAGGCGTTGGCCCAGGGCGTGAACCCCGAGGACCTCGACGCTATCAAGGTCTCCCAGGGCGTTACCGTCCAGGAGCTCGCCGAGGCGCTCGACGTTCCGGCCAACGACATCATCAAGCGCCTGTTCCTGCTGGGCACGCCGCTTACCATGACGCAGTCCATGTCCGACGACCTTGTCGAGCTCGTCGCCGACGACCTGGGCCGTCAGATCAAGATCATCACCCCCGAGGAGGAGAACACCTTCTCGTTCTACGACGATCCCGCCGACCTTAAGCCGCGCGCCCCGGTCGTCACCGTCATGGGTCACGTCGACCACGGCAAGACGAGCCTGCTCGACGCCATCCGTCACACCGGCGTCGCTGCCGGCGAGGCGGGCGGCATTACTCAGGCCATCGGCGCTTCGCAGGTCATGATCAACGACCGCAAGATTACCTTCATCGATACCCCCGGTCACGCCACCTTTACGGCCATGCGTGCCCGCGGCGCCAAGGTGACCGATATCGTCATTCTGATCGTGGCCGCCGACGACGGCGTCATGCCCCAGACCATCGAGTCGATCAACCACGCCAAGGCCGCCGGCGTTCCCATCGTCGTCGCCGTCAACAAGATCGATAAGCCGGGCGCCAACCCCGACCGCGTGCGCCAGGAGCTCACCGAGTACGGCATCATCCCCGAGGAGTGGGGCGGACAGAACATGTTCGTCAACATCTCGGCCAAGCAGAAGATCGGTATCGACGATCTGCTCGAGACCGTCCTGCTCCAGGCCGACGTGCTCGAGCTCAAGGCCAACCCCGATACGTTCGCATCGGGCAACGTCCTCGAGGCCAAGCTCGACAAGGGCCGCGGCTCGGTTGCCACCGTGCTCGTGACCCGCGGCACCCTGCGCGTGGGCGACACGCTGGTCGCCGGCCTCACCTATGGCCGCGTCCGCGCCATGCTCGACCCCAAGGGCAACGCCGTCACCGAGGCCGGTCCCTCCGACGCCGTCGAGATCTTGGGCCTGCAGTCCGTCCCCAACGCCGGCGATGAGTTCCGCGTGTTCGAGGACGAGCGCGAGGCACGTGCGCTGGCCGACGAGCGTTCGCTCAAGGCCCGTATCGAGGAGCAGAGCCGCGTGAAGCACGTGACGCTCGAGAACCTCTTCGAGACCATCGCCGACGCCGAGGTCAAGGAGCTCAACCTGATCATCAAGGCCGACGTCCAGGGCTCCATCGAGGCCCTTCAGGACTCGCTCGACAAGATGGACCAGTCCGAGGTGCGCATCAACACGATCCACTCCGCGGTCGGCGCCATCAACGAGACCGACGTCGTCCTGGCCGACGCCTCCAACGCCATCATCATCGGCTTTGGCGTCCGTCCCGACGGCAAGGCCCGCTCCGCCGCCGAGCGCGAGGGCGTCGAGATCCGTTGCTACGACGTCATCTACAAGTGCCTCGAGGACCTCGACGCTGCCCGCATCGGTATGCTCAAGCCCACCGAGGTCGAGGTCTCCACGGGTTCCGCAACCGTTCTGGACACCTTCAAGGTGCCCAAGGTCGGTATCGCCGCTGGCGTCCGCGTCGAAGAGGGCGAGATCGCCGCGACCGATTCCGTGCGCCTGGTGCGCGACGGCATCGTGGTCTTCAACGGTAAAATCGCCTCGATGCGCCACTACAAGGACGAGGCCAAGAGCCTCAAGAGCGGTTCCGAGGGCGGCATTGGCCTGGAGAACTTCCAGGACATCAAGCCTGGCGACACCATTGAGGGCTACCGTA
>CABUSL010000064.1 GCA_902494295.1 uncultured Collinsella sp.
CTCATCGCGGAAGTACTGCTGGCAGAAGGCGATGTCCGCCTCGTCCATGGCAAGGCCGCGCTCGGAAATAAAGGCGGCAAGGCCGGCCTCGTCGAGCTCGCGGAAGCCGTCGAGCACCTCGACGGGCTGGGGCTCGGGGGTCTCCATGTACAGCGTCTCGGGCAGGTCGAGCGAGGCGATGCGCGCCTCGACGGGGTTCACCACGTAGTGCTTGATGGCATCGATGGCGGCTTCGTCCAGAGCGCCCGAGATCATATAGACCTTGGCGGAGCGCACGGCGGGGCGCTCGCCCTGGCTGATGAGCTGCACGCACTCGCTGGCGGAGTCGGCGCGCTGGTCAAACTGGCCAGGCAGGAATTCGACGGCAAAGACGGCGCCATCGCTTGCGGGGAGCTCGTCGTAGGTCACATCGACCTGGGGCTCGCTAAAGACGGTCGGCACGCAGGAGCGGAAAAGCTCCTCGTCGATGCCCTCGACGTCGTAGCGGTTGATGATCCTCAGGGCCTCGATGCCCTTGATGCCGAGAATTTCGGTTAGCTCGCCCTTGAGCTGCTGAGCCTCGACGTCGAACCCGGGTTTCTTCTCCACGTAGATACGAGAGACCATTGGTTCCTGCCTTCCTGATCGGTTGGGCGTACGGTACGGTATGCGGCAGCGGTCGGTTTACGGGGCAAGCCTCGCGGTCGCCTTGAGCCACATGTTTGTAAACCTCACTATGATACGACAGCTCGCGGCGCGTAGAGGACGGCGAGGGTGCTACAGTGAAGCGCAAACAAGAGAAAGGCATCACATGGCATTCGTTTCGCTCGCCATCATCGCACTCGTGGCCTTTGCGAGTCCTTTTATCGCCTCGGCGATTCCCGGAAAACCTGTTCCCGAGACGGTCTTTTTGCTCGTGCTCGGCGCGGTGCTGGGACCCCATATGCTCGGCGTCATCCATGTAGATGCTGAGGTCTCGCTTGTGTCCGAGCTGGGCCTGGCCTTTTTGTTCCTGCTTGCCGGCTTTGAGATCGACCCCAAGAGCATCACGGGCGTCGAGGGGCGCTACGGCTTGGCGACGTGGGCCGTCACGTTTGGTATCGCCTGGCTTGCCGTGCGCTTTACCCCGTGGTTCTCGGTCAGTCATTTCGACGGTATCGCCGTGACGCTTGCCCTCACTTCGACGGCGCTCGGCACACTCGTGCCCATCATGCGTGAGCGCTCGCTCACTGGCACGCGTGTGGGCGACTCGATTCTCGCGTATGGCACCTGGGGTGAGCTCGGCCCTGTGCTCGCCATGTCGGTGCTGCTGTCTGCCCGCACTGGCATCCAAACGCTCGTAATCCTTGGCTTGTTTGCGGTGGTTTGCGTGTTGCTGGCTGTGGTCCCAAGCCGCTCCAAGCGTGTCGGCAGCCGCTTCTTTGCGTTTGTCGAGGAACGCGCCGATACCACGTCGCAGACCTTCGTGCGCCTGACGGTGCTCATCCTGGTCACACTCGTGGCGTTCTCGGCCGTCTTTGATCTCGACATCGTGTTGGGTTCTTTTGCCGCCGGCTTTGTCTTGCGCTATATCATCCCCGAGGGCAACCATACGCTCGAGACCAAGCTCGATGGCCTGGCCTACGGCTTTTTGATTCCGGTATTCTTTACCGTATCGGGCGCAAAGATCGATCTGACGGCCGTGGCGTCGCGCCCGGGTCTGCTCGTGGGCTTTATCGTGGCGTTGTTGATTATTCGTGCCGTGCCCATTCTTATTTCTATGAGCATTTGTCCTGCGACGCGCGATGTGTCGGCGTATGGTCGCATTACCGTGGCCCTGTACTGCACCACGGCCCTGCCGATCATCGTTGCCGTGACAAGCGTTGCTGTCAACGCGGGCGCGCTGTCGCAAGATATTGCGTCGGTCATGGTTGCCGCCGGCGCCATCACGGTGTTCTTGATGCCGCTGCTCGCGCAGCTCTTCTACCGCGTGGTCGACGCCGCGCCGGTCGCCGCCGTGGCAGAGGTTGCCGAGCATCCATCCGATGCGCTCGACATCCTGCGCGCCCACCACGACCTAGCGAGCTTGCTCGCGCGCGAGCATGAGCTGCTGACTTCGCATGGCCATGGTCGCGTATTCGAGGGCCTGCCTACGCTCGATACGATTGCCGAGCGTCTTTCCGCCGAGGCGGCGAGCGGCCACATCGATGCCCGCATCGTGGACGCGGCGCACCTGCTTGCCGATAAGACCTATGGAGACGAGGTCGACCCGTCCGAGCTGACTCCGCGCGAGCGTCGCCGCCTGGAGCGCGCCAAGCTCGCCGTGCGCGAATACCGCCGCCGCATGTTGGAGCTCTATGCAAGAGAAGAAGCCGAGGACGACGACGGCAAGTAGCCGACACCGCCGCGGAAAATGCATCCCGGAATTGGCGTCCAGAGTGGGATGCGCTTTCCGCGAGAAGCCCGTTGCGGAAAGCGTGTCCCAGAATGCGCGCCCAGAATGGGACATAGTTTCCGAAAGAAGGCCCTGAGGGAAACTGCGCCCCGTTCTGAGCTGAAATACCGGGACGCAGCTTCCCCTGCAAGCAGAACAAGGCGCGCTGCCTGCGGTTGATGCAGACAGCGCGCCTTTTGCGTTGGGCCTCGTTGAGGTTCGAAGTAGTGGACTAGTTGGCCATGACGCCTTCGGTCCAGGCCTCAACGTCCTCGATGCGCAGGACGTTGGCGACCTCGGCTACGCAGTCGACGCCGGCAAGCTCGGCGGTGGCAGCCTGGACGTCCTTCTCGAGCGCGCGGTGCGTCAGGAAGATGACCGAGCAAGTATCGCTGGCGCCCGACTTGCCGTCCTCGACCTGGTTGATGAGCGAGATCGAGATGTTGTGCTTGGCAAAGATGTCGACCGTCTCGGACAGGGCACCCACGCGGTCGGCGACCTTCAGGCGCACATAGTACTTAGTCTGGAGCTCGTCCATGGGCTTAAAGGCGAGGTTGTGACCATAGGGCTCAATCTCGGGCAGCGGAGCCACGCCGCGGCTGATCTGCTCGGAGAGCGACAGGATATCGCCCACGACGGCGCTCGCGGTGGGGAAGGAGCCTGCGCCGGCACCGTAGAACATGGTTTCGCCCACGGCGTCACCCACCACGTAGACGGCGTTCATGGCGCCGTTGACCTTGGCGAGCATATGGTCTGCCGGGATGAGCGTGGGATGCACGCGGACGTCGACGCCGGCGTCGGTGTTGCGTGCGATCCCCAGCAGCTTGATGGTGTAGCCGAGCTCGCGGGCCTGGGCAATGTCCTCGGCGCCGATGGTACGGATACCCTGCTGGTAGACATCGTCGGTGGTCACGCGGGTGCCAAAGCCGATGGAAGCGAGGATTGCCGTCTTGCTGGCGGCGTCGAAGCCGTCGACGTCGGCGGACGGGTCGGCCTCGGCATAGCCCTTAGCCTGGGCGTCGGCGAGCACGTCAGCGTAATCGGCGCCCTCGGCGTCCATGCGCGACAGGATATAGTTGGTGGTACCGTTGAGAATGCCGGCGATGGTCAGGATCTTGTTGCCCACCAGGTCGTGCTCGAGCGTGCTCACGATGGGGATGCCGCCGCCGCAGCTGGCCTCGCACTTAATCTGCACGCCGCACGCGCGCGCCTTCTCGGCAAGCGTCTCGACATGACGGCCCAGTAGGGCCTTGTTGGCAGAGACGACGTGCTTGCCGTGCTCAAAGGCAGTGGTGAAGATCTCGGTTGCGGGATGCTCGCCACCGATCAGCTCGACGACGATGTCGACGGCGGGGTCGGTGACGACATCGTGCCAGTCGCTCGTAAAGGCCTCACGCTCAATACCGGCTGCCTCGGCCTGCTCCCAAGCAAGCGCGCAGGCGCGGGTCAGCTTAAGGTCGATGCCGTAGGCTGCCAGGTACTCATCGTGGTGGCTCTTGATCAGACGGGCCACGCCGCCGCCGACGGTTCCCAGACCGATCAGACCGACGTTCACGGTGCGCAGGGGTTCGCTCATAGATAGCTCCTTCGTGTATCTTATGGATGGATTAACCGCTTAAAGGTTGAGTGCATTCTAGCGTGAAGTGCGGGCGCGTGCTTGCCTGGCGGCGGGGGCTGCACAAAATGCCACCCCCGAAACGCTGCGGAAACATTGGAAACATGCTCGCTACAAACGAAACTCCGTAACAAACTGTCAACGTTTGCGCCATAAGGTTTGCCCCGTACCGCAAGACGGCCGCACCGCGGCCAGCGAAAAAAGGGGGACACCATGTTTAGCATCAACAACGTACTTAACCGCAGGAGTTTCTTGGCTGGCGCCGCGGCGTTCGGTAGCACCGCGGCACTCGCTGGTTGCTCGTCGGGTGGCTCGGACGGCGGCTCCGCCGATGACGGCAAGACCTTCAAGATCGGTGTCATCGGCCCTCTGACCGGCGCCGCGGCAACCTATGGCGTTTCGGCCGAGAAGGGTGCCAAGCTCGCCGCCAAGGATTTTTCGACCAAGGACCTCAAACTCTCGCTTAAGTCTGAGGACGACGTCGCTGACGGCGAGAAGGCCATTAACGCCTTCAATACCTTGTGCGACTGGGGCATGCAGGCGCTCGTCGGCCCCGTCACCACCGGTGCCGCCGTCGCTGTCTCGGGCGAGATCGCCGACGATATGCTCATGGTCACGCCTTCGGCCTCGTCGCTCGACGTTACCAAGGACAAGACCACGGTTTTCCAGGTTTGCTTCACCGATCCCACCATGGGCGCCAGCGCCGCGAAGTTCTTGGCCGAGAAGTACGCGGATGCCAAGATCGCCCTGTTCTACAACTCCGGCGATACGTATAGCTCGGGCGTTGCCGACGCTTTTGCCGAGCAGGCCAAGGCGTCCAAGCTCGACATCGTCGATACCGAGACCTTTAAGGACGACTCTTCCACGGGCTTTACCAACCAGCTCACCAAGGCCAAGGAGGCCGGCGCCACGCTCATCTTTGCGCCGATCTACTACACGCCGGCGTCCGTTTTGTTCAAGAACGCCAAGGACATGGGCTACGACATGACCCTCATGGGTACCGATGGCATGGACGGCCTGCTCTCTGTGGAAGGCTTCGATACCTCTCTTGCCGAGGGCGTACTGCTCATGACCCCGTTTTCGGCTGACGATGAGAAGAATGCCGACTTCGTCAAGGCCTATAAGGATGCCTACGACGAGACGCCCAACCAGTTTGCCGCCGACGCTTACGATTGCGTCCACGCCATCGTCGAGGCTATCGATAAGGCGGGGATTGACATTTCGGCCGATGGTGCCGACATTGCCGGCGACCTTGCCAAGGCCATGCGCAAGATCAAGATCGAGGGCCTGACAGGCGAGCTGACGTGGAATGACGAGGGTCAGGTCGAAAAGCCCGCCACAGCCTATGTGATTCAGGACGGCAAGTACATCGCCGCCTAAGTGCGCATAAAGCGCGACCGGTGAGGCCGTTTTATTCAGGGCAGGGACGCCTGTAACAGAACGGAAACATTACTTTCACACAATAAAGTGGCATTACTGCATAAAGTAATAGAAATACGCAGAATTATGGATAAATGAACAAATCCAAAGAAAAGTTGAAATAATCGCCACTTTCCTTAACTAAAGCGTCTAGTATTTTGCGAACGCCGAACACGGCGAAGGATGGCCTGTCGGGTAACCGAAACCCGACGAGATTTGAGAGGAGAGCCGCATGTCGAGCCTCACCGGTAAGTCATTGAACCCTGTTATGAATCGCAGGAGCGTTATCGCGAGCGCAGCAGGTCTGGGGGCGATGTCTATTCTAGCTGGCTGCTCCTCCAACGGCGGCGACAGCGGTTCCGCGTCGGGCGACGCTTCGTTTAAGATCGGTACCATCGGCCCGCTGACCGGCGCCAACGCGTCCTACGGCAAGTCCGTTACCCAGGGTGTCGAGCTTGGCTGCAAGGATTTCTCGACCAAGGAGCTGCCGCTTGCCAGCAAGGCCGAGGATGACCAGGCCGATGGCGAGAAGGCCGTCAACGCCTTCAACACCCTGCTCGACTGGGGCATGCAGGCCCTCGTCGGCCCGACCACCACGGGTGCGTCGGTTGCCGTTGCCGCAGAGTGTGGTAACGACCCCAAGACGTTCATGATCACCCCGTCCGCGTCCTCCGAGGACGTTACCGACGGCAAGGATTGCGTCTTCCAGGTTTGCTTCACCGACCCCAACCAGGGTGTCAACGCTGCCAAGTTCCTGGCGCAGAAGTATGCGGACGAGAAGTTCGTGCTGTTCTATAACTCCGGCGACGCCTATTCTTCGGGCATCGCAGATTCCTTTAAGGCCCAGGCCGCTGAGTCCAAGCTCGAGATTGTTGACGAGGAGACCTTTAAGGACGACTCCGCCACGAGCTTTACCAACCAGCTGACCAAGGCCAAGCAGGCCGGCGCCACCATGATCTTTGCGCCGATCTACTACACGCCGGCGTCCGTCCTGCTCAAGAACGCCAAGGACATGGGCTACGACGTCAAGATGATGGGCTGCGACGGCATGGACGGCATCCTGGGCGTTGAGGGCTTCGACACCTCTCTTGCCGAGGGTCTGCTGCTCATGACCCCGTTCTCCGCTGACGACGAGAAGAACGCCGACTTCGTCAACGCCTACAAGGATAAGTACGGCGATACCCCCGACCAGTTTGCCGCCGACGCCTACGACGGCGTGCACGCGGTGGCCGAGGCCGTCAAGGAGGCCGGTCTTGGTGTCGACGCCGACCCGACCGAGGTCGCCGAGAAGCTGCCTAAGGCTATGCTCAAGATTACCGTTGACGGTCTGACCGGCAAGCTCACCTGGAACGATAAGGGCCAGGTCCAGAAGGAGCCCACGGCGTACGTCATCACCGACGGCAAGTACGTACAGGCCTAATTGGCCGCCTTACATAGAGCGGTTTTGATCCCAAGCAGGGGAGGTTTTGGCCTTCCCTGCTTGCTTGGTATCTAGGGACAGTGTAACGTCCCTGTTTCATACATCAACTGGAAACCTATTCGAAAGGGGGATGTGGAACATGACGGTCTTTATCCAATACCTGGTCAACGGCCTGTCCATGGGCAGTGTCTACGCCATCATCGCGTTGGGCTACACCATGGTCTATGGCATCGCCAAGATGCTGAACTTCGCTCACGGCGACGTCATCATGGTCGGTGCCTATGTCTCGTTCTGTGCCACGTCGTATCTCGGCCTCCCGGGCTGGGCATCTGTAATTCTCTCTTGTGTGGTCTGTACCGTTCTCGGTGTTCTTATCGAGGGTCTGGCATACAAGCCGCTGCGCCAAGCAGGCCCGCTGGCCGTTCTGATCACGGCCATCGGCGTGTCTTACTTCCTGCAGAACGCCGCGCAGCTTCTGTGGGGCGCCACGCCCAAGAACTTCACTTCGCTCGTCACCTTCCAGGTGCCGGAGTTCTTGGCCAAGTTCAACGTAAGCGCCGTCTCGCTCGTCACCATCGTCGCCTGCCTGGTTATCATGGCCGGCCTGATGTTCTTTACAGGTAAGACCAAGATGGGCAAGGCAATGCGTGCCGTGTCCGAGGACAAAGCCGCCGCTCAGCTCATGGGCATCAACGTCAACCGCACCATCTCGATGACGTTTGCTATCGGCTCCGCCCTTGCTGCCATCGCCGGTGTGCTCCTGTGCTCCTACTCGCCGGTCCTGCAGCCCACCACGGGCGCCATGCCTGGCATCAAGGCCTTCGATGCCGCTGTTTTCGGCGGCATCGGCTCCATCCCCGGTGCCTTTGTCGGTGGCATTCTCATCGGCATCATCGAGGCGATGGCGCAGGCCTACATTTCCACGAGCCTTGCCAACTCCATCGTCTTTGGTGTTTTGATCATCGTCCTGCTCGTCAAGCCTGCCGGCCTCTTGGGCAAGTACGTCCCCGAGAAGGTGTAGGTGAGCGTTATGAAGTTTCTTAAAGACAAACAGACGCGTCACGACTTTGTTACGTATGCCATGTGCCTTGTGGCGTTCGCCATCGTGTTCTTTATGCAGTCTAACCACATGATCCCGCGTATGATTGCCGGTCAGCTGGTTCCCATCACGGCCTATATCGTCATGGCCATCTCCCTTAACCTCGTCGTCGGCATCGCAGGCGACCTGTCGCTGGGCCACGCGGGCTTTATGAGCGTCGGTGCCTACACGGGCATCGTCACCGCGGTCGCCCTTGAGAGCGCCGTTCCGTCCGATCCGGTGCGCCTTATCATCAGCATCGTGGTCGGCGCTATCGCCGCTGCCATCTTGGGCTTCTTGATCGGTATCCCGGTCCTGCGCCTGAGCGGCGACTATCTGGCCATCGTGACCTTGGCTTTTGGCGAGATCATCAAAGAGATCGTCACCTGCCTCATTGTGGGCGTCGACTCCCGCGGCCTGCACGTGATCTTTAACATCACGGGCAACTCTACGATTAACGACCTGCACCTGCTCGAGGACGGCACCGCCATCATCAAGGGCGCGCAGGGCGCATCGGGCGTGTCGACCTATTCGACCTTCCTTGCCGGCGCCATCCTGGTCATGGTCGCGCTCGTGATCGTGCTCAACCTGGTTCGCAGCCGTACCGGCCGTGCCATTATGGCCGTGCGCGACAACAAGATTGCAGCCGAGTCCGTGGGCATCTCCGTCACCCAGTACCGCATGATCGCCTTCGTGGTTTCCGCTGCCCTCGCCGGTGCTGCCGGAGCCCTGTTCGGCGGTAACTTCTCGCAGCTTTCCGCCACTAAGTTTGACTTCAACACGTCGATCCTCATCCTGGTGTTCGTGGTCCTGGGCGGTCTGGGCAATATGCGCGGCTCTGTCATCGCGGCGGCGTTGCTCACGGTGCTCCCCGAGCTGCTCCGTCAGTTCTCGGACTACCGCATGCTCATCTACGCTATCGTGCTGATCCTGGTCATGATCTTTACCAACAACCCGCAGCTCAAGGGTTTCTTCGGTCGCATCAAGGACCGCTTTGCTTCCAAGAAGGAGGTGGCAGCCGATGCCCAGTAAGTTTGAGTTCAACAAGGGCAAGATGGTCCCGTATCCTTCTGGCGCCATCGTTCCCGACCGCGACTTGGGCCAGCGCCCGGCACTCGAGTGCATCCACCTGGGCATTGAGTTCGGTGGCCTTAAGGCAGTCGACGACTTTAGCCTGACCATCGGCAAGACCGAGATCGCCGGTCTGATCGGCCCCAACGGTGCCGGTAAGACCACGGTCTTCAACCTGCTCACCAAGGTGTACCAGCCTACGCACGGCACCATCCTGCTCGACGGTGAGGACACTTCGGGCAAGTCGGTCTACCAGGTCAACCGCATGGGTATTGCCCGTACGTTCCAGAACATCCGCCTGTTCAATACCATGACGGTGGAGGACAACGTTAAGGTCGGCCTGCACAATCAGGAGCGCTACTCCGGTTTTGAGGGCGTGCTGCGCCTGCCGACGTATTGGAAGCACGAGAAGGCCGCCCACGAGCGCGCCATGGAGCTGCTGTCCATTTTTGACATGGAGCACCTGGCAAATGAACAGGCCGGCTCGCTTCCTTACGGCGCTCAGCGTCGTCTGGAAATCGTCCGCGCGCTTGCCACCAACCCCAAGCTACTGCTGCTCGACGAGCCTGCCGCCGGCATGAACCCGTCCGAGACCGCAGAGCTCATGGCGAACATCGTCAAGATTCGCGACACCTTCGGCATCGCCATCATGCTTATCGAGCATGATATGTCGCTCGTCATGAACATCTGCGAAGGCATCTGCGTGCTTAACTTTGGCAAGGTTATCGCCAAGGGCACAGCAGAGGAAATCCAGAACAACGACGCCGTTATCGAGGCGTATCTGGGTAAGCAGGATAAGGGGGAGAACTAAATGGCAGAGCCGATGCTTTCCGTCTACAACATCAACGTCTGGTACGGCGCCATCCACGCCATCAAGGACATCTCCTTTAACGTCAACGAGGGCGAGATCGTGGCCTTGATTGGTGCCAACGGTGCCGGCAAGTCCACAACGCTCAAGACCGTCTCGGGCCTGCTGCGCTCCAAGACCGGCTCCATCAAGTTTATGGGCGAGGACATTACCCATACGCCCGCTGATAAGCTGGTTGGTAAGGGCCTGGCTCAGGTTCCCGAGGGTCGTCGCGCCTTTTTGCAGATGACGGTCGAGGAGAACCTGGAGATGGGCGCCTATACACAGCCCAAGTCCACAATTGCTCCGGGCCTGGAGCGCGTCTACGAGCAGTTCCCGCGCCTGAAGGAACGTCGTCGCCAGGTCGCCGGCACCCTTTCAGGTGGCGAGCAGCAGATGCTCGTTATGGGGCGCGCCCTTATGAGTAACCCCAAACTGCTTATGCTCGACGAACCTTCCATGGGTCTGGCACCGATTCTGATCGAACAGATCTTCCAGATTGTCGAGGACCTGCACAAGGCCGGCACCACGGTGCTTCTGGTCGAGCAAAACGCGCAGATGGCGCTTTCCATCGCCACACGCGGTTACGTGCTCGAGACCGGCAAGATCACCATGACCGGCACCGGCCAAGAGCTCCTGCACGACGACAACGTGCGTAAAGCCTACCTGGGCGGCTAGATAGTTACGGCGTTTTGCCAAACGCCGTAACCAGCCGACGCTGCAAGCCCGCCAGAGCGGCAATCTGCCTTTCAACTTCGGCGGCATGACCAGAAGGTCAATGCCGCCTCGTTTCAAGGCACCTTGCTCGCTCTGGCGGGCTTTCGCTGTCGTTGCCAAAACATCGGCGTTGTGGCAGATGCCAACGACTACCCCCTTTATGTTGCGGTGGAATAGGGACTAAATGGGAGCCTCAGAGGCCAAAACAGTCCCTATTCCACCGCAACTTCATGGGGGCGTGCGACAATGCCCATCGGAAAACGTTTGTCATCTGGGGGTCTATCTATGCTGTACGAGTTTTGTGCCGAGAACTTTGAGCGAGTGCCGGCGGCTATCGATGCCGGTGCAAGGCGTATCGAACTTTGTGACAACCTTGCCGTCGGTGGTACTACGCCCTCGGCTGGCGTTATCAGCGCTGCGGTCAGCTATGCTCACGAGCATGACGCGCGAGTGATGTGCATGATCCGTCCGCGTGGCGGCGACTTTCACTACAACCAGGACGAGCTCCGCATGATGGAGGTGGATTTGGGCCTTGCCGTAAGCGCCGGCGTTGACGGCTTGGTCTTTGGCTGCTGCAAGCCCTGCGCTGGCGGATGGGCGCTCGACGAGCTTACGTTGGGCGCCCTCGTGATGGCCGCGGGCTGCGCGACCGAGGAATGCAAGCGTGAGCCCATCGACATCACCTTCCACATGGCGTTTGACCAGCTCTCGCCCGAGGCTCAGCTCGACGCGATTGACACACTCGCCGACTGCGGCATCACACGCATCC
>CABUSL010000065.1 GCA_902494295.1 uncultured Collinsella sp.
GACGGCTCTGGCATCGCCGCCGGGCTCGCCGCTGCCGCCGTGGCGACGACGGTCGCCGGCGCAGCAATGCTTGCCAGCGACCGCGAAAACAACGAAGGCGCTAGCGAATAGGCAAGCCGGTTTTCAGACGCATCGGCTCAATCAGGGGCGCGGAATACCGTTCTGTGCCCCTATTTTTGACATGAAGGGGTAGCGCATAAAGGACGCCTCGCAGGTTGAACGACCAGCCACCGTGCCGCCAGATGCGCGGGCGTAAGTCTGGCCCGAACGCCGACGTCGGCTACATCACCATGTTCAGCGCGTTCACAAATTCCTGGGCCTGGGAGCGGCTGCTCAGGCTAAAGACACAGGCAGTCAACAACCTGTTGCGCAGAAAAACATTGCGGCCCTTGATCCTGTTAACGCCCGTGATGTCCTTAAGGTAGACAATCTCGATATGCTTGCCGCCGAAAGTGCCCTTCTTGAGCACCTCGATGCGGTTGGGGTAAATCCTGACGTCTTTAAACCCGCCCGAACCTTTGTCCTGGAACAGCAAAGTGTTGTTATCCATGCGTGTCACTCCCGCGGGGTTCGCTAAAACTGCCTCTATGGCCACATTTTAGTCACCGCAAGGCTCCCATGCGAAGGTGCCAGACAGCACAGCAATTCGTGTCCGCGCGAGGCTTTAAACTAAATGCGATAAAGATGCATTCCACAAGAGGAAAGTGGGGCGACAGTGATGGGCGAACTGGTAAACCGTGGAGAATCGGTAATGGTGCCAGAAGTTTTTTACAAGCAGGTTTCCTCGATTCTCAACGCCGCTCGCGACAAGGCCTATACCGCCGTTAACTTTGCGATGGTTGAGGCATATTGGGAGATCGGCAAGAGTATTGTTGATGAACAGGGCGGAGAGGAGCGCGCAGCATATGGAGAGGCATTGATTGCAGGCCTCTCCAGAAGGCTTACCGCGGATTTCGGAAGAGGCTTTGGCATCGCAAACCTTCGCAATATGCGTCAGTTCTTTCTTGCGTTTCCAATTCGCGACGCACTGCGTAGCGAATTGAGCTGGACTCATTACCGCAGGTTGATGCGCATTCCCGACCCTGATGCTCGCGCCTGGTACATGAACGAATGCGCCGATTCTCGTTGGAGCACGCGTCAGCTCGAGCGTCAGATCAACACCATGTTCCGCGAGCGCCCGCTTGCCAGCAAGGACAAGGAAGCCGTCACCCAGGAAATCCAAGAGAGCGCCCCGGCTCGTCGCCCCGACGATATCATCCGCGATCCATATGTACTGGAGTTTTTAGGTTTCTCGGACGATACTGCGTTTCGCGAGAGCGATCTAGAGCAGGCGCTCATCACACATCTTCAGAAGTTCCTGCTGGAGCTTGGCCGTGGCTTCGCTTTCGAGGCGCGCCAAAAGCGTATCACCTTTGATGGGCGCCATTTCTATATTGACCTTGTGTTTTACAACTATCTGATGCGCTGCTTCGTGCTTATCGACCTTAAGACGGACGATCTTACGCACCAGGACTTGGGCCAGATGCAAATGTATGTGAACTACTACACGCGCGAGCTCATGAACGAAGGCGACAATCCGCCCATAGGCATCGTGCTCTGCGCGGACAAAAGCGATTCGATTGTCGAGTACACGCTGCCCGAAGACAACGACCAAGTGTTTGCCGCCAAATACCTGCCGTATCTTCCAAGTAAGGAAGAGCTGGCGCGCGAGCTGAGTGCCGAGTACCGCGCCATCAACGAAGCGACTAATGGCGAAGCACAAGGATAGCAATACGTTGCGACCGACACCACCGATGGCGCTCCACATCACCCGGGATAAGAGGAGCTTTCCATGACAGACAGACCGAAAACAACGCTGCGCGACTGCATCTATGGGCTCGCCGTCGGCGACGCACTGGGCGTTCCCTACGAGTTCAGGCCCCGCGGCACGTTCGAATGCACCGACATGATCGGCTACGGCACGCATGGGCAGCCCGCCGGCACCTGGAGCGATGACACGTCCATGACGCTTGCTACCTGCGACTCGATTAGGGAGCTTGGGCACATCGACACCGCGGACATGCGCGACAAGTTCGTAAGCTGGATTGCCCGTGGCGAGTATACGATCGACGGCGTTTTCGATTACGGCGGCACGACCGCCCGCGCCTTGCACACCGGCAAAGGAGGCTCCGGCGAGCGCGACAACGGCAACGGCTCGCTCATGCGCATCGCGCCCCTGGCGTTCACCGATGCGACAGACGAAGAGGTCAGCAAGGTCTCCGCGATCACGCACGCTCACAGAACATCGACCGACGCATGCGTCATATTTGTCGAGCTGATGAGAGACGTTTTGAACGGCGTGCTCCCCTCATGGGTGCTCCAGCTGAAAGACGTACCCGAGCGTGGAATCAGGTCTGGCGGCTTCGTGCGCGACACGCTTAAGGCTGCCGCCTGGTGCTTCGTCAACACAAACTGTTACGAAGATTGCGTGCTTGCCGCCGTCAATCTGGGCGACGACACCGACACCACCGCAGCCGTCGCAGGCGCCCTCGCCGGCACGGCATACGGCATCGACGCCATCCCACGAGAGTGGATCGACACCCTGCGCGGTAAAGAGCTGATAGAGCAGTGTTTGTTTTAGGGCGCACTCACAATAGAAACTGACCAGGAGACACCATGGAAAGAGAGATCGCAAATATAGACGAGTTCCAAGTGGACGAAAACGGGATTCCGCTATTTCCAGCAGGACTGAAGGAAAAAGCCAACCTCTATGTCCTCCCCGACGGGCGTTACCTCCCCTGCGGGGTCTACCGGACCGACGATGGCGGCTCGCTCATTTATGAGCCATCCGAGCTCAGCTTCTTCGGGCAGATGCTTGCTCAATTCAAAGAGTGCTAGAGGTTTGATTGCCCGTTAGATCGACACTGTTCCAAACCATGGGATGGGTAGCGAAGGGAGTCATAGAAAAGGGTCGGTTGCAGCCGACCCTTTAAGACGATAGCACCTGCGTTGCCCGCGCTTCCAAAGTTGACCGACTGAGGAGCGGGTTCCGCGGCACATCTTGATTTTACCCAGTGGGGCAGCTCTCTTGCAGCCGCTCCACTGTTTATTTACATCTGGCAACATCGGTATACAAGAGCCGGAGGGTTACATATAGGCAAGAAAACCTTAGCTCCTCCGACTCGCTTTCAGCTTAGCGCATTGGGGCGAACTAAACGGCAAACGCGCATCTCGGAGATACGCGAGCAGGCGCTAACAAGAGTGGTAAGTGGCTTCAAGATACGGAGCATCTCACAGGTACGGCACCGATGAGTTTGCTATACCGCGGCACCCAACAATTCCTCATTCGCAACGATATCCTGCCGCAACATTAAAAACTCCTGCACGACCCGCCCGCCCTAAAGAGCGAAACCCAGCGGTTGACGTCGCCGAGCTAGAGTTACCCAGCGATTGAACCCGCGTTCAGTCTTTAGCGCTTAACGTATTCAAGAAGTGAATCGCAAACCACCATGCATCCGGACCCGGGAATGGAATAATAGACAATGCCATCCGCGTCCTGCCATGCGACGATGCCATCAACGCCCGTTCGCTCCAGGACATACCAAGCAGGGTCGATGTCGGGCCAGTTTCCACG
Organism: uncultured Collinsella sp.; assembly: GCA_902494295.1. Classification (GTDB taxonomy): domain Bacteria; phylum Actinomycetota; class Coriobacteriia; order Coriobacteriales; family Coriobacteriaceae; genus Collinsella. The sequence continues at coordinate 3,614 of CABUSL010000065.1, forward strand.
TTCCGCTCGCGTTGCTCCAACAACATCAAGCCTCGGCGATTTACAGATACCCGTGAGCTCGTGCCCATTGACGCTGGCAAAGGAGCAGGACTCGAGGTAGCTTCTATATTCCTTCGAAAAGCTCAACCCCAGCTTTGCCTCAGCCTCGGTAATCGCGCCGGAGTCAGCCACGCCCAGACATCTGAAGTTCGGGAGCCCAGAAAGGCCCTGGTATACGTCGCTCATCCCAATACCCTACTATTCCAACACCTGCGCCATGTACTCCCAGAAGGCCTTCCTCTTAGAGTCCCAGTTGTTCCCATCGGCGTGTACCTCGGACTTCGTCAACTTATGCCAAATCTTCGAGTTTCCTCCGAGCCTATGCTCCTCCTGCGTAAGGATCGCCAGGGTCGAGTCGACCTGTTGCCCGATATGGTGCAACTCGTAAGGCTCTCCGGTAGCGGGATCGAGTGCCGCCAGGCCCTCCTTCATCCTCTCAAGGTTCGTGTGCCCCATCTCATCAGTAAAGGTGAGATCGATATCGCGAATAAGAGCCGTCTCGCCGTTGACCATCTTGGGGGTAAGCCCTGCGTTTTTGATAATCTCGTACTGATCCATGTCGTTAAATTGCTTGAGGACATCGAGCGGGAGCCCAGACTCCTTCTGAATGGACGCGACTTGGTCCATCGTCAAGCCGCCGGTGGTGGCACCCCTTAGAGCCAGGGTCTTCTCGGCGCCTCCGCACAGCGCCCCACCAATCGCGCCCCACTTGAAGCCTTCGCTGCCGCTAAAAGCACCGGCCTTCAGAGCCTCATCCATGTCACCCGTCTCGATGCCCTTGAAGATGGCAGCAGAAACGCCGCTGATGGCGCCGGAGGACAGCGCGACCGCCGCTCCGGACTTGGCCGAGACAGCAAATATCACGCTTGCAGCAGGCGCTCCGGCAGCGCCGGTAACAGCGGATACCGTGACACACACAAGGATGACCCCCGTGCCGACGGCGATGTTCCTCACCACCTGGTCGTAGGTGTCATCGTAGCCCTCGAATGCCTTGGCAGTGGTCCGGCCGTCTTCACCGAGCGTGAAGACGTAGCGTTCGCCGCCGAAGGCTTCTTCAAGATCAGCAAGCGTATAGCCGAAGTAAATGTTCGACTGAGTGTTGTAGGAGAGCTCCTCAAGATATTCTTTCGAGACATATGTTGTCTGAACGTTCTCGACGTAGTACTCATCGGAATCAATCTTCTGGACAAGGTCAGAATATACGGCATCCGCCACGTAGCGCTGAAGATCAGGGTCGGAAAGGGCCTCGAACTCGAGGCCTGCCGTCTGAATGGCGGCGACCTCATTCACCGATCCGGATGCTCCCACGCCAGACGACCCTCCAGACTGCTCGGTGGAGGACGCGCAGCCCGGAAGCCCGGACACTGCCATCACGATGACGAGTATCAGGGTAATGGCTCGCCTCATCACTCATCACCACCTTCCTCGCCATCGAGATCCGTATCGGGCACAGCGGGCCCAGATTCGCTGGAAACTTCAGTAACAGCTATCTTCTTGCACCGAGCTATCACGATGAACGCGAGAATGAGGACTAAGCCCACAGCGAGCAGGGCGATAACAGGGCCGCCCATGCTGGCGGCGTCCCCATTCTTGCCGGAGACCTCATTGGCCGACGCGTCGGTCTTTTTCAAGGCGGGCCTGAACGACCCGTCATCTGCGACGGTCGCGCCCTCCGCAATCCGCTCCTGGGCCTCGGCAAGTGTCATGTTGTTGGCGACCGAAGCCTTCATGGCATCGTTTGTACCCACATAGATCCTCTTGGTCGTGGCCTCCTCACCCGTATTGGGGTTCTTCACGGTCACCGTGTATATGCCCTCGTCTTCGAACACCGCACCGTCGGTCGCCGTCTTGTTGAAGCGCACGTCCTCGGTAAGGCCATCGCCGGTGCTGTTGAGAACCTCCCTCTTCACACTCACGTCAAGGTAGTGTGACCCAGCCATGTCAATCCGAAAGCCACTCGAGGTGACTGAGCCGTTGAACAGCTCGTTATTCGTCGCAGTGTCGAAGAGGAACATCATGGTGTTGCTGTTACGTACCTTGAACTTGAAGAAGATGCGGTAGTTGTTGTAGGCCGGCCTGAACGGCAGGAGGCCTGGCGACTCGATCTCGTAGTCGAGAGCCACCTCGTAATCACCCTCCTCGTACATGTCGATATGGGTGTTGGCGCCGACTTTGACGCTCGAAAGGTATTCAGTGCTGACGGTGGGCTCGGTTGAGGCGTTCTGGTAATCGGTGTGCTTGGTTATGAGGGCGCCGTGGCCGAAATCGGTCTTGGGGATGCCGAAATACTCGTCGTACCCGTTTCCGTCGCCGGAGATTTTTCTTTTGTCGTCCCCGTTCAGGGAATCGATACTCTGATTGAGCTGAAAGCTGAGCTCAACCTGATCGCCACTGTTTTTAAGAAACACGGGGACATCGTCGCCCGCTCTGCTCGTGAAGCCGCTGACGACGAACCTGCCAAGCTTCCACCCGAAGTGGGGGTCCCCCTCTTTGATGCTGTTGGATTCCGAATAGCCGTTGTCCAGGCCCGTGTTGACAACCTTGTCGTAGTAGTACTTGTTGTCCTCGGAACCGTTGCTGCTTGAATCATCCGCCAGTGCGTTTGTGGGCAATGTAACCGATAGAGCAGCGACGGCGCACAGCACGGCAAGCAACGCGCGTTTCATTCTCATTCAAGCGCTCCTAGCACCCGTTTCGACAATAAAAGTCATTATACAGAACGCCGCCAGCACATCGAAAGGGCGAGGGAGACTACGTCGGAATAAGCCCAAGCACGGCGCACGCCGAGCATTTTAAGGCGTTTACATACGACGACGGGTACAGCTTGCCCGCCACGCCACAGCGTCGGATTACGTCATCGGCAGGCGAACCGCAGCGATTATGGGTGCTCGCCATCAGCGCGACAAGCGTATTGTCCCGACCTCCATTCCAACCGAACACAGGCTGGACGCCCAATGCCGGCAAGCTGGGCAACGCCACCCTCGCTCACCAATTCGCAAAGTATGCCGTCCTTATCGATGAAATAACGGGCGGAAGCTCTTGCCGATGAGCGCGAGAAGTACAACGGGTTGTTGCGCCCCGACGCCTCAGTACCGGCTCAGCGAACCACGATTATTGAGATGCGGCTGCCCCGGCGGTGTAGTTGCGGGAATCGCGCTGGATGAACTCCACGTCGTTAGCCATCCTGCCCTTCCGATGAGCACCATCAAAATTGACCCCATACACGAAGTTCCCAAGCAGGAGTGACCCCAGCCACTGCCTTCATCATCTAGGTCATCATCCAGGGCGACCACAAATCAGTTGGAAGCTGAATGCCGGTTTCAGGAGGCGCGCTAGAATGGTGGAAAACCAGCAGCGTTGACCATATAAACGACAACCATCCGGAAGGAGCTTCCGTGAGGCTCTTCGACAAAGGCTTCGACCCATTGGCCGAAATTCAGAAAACGGCCGACTCTGCCGGCAAGGCAATCGGGGATGCAGCCGGCTCCATCGGAAAGACAATTGGCGACGTCGCCAACGCAGCCGACTCCGCAGCCGCTGACATCGCTGAAAAGGCCAGTCTGGTAGCCGGTGGCACTGCCAAGAGTATCCAAGAGGGTGCATCGTCGGCATTGGAGAATGCCGGAACCCAGATTAAGCAGATCAAGGAAGACCAAGAGAGCCATAAAAATAACTTCACGACGCTTGGGTCCCTTCAGCCCGTCGTAAACGTAATCAACGATGCCGCGGTGGCGCTTGACGACAAGAGCCGTACGATTGAGGAAAGTACGATTCCCGAGGTCGTGGCTGGCGCCCTGGGCGCAGGCGTTGGAGGCGCTGGCTCCTTCATGGCGCTGTACGGCCTCGGCTCCGTCGGTCTTTCCGCCGCAGGCATCACGTCAGGTCTTGCGGCGGCCGGTGGCATCGTGGGCGGCGGCATGGTCGCGGGCGTCTTCGTGCTCGCGGCGCCGGTGGCCATCGCAGCCGGCACGGGCGTCGCGGTCGCGTCCCACCTTAAGAACAAACAAATGGGCCAGGAGAAGGAGCGCCTGTACAAAGAGGCGCTTGCCAAGCACCAGGCGATTATCCAAGCGCTCAAGGACGAGTCAGACGCAAGCGTTGAGCGCCTCGAGTACCTGCAGTCTCTCAACGTCCTGCTCGAAAGGGCGGTGCGAGATCTCAAGAGCGACCTGGCAATTCAAGATGAGTAGGTACGAATACTCCAACGGCGAGAAGGAAATCAACGCCGTCCTTGCCCACCAAGACGGCCAGATCAAGTCGATTTCATTCCCATCGGCCGAAGAAATCGAAGGCCGCATTGCCAGCAGCGAGAAGCTGCTGGCGTCGCTCAGCTACGACCTCCCTCAACGCAACAAGGGCGCTAAGCCCGTCCGCACCGGTCAGCCGCTCATGGCCCCCACATGGAATCAGATACTCGACGAAGCCCTGCAAGCGGGCAACGGGTCTGCCGAACTCGAATGCCTCTTCACAGAAGAAGAACTTCAAGCCAACCGCGAGGAGGTCCTGGCATTAAACGAGCAGTACAACCAGATCCATCGCATGGACGCCGTCGACGTGGCCATAGCCGCGAGCGCCGGCTTTCTAGCCGCAGTCGTGGACATCCTGCTCGTCGGAATCCCCCAGAAGACCCACGACGGCCTGAAGGCAGGCCGTCTCTCCGATTACATCCGTGACTACTTCGACAAGCGTTTCCCGCCCAATGAGATGGAGAGGCTTGCGAACTCCAAGGTAAGCAAGGTTCCCTACGACGCTCAGGACAACAGAAACACCGCCACGCGGGTGGAAGGCCTCTCGGCCTACTACCACAGGCTCTTATCCCTTGGACACGACCCGCTGCTTGGCTTCGTCTTCGGCGTGTCGGACATCCTCACGGGCAGGATGACTACCATCGATAAGAACGGCAAGATCGTATCCCAAGTGATGGAATGTTACACAGGACGTAAGGAGGCCGATATTTTCGCCGCTATCGCAAAGCAGATCATCCATCTCAAGTCGGACATCACAACCTCCATGGGCCTGCCCGCACCGCTCATGGAGCTGTTCAACATCATGCAGTTTGGTAGCATAGGCGAAGAAGAGCAGACGGTGGCGGAAATTGTCCAGGGCATGTATTTCGAGGGCTACGATTTCATTCACTTCTGTTCAACCTCGGTCCCCGTCGCCATAGTCGAAGTCGTGGTCAGGCTCTGTTACACGATCCGCAAGGTAAAAGAAGGGCTGACCATAAAGGATGCCATCCCGTTCTCAACCGAACCCAGCAAGAACCCCAAGCTCGCAACGATGCTCTTCACCGCCCATTGCGCGGCCACAGCCGTGAACGCCGGAAAGCTAGTCTTCACCGAGAACCCCATGGCTATCAACTACCCGCAATGGATCGCGTTCGCGAAATACAGCTACCAGCAACTCAAATGGGTTGCTATAACCAAACCTGCCGAGCGTGACTGGTTCGTTCGCAAAGCCACCGAAGGAGAGCTGGCAGACGCCTACGATGATATCGACCAACTCTTTGGCGAAATGTGTCCAGAGACTGTGGTCATCGGTTAGCTCCTCCATCACCGAACAAATAGGGCTCTATTTTCTGTAATCGGCTAAGATATCCGACAAGATGCCGGACGAGCCGGAAGGGACTGACATGTACATCCACCTCAGCAAGGAGGACAGCGAAAAGCTGGACCGCCTCATGCGTAAGTATGAGCAGACCTTCCATGAGAGGTGCCACGCTTACTGCATGCGCGACCCTATCGCCGAGATAGAGAAGTGCCTGAAAACCGGCAAGCCGTCCAAGATCAAGCCTGAACCCGGAGCGGTCTACTAGAGCAGTTTCAGAGCCCCTCTATTTTTGATGCTGCCACAGCGGGCAGACACTTTTAGAAGACATCGGCAAGCATGATATTGCTCAACGTTAACGTTCCGATCGAGGACTTTTAATGAAGTGCCCAGCACTTTCCCGCAACACAAAAACGGGGGCAGCCCGCGCTCCCGTGAGCTGCCCCACACACCCCTGGCTTGCAGGTTACGGCGCCAACCGGCGCTACTCCCTAGTTCCCAAAGATCGCAGCGAGCAATCCCTTGCGTTTGGGCTTCTCCTCTCGGTAAGAGCCCTCGGCTGCGGCTGCAACCTGCCGCGGTTGCTCGCCGCCTCCACGGCGCACGATCTGGTACAGGAAGGGCGATTTAACGTATTTGACCTCGATGGGCGTGGCGTGCACGGTACTTTCGCTCGACAGCATCACGTTGGGATTGAGCGGTGCCACCACATGCGTCTCGCGCTTGTCGCTAAACACCACCGCGGCCGCGCGACCCGTCTGGCCGTTCACGGCGATGCGCACCTGCTCGCCTTCGCGGCTGTCTGACGCGGGACGATCGACAAAGTAGACCGGCACCATCACCAGGCCGTCCTTGTGCTTGCGAGCCTTGCGCGCCCACGTGCGGATACTCTTTTTATTGAGCCCCAGTACCGCCTCGGCATCGTTGCCCGCAACGTCGAGCGCCAACTTATCAATGACCACCTGGTCCTTGGTAGACGCATCGACTGAGACAACGCGGAAGTCGCCCTCCTGCATGGCCGGGTCAAACGGTCCAACCTTGGCAAAGTCCCACGGCTCCAAAATGCCCATAAGACGAACGTCCAGGTAGTTTGCCCGCGGATACGCCCAGTCGAGCACCTCGTAGTACACCAGGGTCTCCTTGCTCAGGCCCTTGCCCGGGAAGGACGCCATCATGCGCAGATCCGCAAGCGCCATGGGAAAGTAGAAGAGCATCATGTCGTTTTGAATCGCGTCTTCCACGTCGTGCCCGGCAAAGGCATCGGGGTACTGGCGCACCAGCTGCAGCGCGTTGGCACGCGCCTGCTGCGGCGAGATTTCGCAGGGAATACCCTGCTCAGGTATATACTCCGCACCAACGCCCATAGTCAGGCGCTTGCTAAAGGTACCGGGTTTGAGCAGGTCGGCAACGCCGATCTTATTACCGCAGGACGGGCACTCAAACACGCGCTGAGTCGATGACCCCTCAAAGGACGCACCGCAGAAGGGGCAGGGAATGCTCACGTGCGTTGCCTCTTGGAACTCCTGAGCCGTGCCGCGGTCCTCCCACAGCAGATGCTCCAGAACCGACTGGTTGCGCCAGTACGAATTGAAAAAATACCAGTCCGGGTCCTCCGGGCGCTCGAGCTGCGACACGTGGGTGAGCTTAAGCAGTCCATCGACAACCGTCAGCGGCGTATGGCGAATGCCCAGGGCGCTCTTGGGCTCCCCCGCATCGGCCTGCCACGGAACGACCGTGCCGCAATAGGCGCACTCAAAGCTGCGTTTAGCCTGGTGTGAGTACATAGGGCCGCCGCAGTTTTGGCATTTAATGGCAAACATCTCGTCCATGGATACGTCCTCCTTTGCACAGGGGCTGTCGACATTAAGTATGTCGGGCAGGTAATCACATGCCCATACCCATGTGGCCCAAAATGCAGGACCCTGTCGGACAAGAAGCCCCACTCGTTAGCACCAGCAGACCATTGCTGCATTTTCTGAGCATCGGCGCACGGTGCGCCCATGCGAGCTACACTATCCCCTTAACCATGATTGTGAGGACGATTGCCATGCTATTTGTAAATCGGCTGGTACATA
>CABUSL010000066.1 GCA_902494295.1 uncultured Collinsella sp.
CAAACCCGGTCGCGGCTGCCTTAAAATTACGGGCGCTCGAGCCAACAACCTCAAAAACGTTACTGCCAAGATCGAGTTTGGTACGCTTACGGTTGTTACCGGCGTGTCGGGATCGGGCAAGAGCTCCCTAGTTACCGACACCATTGCGCCTGCCCTTACGAATGCCATTCACCGCTCGACGCGCCCTGTGGGTCCGTATAAGAAAATCGAGGGCATCGAGTGTATCGATAAGGTTATCGATATCGACCAGTCGCCGATTGGCCGCACGCCGCGTTCCAACCCTGCTACCTATATCGGCCTGTGGGATGATCTTCGCGCACTGTTTGCGAGTACGCCGGAGTCGAAGGCGCGCGGCTACTCGCCAGGTCGTTTCTCCTTTAATGTGAGTGGCGGGCGCTGTGAGGCGTGCAAGGGCGACGGACAGATCAAGATCGAGATGCACTTCCTTCCCGATATCTACGTTCCCTGCGAAGTTTGCGGCGGTAAACGCTACAACCGCGAGACACTCGAGGTCACCTATCGTGGCAAGACCATCTCGGACGTGCTCGACATGAGCGTTACCGAGGCGCTGGCCTTCTTTGGGAATATCCCGCAGATTAAGCGCAAGCTCCAGACGCTGTACGATGTAGGCTTGGGCTACGTGAGCCTGGGCCAGCCCGCCACGACGCTTTCGGGCGGCGAGGCGCAGCGTGTAAAGCTCGCCAAGGAGCTTCATCGACGCCAGACGGGCAAGACGTTCTATATTTTGGACGAGCCGACGACCGGCCTTCATTTTGAGGACGTCCGCCAGCTGCTCGATGTACTGCAGCGCTTGGTCGATGCGGGCAACACGGTGCTGGTGATTGAACACAACCTTGATGTCATCAAGGTTGCCGACCGCCTGATCGATATGGGTCCCGAGGGCGGTAACGGCGGCGGAACCGTCGTGGTTTCGGGTACACCGGAGCAGGTTGCGGACTGTCCGCAGAGTTATACGGGCAAGTTTTTGGCGCCGTTGCTCAGGCGTGACCGGGAGCGCCAGGCTCAACTTGATGCTCAATAAATAGGCGATTCAGTTTATGGGCGCCATCGACTCCTTGTGATTCGATGGCGCTTGCTGTGCCGAAGTGACGTATGCAGCCGAATTGGACATATACTTAATCCTTGCGTCCGAATGCGAGGGAAAGGATATGTCATGGCAAAGGCTGTAAAGACGCCAAAAACCAATGCGATGCGCGAGCTGGAAAGCGCCGGCATTTCCTATGTTCTACATACGTACGAAGACGATGGCGATGAGTCGGTGGGCCTGGGGGTCGCGATTTCGGAGCAGCTTGGCGAGGAGCCCGGTCAAGGATTTAAGACTTTGGTCTGTGTGACACCGTCCAACGACTATGTCGTGTGCTGCATCCCTGTTGCCGACGAGCTCGATCTAAAGTCCGCCGCGCGTGCCGCGGGGGAGAAGTCCTTGGCCATGATGCATGTGAAGGATTTGCTTGCGGCGACTGGCTACGTTCGCGGCGGCTGCAGCCCGGTCGGTATGAAAAAACGCTACCGGACGCTCATTGATGAGACATGTGTCCTTTGGGATACCATTTTTATTTCGGGAGGCAAGCGTGGTTATCAGCTCGAGCTTGCACCCGATGATTTAATTGCATTTTGCGGGGCGACGGTTGCCGCGATTACGAGAGAGGACTGAGCGATGCCGCAGGAAGAATTGAAGCGCGGAGCTCATTTTGCAAAAGAATCTGCGCCTCAGACACCCTCATCCGAAGCTTCTTCGTCGCGAGATGACACTGACGACATGGGCTCGTCGGACTACTCCACGGTTGGTCGTTCCGCCGGGCTTATGACCATCCTGACTATCGTGTCTCGCGTCACCGGTTTTATCCGCACGTGGGCAATGGCGGCCGCTATCGGCATGTCGCTACTCTCGTCCTCCTATCAGGTCGCCAACAACCTGCCCAATATGCTCTACGAACTCGTGATGGGCGGCATGCTCGTGACGGCGTTTTTGCCCGTGTACATGGGCGTGAGGCGTGAGCAGGGTCGCGAGGCCTCAAACGAGTACGTGGGCAACCTGCTCGGCATTCTGCTTTTGGTGCTGGGTGGCATTTCGTTGCTGGGGACCGTGTTCGCCCCGGGCTTTATCTGGACGCAATCGTTCCTTTCGGGTGACGGCGGCAGCATGGATACCGCTGCGTTCATGTTCCGTTTCTTTGCCATCCAGATTCTGTTTTATGGTTTGGGCTCGGTGTTCTCGGGCGTTCTCAACGCACACCGCGACTACTTCTGGTCGACGTTTGCTCCGGTCCTCAACAATGTGATCGTCATTGCGAGCTTTATGGGTTTTGCGCCCGTGTCCGCACAGTTTGGCGAACGTGCCGGCATCATCTTGATTGCGGCCGGTACGACCCTCGGTGTCTTTGTTCAGATGGCATGTCAGATCCCCGCGCTTGGCAAGCACGGCGTGCACCCCCATATCCATATCGACTTTAAGGACCCCGCACTGCGCCAGACGATTGCGCTCGGTATCCCGACGCTGCTTGCCACGGTGTGCATGTTTGTCTCGACTTCTATCACCAACGCTGCCGCGCTGGTGGTCCAGCCCGAGACTGGTCCTTCCGTCATCGCCTATGCGCGCCTGTGGTACACGCTGCCCTACGCGCTGATTGCCGCCTCGCTTTCGACGGCGCTCTATACCGAGCTCTCTCACGACGCGCAGGAGAAGGATTACGACAGCGTTCGCACGGGCATTTCGCGTGGCGTCGCCCAGATGCTGTTCTTCCTGATTCCGTTCGCGCTGTACCTGATTGTCTTCGCGCGTCCGCTCAACATGATCTACTGTGCTGGCAAGTTCGATGAATCCGGCGTGACGCTGGTGTCCGAGTACCTTGTCTACCTGGCGCTCTCGCTGCCGCTCTACGGCGTGGTCGTGTTGATGCAGAAGAGCTTCTCTGCCTTGCTCGACATGAAGCCCTATAGCCGCTATTGCCTGTATTCTGCCATCGGCCAGGCCGGCTCGGTTCTGCTGTTTGGCGTTGTGCTGGGCTTCGGCATGCCGGCAATCGCGCTTTCGTATGTCGTCGACTACGTGATCTTGGTCGGTTGTTCGCTGTGGTGGCTGCGTCGTCGTCTGCGTGGCCTTCAGGTCAAATCTATCCTACATGGCGGTTTCTTTGGCCTTTTGCTCGGTGGCCTGGGTGCTGCCGCAGGCGCCGGCGTCATGTGGGCGCTTGAGCACTTTGTCGGGGCGCTTGGCGGTTCGATTCTGATTACTCTTGGCTATGTTTGCGTTGCGGGTGTCGTCTCGCTTGCTGTTACCTTTGGCCTTGCCGTCGTCCTTAAGATGCCCGAGGTCTCGGCGCTGCTTCGTCGCAAGTAGGTGCGCGTGGCCGGTCACGACAACATTCCAACGCTTGCCGAGCAGGTTTCGCGCGTTCCCACACAGCCCGGATGCTACCTTTGGAAGGATGCCAAGGGCGATGTCATCTACGTGGGCAAGGCGAAAAACCTACGCGCCCGCATGCGTCAATACGTGACACTGCAGGATGAGCGTCAAAAGATTCCGCTGATGATGCAGCTGGTGGCGAGCTTTGACTATATCGTGGTGGAGACCGAGCATGAGGCGTTGGTGCTCGAGCGCAATTTGATTGGTCAGTACCATCCGTACTTTAACGTCGACCTCAAGGATGACAAGAGCTACCCCTTTATCGCCATTACAAAGGGCGACCTGTATCCCGCTATCAAATATACGCGTGAGCGTCATAAGCCGGGAACGCGCTATTTTGGACCCTATACCGATAGCCGTGCGGCACGTGAGACGATAGATACGCTGCGCAAGGTTATTCCCATCTGCTCCGCATCCTGTGCGGAGTGGCGTCGTTGTCGCCGTATCGTTGAGTCCCACAAGGGCGAGGAAGACATCGTCAATATGATTTGCGCGCAAAACGGGCGTCCCTGCTTTGACTACCATGTCGGGCGCGGCCCGGGTGCGTGTGTCGGCGCGATTTCCCCGGCAGACTATGCCAAGAACGTCAAGCGTGTCGAGCGCTTTTTGTCGGGCCATCGCAAGGATGTCGTCGATGAGCTGACCTCCGAGATGACGGATGCCGCCGAGGCGCTCGACTTTGAGCGCGCGGCACGCGTCAAACGTCGTTTGGAGGTCATCAGGGGTCTGGACGATCGTCAGCAAGTCGTTTTTCCCTCCAGTGTCGATATCGATGTCATCGGGTTCTATCGCGAGGAGACCATCTCCGCCGCTTGCGTCTTCGTCGTTCGCGAGGGCCGAACAGTTCGCACCTGCGAGTTCATTCTCGACAAGGGTCTTGATGTTGACGAGGAAGAGCTCCAGTCGGGCTTTCTTAAGCGCTATTACGACGAGACGGCTGATATTCCAGCTGAGGTCAACCTTTCCGTCGAGCTTGAGGATGCGGAGGCGCTGGGGGAATGGCTTGCGGGCAAGCGCGAGCGTTCCTGCCATCTCCATAGGCCGCAGCGTGGCGAAAAGCACCGTTTGCTCGATATGGCATCCAAAAATGCGCGCCATGCCCTCATGCGCTACATGATGCGAACGGGGTACGCTGACGACCGCACCAATCAGGCGCTCCTGGAGCTCGAAAGCGCGCTGGCGCTGCCAGCGCCGCCGATGCGTATCGAGTGCTTCGATATCTCGACGCTGCACGGAACCTTTACCGTCGCCTCGATGGTGGTGTTTACCAACGGACGCGCCGACAAGAGCCAGTACCGTCGTTTTAAAATTCAGGCCGAATTGGACGAGGCAAACGACTTCGTGTCGATGTCCGAGGTTTTGGGACGACGCTATGCTCCCGAGCGCATGGCCGACGAGCGCTTTGGATCGCGCCCCGATTTGCTCGTTGTCGATGGCGGTAAGCCGCAATTGACCGCTGCGATCAAGCAACTTGAGGCTCTTGGGCTCGATATACCAGTTTGTGGCTTGGCAAAGGCCGATGAGGAGGTTTTCGTGCCTTGGGACGAGACTCCAGTCGTGCTTCCGACCGGGTCCGCGTCGCTCTATCTAATCAAACAGGTGCGCGATGAATCGCACCGTTTTGCCATCACGTTCCATCGCGAATTGCGCGATAAAGCCATGACGGTTTCGGTACTCGATGACGTTCCAGGCGTGGGACCCACCAGAAAACGTGCCCTTATGCGCCATTTTGGCTCGATGAAGCGTTTGCGCGCGGCGAGCGAGCAAGAGATCGCGGAAGTTCGAGGCGTTCCGGCCGATGTCGCCAAAGCGGTCCACGAGGCACTTGTTGCATGGAATGCCGAACGCGCCCAGGCATCGGCCAACCGTTCCGAAAACTAAACGTGCTTCTAAACAACTGATATACATGATTGGCCGATTTTCAATCATTTATTTCGCGGCGATTACCTGTCGATTTCGGGTTTTATTAACGCTAAAACGTTTGACTAGCCATGGTGAACAACCCTGCTATCCTGCGGGTTGACGATGACTGATATCTCACCTCGTCGATACATACTGTCTGGCGAATCGTTTGTCAATGAATTCGGTGAACGGTAGTAAATACCGTTCAAGCGTATGTATGTATCGGTCGCCGAGCGCGGCACCTCAGTTGGGTTCGTCGGTAGGTAAGGTATATATCGTCCGCAAGTTGCGCGGGGGCAAGTCTAGGTGCTCCCGGGTAAGATTCTCTATTGATAGGAGAAGACATGGCCATCATCAACAAGGGTATGTCCAGGCGTTCGTTCCTCGGCCTCACCGGCAGCGTCGCTGCTGTCGCAGGGCTTGGTCTCACCGGCTGCGGTGGCAGCTCCAACGACGAGGGTTCCGCTTCCGGTTCCGCCGATTCCGCCAACCGTGGCGGCGGTGTGATTACCGCTGGTTCCGCTTACGCTCCGTCCAGCTTCGATCCCGCCAGCACCGGCTCCGCTGTGGGCCTGGGTGCTAACTGGCACGTCGTCGAGGGTCTCTACGGCATCGATTACCACGACTACAGCACCTTCAACGAGCTCGCCACCGACGATCCCAAGTCCGTGGACGACACTACCTTCGAGGTCACCATCCGCAAGGGCGCCAAGTTCTCCGATGGTACCGAGGTCACTGCTGACGACGTCGTCGCTTCCTACACCGCTTGCGCTGCTTCCGCTACCTATGCTCCGTTCTTCCAGCCCTTCGAGTCCATCGAGGCCAAGGATGCCAGCACTGTAACGGTCAAGACCAAGGTCCCCAACTTCTCCCTGCTCAAGGATCGTCTGGCCATCATCCGTGTTACCCCGGCTACTCAGTCCGAGGAGGATCGCGCCAAGCAGCCGATCGGTTCCGGCCCCTGGATGTACGACTCTATCTCCGATACCGAGATCACCCTGGTTCCCAACCCCGAGTACAACGGTGAGTATGCTGCCGAGGATAAGAAGATCCAGTACAGCATCCTGACCGACCCCACCGCTCGCGTTACCGCCCAGCAGGAAGGCTCCACGCTCGTTATGGAGCTCGTCACCGCTGACGCCGTCGACCAGCTCGAGAGCGCTGGCTGCAAGATCGACAACGTCCAGGGCTTCGGCACCCGCTTCATCATGTTCAACGTCGCCAAGGAGCCTTGGAACAACGTCAAGGTCCGTCAGGCCGTCATGTACGCGCTCGACACCGAGAAGATGATCACCAACACCTTCGCCGGCCTTGCCACCGCTGCCAGCTGCTACCTGCCCAAGAGCTTCACCAACTATCATGAGGCTTCCACGGTGTACAAGACCGACGCCAAGAAGGCCAAGAAGCTCATCGAGGAGTCCGGCATCACCCCGGGTGCCATCACCCTGCGCACCACCGACAACGAGCAGATTAAGGGCATGGCCGCCCAGGTCAAGAACGACCTCGACGCTCTCGGCTTCGAGGTGACCATCCAGACCGATACCTCGCCGGCCACCTACGCTGCCATCGACGGCGGCGAGGCCTACGATATCCTCCTTGCCCCTGGCGATCCGTCCTGCTTCGGCGCTGACCCCGACCTGCTGCTCAACTGGTGGTACGGCGACAACGTCTGGATGCAGACCCGTTGCCCGTGGAAGGAGTCCGCTGAGTGGGAGAAGCTCCACGGTCTCATGGACGAGGCTCTTGCCGCCGAGGGCGACGAGCAGCAGAAGAAGTGGAACGAGTGCTTCGACATCATCGCCGACAACGCTGTTCTGTACCCCGTTGTCCACGTCAAGACCGTCTCCGCTTCCTGGGACGATCCGTCTACCGCGCCCAACGGCGAGGCCCTCGATGGCTTCAAGGGCATCGGCACGACGAGCATGTCCTTCAGGGGCGTCGCGACCGTCAAGGCCTAAGACTCGTTTGAGTCATATGTGGGGCGTCGGTCGTAAGGCAACGTCCTCATAGTTGAAACAAAGACCCGGGCGGCCTCGATGTCGCTCGGGTCTTGTAATGAGTATCCATACTCATATACCAGTTGGTCCTACCGACAAAAGAAAGGGGAGAGAACGTGAACAACTTTCTACGTTTGATTGGAAGGCGTCTCGTGGCGCTGCCGATCATGGCATTGGGCGTCACCGTCCTGGTGTTCTTCCTTATGTCGTTCTCCAAGACCGACCCCGCCTATACGGCGTTGGGTGACGGTGCCTCGCCCGAGGCGGTTGCCGAGTACCATGAGAAGTATGGTCTGGACGACCCCTGGCCCGTGCGCTACGTGCGCTACATGGGCGATCTGATCCATGGTGACATGGGCACCTATGGTGCTGCTCGCAACTCCGTTGCCAAGCGCATCTCCACGGCCCTGCCCGTCACGATGCAGCTGACCTTCATCGGTCTTGCCATCGGCGCGGTCGTCTCGTTTTTGCTCGGCGTCATCGCGGCACTGTATCGCGATAAATGGCCGGACCAAGTGATCCGCGTCTTTTCCATCGCCGGCTTGGCAACCCCGTCGTTCTGGCTTGCCGTTCTGTTGATTCTGCTGTTCTCTTCCTACCTTAAGGTGCTCCCGGCATCCGGTGCTCTGCCTCACTTCACCACCAACCCGGCTGGCTATCTGGGACGTATGATCATGCCCGCTATCGCTCTGGCATTCCCGCTGACGGGCCAGATGACTCGTATCGTGCGTACCGCCATGGTTGAGGAGCTCGACAAGGACTACGTCCGCATGGCCCGTGGCGCCGGCGTTCCCGAGAAGGTCGTCGTCGGCATCAACGTTTTGCGCAACGCGCTGATCACCCCGGTCACCACCCTCGGTCTTAAGATCGGTTACCTTATGGGCGGCGCCGTCGTCATCGAGGTCATCTTCAACCTCCCCGGCATGGGTACTGCGATTCTGCAGGGCGTTCAGGGCAACGAGGCGAACCTGGTTCAGGGCGTCGTCATCGTCGTTGCTCTTGCCTTCATCATCATCAACATCGTGGTTGACATGCTCTACCTGCTCATCAACCCGCGCATCAGGACGGTGTAGATTATGGTAAAGATTCGAGAGAAGCAAACCGAGCAGCTCGAGAAGGCTGCCTCCAAGGGGCTCAAGCTCGGTGGCTGGAAGAAGATGACGCTGTCTTCTAAGATTGCCGCCGTCGTGCTGGTGTTGGTCGCCCTGACCGCGATTCTGGCGCCCCTTCTTGCCCCCTATAGCCCGGTCGAGATTTTCACTGCTCGCCAGGCTCCCGGCAATGGATTTATCTTCGGTACCGACGATAAGGGCCGCGACATCCTGTCGCGTATGCTTTACGGTGGCCGTTACTCGCTGATCATCGGCTTCGGTGCTACTGCCATGGCTCTGGTCTGCGGCTCGGTCGTGGGCGCCCTCGCGGCGGTTTCGCGCAAGTCCGTTTCCGAGGCGATCATGCGCATCCTGGACATCATCATGTCCATCCCGGGCATCGCCCTCGCTGCCGTCTTCGTCTCCATCCTGGGCAATTCCGTGCCGTCGATCATCTTCGCCATTGGCTTTATGTACACTCCGCAGATTGCCCGTATCGTGCGCGCCAACATCGTGTCCGAGTACGGCGAGGACTATGTCCGCGCGGTCATCGTTTCCGGCGCCAAGGCTCCGTGGATTTTGATCAAGCATGTTCTGCGTAACTGCATCGCCCCGATCATGGTCTTCACCGTTACCCTGGTCGCCGACGCCATCATCTTCGAGGCCTCGCTGACCTTTATCGGCGCTGGTATCCAGGAGCCCACCGCTACCTGGGGCAACATCCTCGCCGACGCCCGCGGTGGCGTGCTCGCTGGCCGTTGGTGGCAGGCGCTGTTCCCGGGTCTGGCTATCATGATCACCTGCCTGGCGCTCAACATCCTCTCCGAGGGCATTACCGACGCCATGGCCGCTGCTCCCTCCGCCGCCCTGGATCCGACCGATTCCTCCAAGCGCCGCGAGGCCGACCTGCTGGTCTCCGACCCTGTTCGCGCTTACAAGGAGCAGGCTCAGTCCCTGTCCGCCCGTCTTGGCGCCCTGCGCGATGTCGAGCTCAAGCGTAACGACCGCCATGTGCCCGATGAGTCCGTTGAGCCGATCCTTTCGGTCCGTGATTTCTGCATCCAGTTTGAGCACCACGGTGATATCAACGTCGTCGATCATGTCAACTTTGATGTCCGTCCTGGCCAGACCATGGGCCTGGTCGGTGAGTCCGGCTGCGGTAAGTCCATCACCACGCTGGCCATCATGGGCCTGACCGACGATGACGAGCATCTTTCCGGTGAGGTTCTCTGGGAGGGCCGCGACCTGCTCAAGATGAGCAAGAAGGAGTGGTTCGGCCTGCGCGGTACCGATATCGCCATGGTCTATCAGGACGCCCTGTCCTCGCTCAACCCCTCCATGCTCATTTCCGCCCAGATGAAGCAGCTCACCAAGCGCGGCGGTACCCGTAGCGCCGAGGAGCTCCTGGAGCTCGTGGGCCTCGACCCCAAGCGTACGCTCGAGAGCTATCCGCATGAGCTTTCCGGTGGTCAGCGTCAGCGCGTTCTGATCGCTATGGCCCTTACCCGCGACCCCAAACTGGTCATCTGCGACGAGCCCACGACCGCTCTGGACGTTACCGTCCAGAAGCAGGTCATCAAGCTGCTTAACGATCTTCAGGCCAAGCTCGGCTTTGCCATGATCTTCGTTTCGCACGACCTGGCACTGGTCGCCGAGGTCGCTCATAACATCACGGTTATGTACGCCGGCCAGGTTATCGAGCAGGCGCCCACCAAGGAGCTGCTCACCAACCCGATTCACGAGTACACCCGCGGCCTTCTGGGTTCCGTCCTGTCCATCGAGAGCGGTTCGGGCCGCCTGCACCAGGTGCCCGGCGCCGTTCCGAGCCCGCGCGATTTCCCCAAGGGCGATCGCTTCGCACCCCGCTCGAGCCATCCGCGCATTGGCCTGGACACCCGTCCGGTCTTCAAGCGCGTGCCCGGCACCGAGCACTTCTATTCCGAGCTCCCCGACGAGGTGCTCAAGGCAAATGGTTTGACCCCTCACGCGGAGGTGATGTAGATGAGCGAGACCGCAGTCAACGGCGTCGAGCCGATCATCTTCCTTGATGACGTCCACGTCACCTTTAGGACCCGTACCGGCTCGATTCTGCACCCCAACCTGGTTCACGCCGTCCAGGGTGTAACGATTAAGCTCATGCCCGGACAGACCATCGGCATCGTCGGCGAGTCCGGTTGCGGAAAGTCCACCACCGCCAACGTCATGTGCGGCCTGCAGGCCCCCACGAGCGGCAAGGTCTACTTTAAGGGCAAGGACGTTACCAAACGTACCGCCGAGGACCGTCGCCACATGGGTCGCGTCATCTCGGTCGTGTTCCAGAACCCGGCCACGGCGCTCAATCCCCGCATGGTCGTTCGCGAGCAACTGCTCGACCCCATGCGCGTCCACAACCTGGGTACCGAGGCCGAGCAGGAGAAGCGCGTCAAGGAGCTCTTGGAGCTCACCGGTCTGCCCAGCTCCGCCGCCGAGGTTCTTCCCGGCCAGCTTTCGGGCGGCCAGCGCCAGCGCGTCGCAATTGCGCGCGCCCTGTCGCTGAACCCCGATGCCATCATCGCCGACGAGCCCACCTCGGCTCTGGACGTTTCGGTCCGCGCGCAGATTCTGAACCTGCTGACCGACCTTAAGAAGGAGCTCGGCCTGGCCATGGTGTTCATCAGCCATGACATCCAGACGGTCCGCTATATCTCTGACGACATCATCGTTATGAATGGCGGCAAGATCGTCGAGCAGGGCGAGGCCAAGCAGGTCTTCCAGCACCCTCAGGACCCCTACACCAAGATGCTGCTCGGCGCTGCGCCGTCGCTGCTGCATCCCAAGCTCGGCGAGTAGCCTCGCTTTCCCTCCCGTGCGCCCGG
>CABUSL010000067.1 GCA_902494295.1 uncultured Collinsella sp.
CGCTCGGCCAGGGGACTCAGCTCATCCAGGGATTCCATGACGGCGCGCTTGTAGGGGATGGTCACGTTGGTACCTTCCCACTCGTTGCCGGTCATAAAGGCCGCAAGATCCTCGGGCTCGCGCTCAAAGCGCACGTACTCGAGCCCAGCGAGCTCCTTGTAGATGGTCGGGGTGTAGCTGTGGCCCAGCACGCGGCCCAGCACGCCGTAGGGACGGGTTGCGGCGGTGTCGGTCATCTAGAGCACCTCCGTGTAGCTGCCAAAGTAGGTGAAGCTCTCGCACACGTCATCGATGGAATCGAGCAGGTCGTCGAGGGCCTTGCTGCCAAAGGGGCAGTCCAGGTCAAAGTAGAACATAAACTCAAAGTCGCGACCGGGGATGGGGCGGCTCTCGAGCTTGATGAGGTTGATGTTGAGGGCGTAGAAGCGCTCGAGTACACGATAGAGCGCGCCCGGCTCGTTGGCCGTGGTGATCATGAGTGAGGTGCGGTTGGCGCCGGGGTAGACGCGCGGCTCGCGGCTGATGACGACAAAGCGCGTGTAGTTGTTGTCCGAGTCCTGGATGTTGGGCTCCAGCACCTCCAGGCTGTAGAGCGCCGCACAGCTGCGCGAGGCGATGGCGGCGACGTCGGTACGTTCGGAGTTGGCGACCATCTCTGCCGACATGGCGGTGTTGGGGTACTTGGTGGCGTGCAGACCGTGGGCCTCGATAAAGCCGGCGCACTGGGCGATGGCCTGGCCATGGCTGTAGACCTCACGCACGTCTGCGAGCTTGGTGCCGGGTTTGACGAGCAGGTTGTGATCGATCTTGAGGCGCAGCGAACGCACGATGTGGAAGTCGAACTGGGCGAGCAGGTCGTAGACGGCGTTGACCGAGCCGGCGGTGGAGTTTTCGATGGGCAGCACGCCAAACTCGCAGAAGCCGTCGCGCACGGCGCGCATGACGCCCTCGAAGGTGTCGAAGAACGCGATGTCGGGTACGTCGAAGAGCTTGCACGCGGCGATCTGGCTGTAGGCGCCTTCCACACCCTGACAGGCAACGCTGGCCGTCTGGGGGAAGGGCGTATCGAAGGCTACAGCCGTGGCGTGTGCCTTTTGCGAGATCGTGATGCCCTTGAGCTCGTTGATGTAGCGCTGCTGCTCGGCTTTGCTCATGCTCATGAGGAGACGGAACAGCGTGATGGTCTGCGCCTCGTAGCGCTCGGGCGCGCGGCCGGCAAGGTTGTTGAGCTTGGAGCGCTCGCGGGCGGGGTCGAAGACGGCCTTGCCCATCTCGATTTTTGACTTGGCGACCTCGGTGGCAATATCCATGCGCTCGACAAAGCTATTGAGGAGCGTGGTATCGATGCCGTCGATGGCTTGGCGAATATCGGCAAGGTCCATGGAGACCCCTTTCACGTGTCGGGGGATGTTGAGGGGTGGGTAGTTAGCGCTGGGCGGCGTCCTCGAGGAGGGCGTCCCAGATGGCGAGGGCAGCGGCTGCTTCGGCTACGGGGACAGCGCGCGGGACGATGCAGGGATCGTGGCGGCCGTGGACCGAGAGCTCGGCATTTTCCATGGCGTCCATGTCTATGGTCTGCTGCTCGCGGCCGATGGAGGGCGTCGGCTTCACGGCCATACGCCACATGACGGGCGCGCCGGTGGAGATGCCGCCTAAGATGCCGCCGGCGTTATTGGACTCGACTTCAATTTTGCCGTTCTCGGCATCGATGCGATACGGGTCGTTGTTCTCGCTGCCGCGCATGGCGGCCACAGCAAAGCCCATGCCAAACTCCACGCCCTTTACGGCGGGAATACCAAAGGCGATTCGCGCGATGCGGTTCTCGATACCGTCGAACATGGGGTCGCCGATGCCCGCGGGCAGGCCGTAGATGCCGCACTCCACGATGCCACCGATGCTGTCGAGCTCGTCGCGCGCGGCCAGAATCTCCTCGCGCATGCGACCGGCAGCGGCGGCGTCAATGCAGGGCAGGACGTTCGAAAGGATCGCCTTGCGGTCGGCCTCGCGATAGACCATGTCGTCCATGGGCAGGTCGGAGATGCCGCCGATCTGCGCGACGTGCGCCATGACCTTGATGCCACGGGCTTCGAGTGCCTGCAGCGCGATGCCACCGGCGATGCATAAGGGGGCCGTTAGGCGGCCGGAGAAATGCCCGCCGCCGGCGACGTCGTGCATGTTGTGGTACTTCACGCGGGCAGGAAAGTCTGCGTGCCCCGGGCGGGGCTTGCGGCGCAGCTCGGAATAGTCCTTGGAGCGCGTGTTGGTGTTCTCGATAATTGCTGCGATGGGTGCGCCAGTGGTGTGTCCATCGACCACACCGGCGATGATATGCGCGGCGTCGGCCTCGCGGCGCTTTGTTGCGGTCTCGTCGCGACCGGGGGCGCGGCGATCGAGAAAGGCCTGCAGCTGCTCCTGGTCAACGGCAATACCAGCAGGAATGCCGTCGAGTGAGCAGCCGATAGCAGGGGAGTGCGACTGGCCGAAAATGCTCAGATGCAAAACGTTGCCAAAGGTCGAGGACATGCTATTCCTCCTCGAGCGTGACCTTGCCGCCCAGCAGGCGGTAGTGGTCGAAGAAATCGGGATAGGACTTGTTGACGGCCTCGGCGCCGTGGATGACGACTTCGCCGGTGGCGCGGCTCGCGGCGATTGCGGCCATCATGGCGATGCGATGGTCGTTGTGCGAATCGACCTCGCCGCCGGTAAAGGCATCGACACCCTTGATGATGAGGTCGTCGCCGGCAATACGCACCTGTGCGCCCAGCGCAGTGAGCTCATGGGTGGTGGTGACCAAGCGATCGGATTCCTTGATGCGCAGGCGGGCGCAGTCGCGGATGAACGTGCGGCCCTGCGCCAGCGATGCCACGGCAGAGATGACGGGCACCAGGTCGGGAATGTCGTGGGCGCTCATCTCAAAGCCGGCGAGCTTGTCGGACTGCACAGTGGCGGCGTTGGTGGAGCGCACGATGCGGGCGCCAAAGCGCGAAAGCGCGGCGAGTACGTTGCGGTCGCCCTGCGCAGAGCTCAGCGACACGCCTTCCACAGTGATGGGGTCGGTGCCGATGGCGCCGGCACACAGCCAAAAGGCCGCATTGGACCAATCGCCCTCGACGGCCACGCTACCGGGCGTGCGGTACGAGCCGCTGTTTACGCGGAAGTTTGTGACCTCGGGCTGGCCATTCTTGGCGGGGATACGCTCGACGTTGACCTCGACGCCGAAGGCCTTCATGGCCTGGATGGTCAGGTTGATATAGGGTCGGCTCTCGATCAGGCCGGTCACCTGCACACAGGAGGGCTGGGCCAGAAGCGGGGCTGCCAGCAGCAGGCCGGAGATGTACTGCGAGCTCACATTGCCCGGCAGGATAAAGGTGCCCGGGCGCATGCGGCCGCTTGTCTTGAGCGGAAAACCGCCCAGACCCTGCAGGTCGCAGCCGGCGGCAATGATCTCGTCGGAAAGCGGGGAGAGCGGGCGGGCACCCAGACGGCCCTGGCCCACAAAGGTGGCCTCTGCGCCCAGCGCGCAAGCGACGGGCAGCATAAAGCGGAGCGTGGAGCCGCTCTCGCCGCAGTCGAGCGTGCCGCCGGCAAGTGCCTTGAGCAGGCCAAACTCAATACTCTTCATGGTGGGGTGGACCTGGAAGCCATCCTCGACGGTCTCGATGCGGGCGCCGAGTGCCGTAAGGCAGCGCACCGTGGCCTCGATGTCGGCGCAGGTGGTATTGCAGGTGACGTGCGTCTCACCGTTGGCGAGCGCGGCACAGATGATCAGGCGGTGCGCCATCGACTTGGACGCGATGGCGGGAACAGTGCCCTTGAGCGGGGACGGGGTGATGCGGGCTAGCATGCGGAAGCGTCTCCCTTCTGGCCGAGGCCCTCGGCAATTAAATCGTGGAAGGTGGAAAGCGGCGTGCGGTCGATGCTGCAACGGCCAATACCGTGCGGAATCACCAGGTCGATGGTGTCACCGGCGCGTTTTTTGTCGTGCAGCGCCTCGGCGAAGATGGCGTCGGCCGAAAGCTCGCAGCGGGTCTTGAGGCCGTGACGCGCGCAGAGCTCTTCGATGCGCACCGGCAGTTCGGCGTCGCAAATGCCATGTAGCGCTGCAGCGCGCGTGATAATGCCCATGCCGATCGACACGCAGTTGCCGTGGCCGAGCTCAAAGTGCTCGCAGGCCTCGACAGCGTGTCCGGCGCTGTGTCCAAAGTTGAGGAGCTTGCGCTGGTTGGTCTCGCGCTCATCGGCGACAACCACGGCGCGTTTAATGTCGATATTGCGGGCGATGATGAGCGCCACACGGGCAACGTCGCGGTTGAGGAGCTCCAGCGTGAGTGGGGTCTTCTCCAGCTCGGTGAAAAGCTCGGGGTCGGCGATTACGGCGTGCTTAACGACCTCTCCGCAGCCGTCGGCGAACTGCGCGGGCGTGAGGGTAGCCAGGCATCCCACGTCGGCAATAACCACGCTCGGCTGCCAAAAGGCGCCGGCCAGGTTTTTGCCGGCAGCTAGGTCGATGGCCGTCTTGCCGCCCACCGACGAATCAACCATAGCGAGCAGGCTCGTGGGGATCTGCACAAACTTGCAGCCGCGCATGTAGGTGGCGGCCACAAAGCCAGCCACGTCGCCCACAACGCCGCCGCCGAGTGCCACGATCACGTCGGAGCGTGAAAGCTCATGCTCGGCCACAAACTCCAAAATGGCAACATAGGTCTCGGCGCGCTTATGGGCCTCGCCGGCCTCGAAGGTGCAGATGCTCGCCTCGTAGCCTGACGCCTCCAGGCTCTGCTTAACGGGCATCTGGTAGAGCGGGCCCACGTTGGTGTCCGTCACGATGACGGCCTTGGTGCCGCCGGCAGTGGCGCGAACGAGCGGTCCCGCCTGCTCCAGCAAAAACGTGCCAACATGCACTTGGTAGGGGCGTGCAGTGTCGATATCGATGGTAATCGCCATAAGCTTCGGTCCTTTCGACCTGGCGTGATAGGTGGTCTAGTGGGAGGCCTCGTCGTCGAGCGCGCGCTTGATGCGGTCGCCCTCGGCAAGGAGATTCTCCAGATAGCGCTGGTCGCGGTCCTTAAGGGCGCGGCTGTAGGCGCCGAGCGATTCGATAAGATGGTCGATCTCGAAGGCGAGCGCATCGGCGTCGTCGATCATAAGCTCGGACCACATCTGAGGATTGAGGTGCGCCACACGGGTGAGATCGCGGTAGCTTCCGGCCGAAAAGCCGTGGTGGACCTGGGCGGTGGGGCTCTTGACGTAGGCGTTGGATACCACGTGCGCAAGCTGGCTCGTGAAGGCGATGACGCGGTCGTGTTCGGCGGCGCTGGTCACGCTGAACTTGCCAAAGCCCAAGGGGCGCACCATCTCGCGCACCTGGCCCAAAAGCTCCAGCTTGAGCGCATCGTCCACCGCGGGCGGTACGAGCACGAGCGGGGCGCCCTGGAACAGGTCGGCACGGGAGTGAGCGTAGCCCGAGTACTGCGTGCCCGCCATGGGGTGCGCACCCACAAAGTAAAAGCCGTGCTCGCGGGCAAGCTCAAAGGCGCGCTCGCACACGATGCCCTTGACGCCCACCGTGTCGATCACCACGGGACCCATGATGGCCTCGGTGTCGGTGGCGTCGGCGAGGGCCTGGGCATGCGTCTCGAGCCACTCGATGCAGGCCTCGGGGTAGCAAGCCAGGACGATGATGTCGCATTCGCCGAGTGTCTTGTCGTTGAGCTCGCCGGCAACGGTGCCCATGCTGGCGGCCGTCATGACATCGTCATCGGGGTCCCAGGCCAGCACGCGGACGCCCGCCTGCGCATAGCCGCGGGCAAAGCTACCGCCGATGAGGCCAAGGCCGACGATACCGGCGCACTTGGGGCCGCCCTGGTTAACGCGCGCGTTTCTCACCGTACCCATGGGCTACTCCATGGTCTCTTGGCAGACAACCTCGCGGATGGCTCGGATGCGGCGCATGGTGTCGTCGAACTGATCGGGGGTGAGGGCCTGGGCGCCGTCGGACCAGGCACGGCTCGGCTCGTCGTGGACCTCGATCTCCAGGCCATTGGCACCGCAGGCGGTCGCGGCGAGTGCCATGGGTTCTACGTAGCGGGTGTAGCCGGTGGCGTGGCTGGGGTCGGCAACGACAGGCAGGTGCGACAAGTGGTGCAGCACCGGCACGGCGTTGAGGTCGAAGGTGTTGCGGGTGCGGGTCTCGAAGGTGCGGATGCCGCGCTCGCACAGGATGACGTTGTCGTTGCCCTCGCTCATGATGTACTCGGCTGCCATGAGCAGTTCGTCGATCGTGCCGGACATGCCGCGCTTAAGCAAGATCGGAGTCTTGGTCTTGCCGACCTCCTTGAGCAGGGGGAAGTTCTGGGCGTTACGGGCGCCGATCTGCATGACATCAATCTTCTTGTCAAGGAAGACCTGCACGTCGCGCGGGTCCATGATCTCGGTGACGATCGGCATGTCGAGCTCGGCAGACGCCTCGCACAGCAGGTCGAGGCCGGCAGGGCCCATGCCCTGGTAGGCGTAGGGGGAGGTGCGGGGCTTGTAGGCACCGCCGCGCAGCATCGTGGCACCGGCGGCCTTCACGCGGCGTGCGATGCGGATGAGGTTCTCGCCCTCGACGGAGCAGGGACCGGCGATGACCTGGAACTGGTCGCCGCCGATCTTGACGCCGTGGCCGCAGTCGATGACGGAGTCCTCGGGGTGGAACTTGCGGTTGGCGCGCTTAAAAGGCTCGGAGACGCGCTGCACGCGCTCGACGACATCCATGGACTCGAGCAGGAACGGGTCGATCTTGGTCGTATCGCCCACCAGGCCGATGATCGTCTCGTTCTCGCCGCGCGAGACATCGGTCTTCAGGCCCTTTTTCTCAATCCAGCTGACGATATGGCTGACGGCCTCGTCGCTGGCGCTCTGCTTTAAAATTGCAATCATGGTGTGCCTCTCACCTCGATGGATAACCCTTGCAAAAACGGCCCGCATCGCGAGCCGTGTATATATGGTGCATGAGAGTTTATACTATCTGACTTGCTTTTGCCTTCTAAAGTGGGCCGTTGCACCGCGTCTTCCTCGGAATTGCAAAGCTTTTTCTTTTATTTTGATAGCCCGTGGTGCACTTGGGTATAATGCCAAACGTTGGCCCTATTAGCTCAGGGGATTAGAGCGTCTGCCTCCGGAGCAGAAGGCCGTTGGTTCGAATCCAACATGGGGCACCATTCCAATTTTGCTCGAACCCGCTGGATGTCCAATCTGGCGGGTTCGCCCTTTTTGTCGTAGTTCAGCGTGACCAGTATCTCGTCCTCCGAGACGACAGCCTGCCACACGAACGCCTTCAGCAGCGTCGCGTCGTCGAGCGCCGTCCCGCACTGCAGGAAGTCGGCGAAGCGCTCCGGGTCTATCCGCTCGTCCGTGATGGCCTCGAGGTCGTACATCGCTCGCGCCTGCTGCTCCTCGAGCTCGGCTATGCGCTCGTTCACGCCCGGCGCTATCACGCCCTGCTCGATGGCGTTGAGGATGTTCCTCAGGCCCCTCTCCGCGGCCCTGAGCGAGTCCTCGGCCTGCCTGCGGCGAGCCCGCACCTCGGCCGTGTCCGCGCGCTCCGCTACCATGTTGGCTATCTGCAGCGCCTCGCCGCGGTCGCCCAGCAGCTCCCTCAGCGCCGAGGCTATGGAGCCCTCGAGCTCCTCGCGCCTGATGTTGCGGACGCACGACCCCGGGCAGCTGTAGTACTCGTACTTGACGTTGTGCCTGCCCCTGCCGCTCACGCCCTGCAGGTTCCTGCCGCATTCCGCGCACAGTGCCGTCCCCGCGAGGGCGAAGTCGCCCCAGTTCTCGCTCGAGCGCTGCTTGCGGCACTTGATTCCCTGGACCTCCATGAACGTCACCTCGTCCACTATCGCCGGCATCCCGCCCTCGCGGACGATGCCTCCCCACTCGTACCTTCCCGTGTACCTGCGGTCGCGCAGCATCTGCTGCACCATTGCCTGGCCGCACGGGTTGCCCTTGCGCGTCCTGAGGCCGCGCCGCGCGAACTCGCGCGCTATCGCGTTCATGGACATGCGCTCGAGCCTCAGCGCGAAGGCCTCGCGCACCCACGCAGCCTGCGCCTCGTCGACCTCGTACTCGTTGTCCTCGTTCCTGCGGTATCCGAAGATGCGCACGCCGTTGGTCTTGCACTTGAGGGCGTTGCCCTCCATGCCGCGCTTGGTCCTGATGGCGGTCTTCCTCGACTCGCACGCCGCGAGCCCCTCGAGCAGCTTCTCGTAGATGATGCCCTCCGGGCTGTCGGGTATCTGCTCGAGCGCCGAGACCAGCTTGACGCCGTGCGTGGCGAGCTCGCGCTTGTATATCGGCGCGTCGTACTCCCCGCGGCTGAAGCGGTCCATCATGTAGACGAGGACGATCTCGCTCTCGCCGGCGTTGGCTATCATCCGCTGGAACTCGGGGCGGTCGTCGGTGCGCCCCGACACGGCGCGGTCGCAGTACTCCGCCGCGACCTCGTAGCCCTCGCGCGCGCACCGCTCGCGGCAGACGCGCAGCTGGTCCTCGATTGAGGCCTCGCGCTGCCTGTTGCACGAGAACCTCGCGTATATCACTGCCTTCTTTGGCATAATGTGGATGTCACCCTTCCTTCAAGTTGAGTTTGCATGGGTGCACTGGTTGGATGCCCTGTCGGCTATAGCGGTACCGGCGCTGCCGACGGGGCTCTTTTATCTTCCGAGATAGACAACGGTCACCCTCCATATGGGAGAGCCATCGTGACCTTCTCGCTTTTGGCAGCAGGCGAAATAGGGGCGTTCGCCGGCATGCTCGGCGAGGGTCTTGTAGTGCACGCACCTCGCGCTGACATCGGCCGCCATCGACCCATCCACAAAGACGGCGACATGCGGTTTCGCCGTTGACCCGCGAGGAGTTGGGATCAGCTCCGTGGAGACCTCGACCGGAAATACCCCGCTTTTTCTCATGCCGGCCCACTTGTCATCCTCGATGTAGACACAGTCTCCGTCCACGCCCACCGGCAGTTCTCGCCCGCACACCTTCGACAGTTCAAGCCTGGTGCGCTCCGATAAGGCGGCCGACTCGCATTCGGGGGAATGCCTTTCCTCGAAGCTGACGTCGCGCCCAAGGCCCTTGCAGGCATCGAGCCACGCGAATATCTCCTCGGGCTCGTCGATCATCATGACGACGGTCGGGATTCCCTTGGCGTACCATCCCGTCATTCTGCACGACACAGTGATTCTGTATCCGAGCTCCGTAATGTCCTTGAACGTGTTTCCGAGAGCCGACGCTGCCCCAAACACCTTTCCTTTGTACGCGAGCGCGAAGCCGTCGTCCGTGGTATCCCATACGCCACCCGTGAGCTCGCTTCTCAGCCGCATGGGCTTCGTCACGACCTCGGCATCGAACACATCACCTTTACGAATCTTCCTCAACGGCTCGCCGTAATAGACGTATACGGGTCGCTCGCACTCACCGCGAAACGATATGGACTTGCCAGCGCCAACCTGCTGGCCAAGCTTAGCGGCAGCAGCGTCCCCCATCATATCTTTCGCCGTGCTGAGAGCGACGTTAGCGGCGGCTCTCGCAATGTCACCGAACAGACCCATAGGTCATTCCCCCTCGTCCCACGAGCCAGTCCCAAGCAACTCATCGACAGAGCACCCATAGAATCTGGCAAGCTTCACAAGCTTCGTTCCATTTATCTCGCGCTGCCCGTTTTCAATCATCGAGTACATGGGTACGCCGATGCCGAGTGCGCTGGCAACCTCTGGCTGCTTCTTCTTGTATTTGAGCCTCGTTTCTTTGAGGCGAAACTTCATGCCCACGGTTACCTCCTGTTTCTAAGCGTGAGCATATTGTACAAAAAGATTTACAAATAGTGATATCATGCTTGCAAACAGCTGAGCACTAATCTATATTCACGTATTGTGAAGTTCACAAATAGTGAAATGGAGGTGCAAATGAATCCCATTGCTAGCGAACGTGTCCGCATTGGTCTCAGTCAAGAGGACCTGGCAGAGAAGATCGGCCTCAAGAGTCGAGCTACTGTCGCCAGTTATGAGAATGGAGGAGAGATCCCCGGCTCGAAACTGGTGGCGATGACTCGCCTGTTTAAGTGTTCGGCTGACTACCTACTCGGTCTTACCGACAACCGGACGGTGTCCTAGATGGACGCCAAGGAGCAGCAGGAGAAGCCCAAGACCCCGCGCGAGATAGCGCTCGACGCCATGTGCTCGACGCTTCGGGCGGCGTACCGGGAATGGGAGAGGAAGGAGGGGAGCAAGAGACAGTGAGGCCATGGTCGACACGTGAGATCCGGTACCTGAAGGAACACGCCGGCGACGGCGCCAAGGAGATAGCCAGGGCGCTCGGACGGACTACCGAGGCCGTGAAGCTCCAGGCGAGGAAGTGCGGCATATCGCTCCGGCAGCGCTGGATGTGCCCCAAGTGCGGGCGCATGACGTTCAAGCCGCTGAATAAGGCGAACGGCTGGTGCGCGGAGTGCACGAAGGAGGGCCACGTGGCAGACCTCAGGGAGCAGGCCAGCGCGATGCGCGAGGAGGCTGCGAGGTCCAAGCGGAACGACCGCGAGCGGCAGAGGTGCTACAGCGCCAAGAGCCGCGCGAAAAAGTCCCAAAAATAAAGACCCTAAAAAGCACCCTAGCCCTGACCTGCGGAAACATCAGAAGGGAACACAAGATGTACACATACAAAGAAGCGAGCGCCCCCAGCCACCAACTTGTGAGCACTCGCCGAAACAGCCCCAGACATGAGGCTCAGACCATCATAGCACCCAAGCCATACCGACCGACCGTTCGCGAGCAGCTCGACTCCGATGCGTTCAGGGCGGGGGCCATGGTCGGCTTCATCGCCGCCGCGGTCCTGTTCACTGCGATACTGACCGTCTTCGTCCTCCCGACGATGGACGGCGCGGTCCAGGCCGCCAAGGCCGCATGCGCTGCGGGGGCCGTCAATGCGTAACGACGAGAGATACCGCCAGAAGCCGATGAGCAGCCAGCTCGAGATATTCGGCCTCGGCGCGGACGGCGAGCAGGACATGGCCGAGGCGCGCGCTTGGATAGGCGAGCA
>CABUSL010000068.1 GCA_902494295.1 uncultured Collinsella sp.
CGACTACAAGGCGCTGTACGAGGCCGAGAAGAAGCACTCGCGCGAGTGGGAGAAGAAGGCGAAGGCCAACAGAACCGCAGCAGCGGCGCTTGAGGAGGCCAACAACGCGAACAAGACCGCCGAAGACCAGATCGCCGACCTCAAGAAGAGGCTCGACGACAAGGAGAAGGAAGAGAAGCGGTCGAAGATCGCGGCCAAGGTCGCGCAGGAGAAGGGCGTGCCGGCGAGCCTGATCGTCGGCGACGACGAGGAAAGCATGTCCAAGTGGGCAGACGACATGCTCGCCGCGTTCAAAAAGCCGCCCGCGCCCAAGGTCGAGAAGCCAGGAAGCTTCCCGAAGCCGAGCGACGGCGACAAATCTGAGCTGCGCGACTTCACGCGCCAGCTCCTCGGCAACAACTAGAGACAAGTAAGGAGCCGAAATGGCTAACGACACCAGCAAGGTCAAGCTCCCGCACAAGGTAGTGACCTCCATCATCAACAAGGCAAAGGACACCTCCACCATTGCGGCGCTGTCCCCCAGCACCCCGCAGACGTTCTCCGACACCACCTACATCGTGTTCAACCCGACAACCGAGGCCGAGGTAGTTGCGGAGGGCGCGAAGAAAAGCGGTTCCGAGGTCTCCACCACGCCGATCGTCGCAAAGCGCGTGAAGGTAGTCACGACCACACGCGTCTCCGACGAGCTGCGCTGGGCCGACGAGGACAACCAGCTTGAGATCGTGACCAACATCATCGCCGACCAGACCGCCGCGATCGGCCGAGCGCTCGACTACGTGGTCTACCACGCCGTGTCCCCCAAGACGGGCACCGCGCTCGATGGCTACACCGCGCTCACCGCAGGGGCCAACGCCGTAACCGCCTCGGCATCCGCAGTCGACGACATCGACGCGCTGGCCGACGCGCTTATCGACTACGACATCAACGGTTTCGCGCTCTCCCGCAAGTTCGCCGCAGACCTCCGCAAGCTGCGCATTCCCGCCACCGGCCAGCGCCTCTACCCGGAGATCCCGCTGTCCCTCAACGTCGGCAACATCGACGGCATCCCCGCCGCGACCTCCGGCACCGTCAACGGTCGCCGCTGCAAGATCGACCCGAAGGTGGCGGGCATCATGGGCGACTTCTCCACCATCAAGTGGGGCATGGTGCGCGACATGACCTCCGAGATCATCGAGTACGGCGACCCCGACAACACCGGTCAGGACCTGAAGGGATACAACCAGGTCGCGTACCGCACCGAGGCAGTCCTTGCCTACGCGGTTCTCGACCCCAAGGCCTTCGCCATCCTGAAGACGGCCTAGGGGGCGGTAACCATGGCGAACCTTGTGCAGAAGTTCATCGTCGAGGACGCATCCAAGGCATCCCCGATCCTCCCGCAGCACGTCTGCTTCGTGACCGCCGACGGCGAGCCTGTCGGCATCTCCAAACAGGCCGCAAACCCTGGTGCGAACCCGACCATCGCCAAGGTGGTCAAGTGCCTCGTCGACGCTGGCGTGATGGCCGCGACCTCCGAGGCATCCGAGCAGAAGGCCGGCGAGAATGCCGCGAAGCCGGTTGACTCCGGCAAGGCCGAAGAGCCTGCCAGCGAGGAGTAGGCGCATGGAGCCGCTAGCGACCATCGAAGACTATAGGGCGAGGTACGGCGACCCGACTGACGAGGCACGCGCCGCGACCCTGCTCTCAGACGCGTCAGACCTGCTCATGAGCGCTTACGAATCAAACGTGGGCGACTACGAGCGCGGCAAGGTAGCCGCCTTCGACCGATCTGCCGCAGCGGTGTGCTGCCTCGTGGTCAACAGGGTCTTGTCTGCGCCAGCAGCTCTGGCGGGTGCCATGCAGTACAGCCAGGGCGCAGGCGGCTACACGGCCAGCGTGTCGTACGGGTCTGCCCTCGGCGAAATGTACCTGGGAAAGACGGAGCTGAAGCGCCTCGGGCTGCTCGACCAGCGCATCGGGGCGCTCCAACCGGTTGGGAGTGATGCCGAATGGGACTCATAAGCACCGAATCGGTGACGGTCGCAACACCCGTGGTCGAGTTCGACTCGCTCGGCGAGCCTATCGAGCGCGGCAGCGTGGACACCGTCATAGAGGGCGTGGTCGTGTGTCCGGGGGCCACCTCGGAACTCGACGCATCGCGCCCCGACGGCGTTGAGGTCGCCTACACGCTGTGCTTCCCCAAGAGCTTCACCGCATCGCTCAAGGGGTGCCGCGTGAACATTCGAGGCACCGAGTACCGCGTCATAGGCGACCCGCAGCGCTACGACCCGGCAAACACCCCAGGCGATTGGAACCTCACCGTGGAAGCGGAGCGCACCGATGGCTAAGTGCAAGGTGAAGTTCGAGTGGAAGGGCTGGAAGCGAGGCGGCTACGCCGAGGTTATGAACTCGGGCGCGGTGCAGGCGCTTCTCAAGAAGAAGGCAGACGCCGCAGCGGCCTCGTGCAACTCGTCCTTCTCCCGGCACCCCGGCGAGGGCGCTGGCTACGTAGTCCGCAAGTTCAAGGGCAAGCTCGCAAACGGCTTCGTGGTTGCCACGGCGACTCCGCACGCCCATGCGAGCGAGCGCAAGCACAACCGCCTCAGATCCATGTTCGGAGGCGGTGAGTGATGGACGCGGAACGCATGGTGGCGCAGCGGCTCATGGACGAGACCGGCATCAAGGCCGTGACCGACGTACCAGCCGACAGGCCCAGCGAGTTCATATCGGTGTCGCAGACCGGATCTAGCCGCAGCGGCTGCATCAACCGCGTGAAGCTCGTGGCGCAGTCATGGGCGAAGACCCGCAGACGCGCCGCGGAGATCGCCGAAGCCGTGGAGCACGCAGTGCCGAGCCTCATGGACGAGGAGTGCGTGTTCGAGGCCACGTGCGAAGGCACGTACCGCTGGGACGACCCAGACAGCCGCCAGCGCCGATACCAGACCAACGTAAACGTAACCATTTGCGAATAGGAGCCGACATGGCACTTTTCAAGAAAAACGAGACCAAGAACGTCTCGTCCACCAAGGGCGTGAAGGGCGGATACATCTTCGTGGCTCCGGCCGGCACCACCCTCCCCACAGACATCAAGACCAATCTCGCCGAAGCCTTCCTCAATCTCGGCTTCATCTCCGAGGACGGCTACACCGAATCCGAGGAGACCGACGCCAACGAGCTGAAGGATATGAACGGCGACCTCATGGACTCCGCCACGACCTCGCGCGTGGAGTCTGCGAAGCTCACGCTCGCGGAGATCAAGGCGCAAACACTCAAGGTCATGTATGGCGCCGAAAACGTGACCGACCTCGATGGCGTTATCACCGTCGAGCACAACGGCAACAAGGACGAGGCGTGGTCGATCGTGCTCGAACTCGTGCTCAAGAACGGTCGCCGCTGGCGCAAGGTCGTGCCCTCCGCCAAGTTATCCGAGCTTGACGACCTCAAGCTCGCGGTGAGCGAGATCGCCGGGCGTCAGATCACGCTCAAGTACCTGGTCGATAGCGACGGAAACACCTGCTACGACTACATCGAGTCGACCGAAACCGCCAACGCCTAGGAGGAATGCAGATGACCGAGATCAAGTTTTCCGTCGACGGCGTTGACGGCGAGTTCGCCGCAGACCTCGACGAGTTGAAGTCCTACAAGACTGTGAAGCAGTTCGCCCGAAGCGAAACCGACCCGGCGGGGATGATGGACGCCATGGAACGCATCTTCATGGGCCGCGACGAGGAGTACATCGAAGCGCTCGGAGGCACCTCCTTCGACATGCGCCGCCTGTGCGACGCGGCATTCGAGGCTGCAAAGGCAAAAAACTAATAGGCTTCGCCAGCGACCTCGAGAACAGGCGCGGCGAAGCGATAGCAGACTTCCAGCAGTTCTACGGCATAGCCCTGCCATTGGATGGAGCGCCCGAAGACCTCGATCGGATGGCGCTTCTCTGGCAGCACCTCCCCGACAACTCGCGCCTCGCCAAGGCGCAGTACCCGCAACTCAGGTGGAGCACGACCGACTACATGCTCTGGCGTATCGAGCACCAGCTTCGGTGCATCGCCTGGGGCATGGCCGACAAGAAGGACAGGAGCGCGGAGCCTCCCGAGCCTATCAAGACGCCGGCGCAGCTCGCAGAGCTTGAGCGCCACCGCGCGAACGCGCTGGAAGCCAAGGAAGAGATAGACAAGATCCTGGGGATAGGAGGGGAAGATGGCGACTAGTGTCGGGTCGGCCTATGTGTCCTTGATGCCGTCGATGGATGGCTTCGCGAGCAAAATCGGCAAGGAGTTCGGCAGCCAGGGCAACGCCGCAGGCAAGGCCTTCGGCGACTCCATGACCGTCGGCATCGACGGCGGGGCCAAGAAGTCCTCGGGCATCCTGACAGGGCTTGGAACCGTAGCCAAGGGCGTCGCCACTGCGGCGGTGGCCGGGTTCACAGCGCTCACAGGGGCCGTGACCGCGATTGGCGGCGCGGCCCTTTCCGCATATGCAGACTACGAGCAGCTGGTTGGCGGCGTCGACACCCTGTTCGGCTCCGCGTCGCAGACACTGCAAGGTTATGCCGCAGAGGCATACAAGACATGCGGAATGTCCGCCAACCAGTACATGACGCAGGCCACGAGCTTCGCGGCCTCGCTCGTCTCGTCGTGCAGCGGCGATGTCGCCAAGGCGGCTGACTACGCGAACATGGCCATGGGCGACATGTCGGACAACGTGAACAAGATGGGTTCCGACATGACAGACGTGCAGAACGCCTACCAAGGCTTTGCGAAGCAGAACTACACGATGTTGGACAACTTGAAGCTCGGCTACGGCGGCACGCAGGCTGAGATGAAGCGCCTTATCGCCGATGCCAACAAGCTGCGCCAGGAGCAGGGCAAGAACGCCGACCTCACGATCGACAGCTATGCCGATGTGGTCGAGGCCATCCATACCGTGCAGGAGAACATGGGCATCACCGGCACCACCGCCAAGGAGGCCGCTACCACGATCAGCGGCTCCATCGGCATGGCGAAGGCCGCGTGGGAGAACTTCATCACCGGACTCGGGCGCGACGACGTCGACTTCTCGCAGCTCACGCAGCAGCTGCTTGAGTCGATCGGCGCGGTAGCCACGAACGTGGCCCCGAGGGTTGCGCAGATCGGCAAGGGAATCGTCGAGGCGTTCCCGGTTGTGCTGTCTGGCCTTGGCCCAGTCCTTGGCCCAGTGCTCTCGGAAGCGCTCGCGACTGCTTGGAACATCGCCGTAGGAGCCTTGGCTGAGCTTGGCATACAGCTGCCGACAGTCGACGCTTCCCAGATAACGGGGGCGTTCCAAACAATCGCCGACACTGCGGCATCCGTCGTAGGCACGTGCAAGTCCGCTTTCGGGCAGCTTGGCGAGCAGATACCGGGTATCTGGGACACAATCGTCTCGACTGTTAGCGGAGCCGTGACGACGATCATCTCGGCGATGTCGCCGTTCGTGACGTACTTCGCATCGCAGATGCTGCCCGCCATCGCGTCATTTGCATCTGGCGCAGTCGGCGCGTTCAGCGCCGTGCGGCCTGTCATAGAGCAGCTTGGCTCGACGCTGCTGAACGTCGGCCAGGCCATCCTGCCCGTGCTGCACAACGCCTTCGCGATGATCGTCCCGATTATCTCGCAGGTCATCGGCGTCGCCATGCAGCTTTTCGCTGCGGTAAGCCCGCTCGTGTCGCAGGTGGGCGCTGCGCTCATGCCGGCAATCACGTCTATCGGCACGGCGCTCGCAAACCTCGCCAACGCCGTGCTGCCGATATTGGCTAGCGGCATGCAGATAGTTCTCTCCGTGGTTCAGATGCTCATACCGGTAATCCAGACCGTGCTGTCTGTAGTTGGTTCAATCGTGTCCGTCGTGATAACGGTGGCAAGCCAGGTGATCTCGGTCGTGGTAAACGCCGCATCCGTCGTAGCCTCGGCCATTGGCCTCGTCATGTCGGTTGTGAGCGGCCTTGTGGCTGCTGTTACCACGTTCATTGGCTCGATCGTATCCGTTGTCGGCGGCGGAATAGCTACCGTGGTCGCCGCCGTCTCAGGCGGCGTGAGCGCGGTGGTGTCGTTCATGGGCTCGATGGTGTCTTCTGCGCTCGCGTTTGTATCCGGCCTCGTGTCCTCGATTGCCGGGTACTTCTCGACCATGGTGTCGACGATGGCGAACGCGGCGCAGCAGGTGTACGCGGCAGTGACGGGTGCCTTCTCGGCGCTTGTTGGCGCTGTGTCTGGCCATATCGGGAGCCTCATGAACACCATTTCCAGCATCCCCGGCCAGGTAATGGGCTTCTTCGCAGGCGCTGGGTCGTGGCTCGTCGATTCCGGTCGCGCGTTGATCAACGGCTTCACGCGGGGTATCCAGAACGCAATCGGCGGCGCCCTCTCCGCCGTGTCCGGCGCCGTCTCGCAGATCCGCTCGTTCTTTCCGTTCTCGCCCGCAAAGCGCGGCCCATTCAGCGGCCACGGCTATACAACCTACTCGGGCAAGGCGCTCATGGAGGGATGGGCCGAGGGTATCGGCAGTGGCACGGGGGCTGTCAACTCCGCCATCACGTCGGCGCTAGCCTCCGTAAGCTCGCTTATCGGCTCGGGCATCACGGTCGCCCCGTCGGTTGCCGTTGCCGGGGCAGGTGCCGCCGGCACGACCTACAACGTCACGGTCAACGGGGGAAGCTTAAACGCAGACCAGCGGATCATGCAGGCGGTTGACGTTCTGGTCTCCGCAGCCAAGCGGTCCGCAGGGTCGGGAAGGTAGCCAATGGGAACCTATACAAGGGAGATTCAGATCGCGGGGCGCAACCGCTGGTATTGCGGCTATATCTCCGTTGACGGCGTGAGCACGGTCAACGACACCACCTCGCGCATCACAATAACCGCCGCGCTCGAAGACAAGTATGCAGCAGAGTACGGCACGCACTACGACGTGATCGTGAACGGCACCACCTACAGGTCGCGCGACGTGCTGCTCAACAACTACGGGAATTGGGCCACGCGCGACGCCGTGACCTTCACCGTGGACGTCGGGCGCGGGGCCAGCGGCTGGAACTGCTCCGTGCAGATCCACGTCTACGGCAAGACATACAACAACTACTACGGCAGCGCGGGCGGCGACGCCTGGGCAACAGAGTACGCTTGGATTCCCCAGCGCGGGTACTCGCAGCCGCATCCGCCCAAGAACCCGAAGCTGGCCCGCGTTTCCGACACCTCGCACAAGATCACGTGGGACGTCGACTACACGGGCATGGACGGCGCGTACCCCTGGGCTGGCGTGTACGTCGACCGGTGTACCGACGACGGCTCATGGGTGAACATCGCCGACGTCTCGTGGGACGTGACCAACTACACCGACAACTCGACGACCGCAGGCCACAAGTACGAATACCGCCTTTGCGCCCACGGCCCTGGCGGCAACTCCACACACGTCTCGTGCGGCACGAGCTACACCACGCCTTCCGCCCCGTCGCGCGTGGAGGCCGTCAAGGCAGGCGCCGCCGAGGTAACGCTTCGCGTCCACGGGGCTTGGATATATGCAGCCGCATGGGACATTCAGCGCTCGACGGACGACGGCAACACATGGTCGTCCATAACGGCTAGCACCGAGGGTGAAGACCCCGCTTGGCTCGACCTGCACGACAAGGCCGCTCCTGCCGGCACGATCGTCTACCGCGTCAGGGCCAAGCGCGGTAGCCTAACGTCTTCGTGGGTCGAATCGAATTCCGTGACCACGATCACGCCGCCTCTCGCACCGAAGGTCACCGCCGACCATGTTGTGCCAACGGGGTCGGCAGCATCCTTCTCGTGGGTGCCCAACCACCCCGACGGCTCGGCGCAGTCCGCCGCGAAACTTGAGCTCGTCGGCAGCGAGACGATAACGAAGTCGTACACGACCGAGAAAAGCGCATCGGTCACACTCACGAAGGGAAGTTGGAAAGCTCGCGTTCGCACGAAGGGACTGCACGCCGATTGGGGCGCTTGGTCTGGCTATGCGGCGATAACGGTCGCCGACTACCCGCAGTGCTGGGTCGCCTCCCCCGCTACCGACGGCATGCTCGTCGATGCGGTGCCGCTCACGGTGCAAGTCGCCGCAACCGACGAAACTGGCATCGCGCAGGCAACGCTCACGCTCGCAGAGGTCGGCGGCGCGGCCATCGCAACCGCAGACGTGACGAACCTGAAGCCTGTGAGCTTCGGCAGCTATGCAACCATCCGCAACGGCATCGACTACATGCTCACGCTCACGGTCAAGGGCGGTTCGGGGCTGTCCAAAACCGTCACTCGCCGCTTCAAGACCCACTGGGCCGAGCCCGCCATCCCAGAAGTATCGCTGTCGTACGACGATACGCTGGCGTGCCACGTGAAGGTGCGCAACGGCCTCTCGTCCTACGAGATCGAGCAGACGACGCTTGTAGGCCCCATGACGGTCGACGAGGTGAGCAACGAGCTTTCCATGCTCGGTACCATCACGGTAGACGGAAACGCCCTCGTTCTCGGCAGTGCCTCGCGATGCTCTGCCTTCACGGTAGAGCGCGTGGCGTACGGCGGCGATGCTGTCATAGCATCCGGCGTGCTCGACTCACAGGAGACGATCGACCGCGTGCCGCCTCTAAACACCGACTACGAGTACAAGGTCACCGGGTACGCCGACAACGGCACCTCGTCGCAGACCACTGCCAACGCCAACGTGTTCGCTCACGGGATGGCACTCAACTTCGGCCAGGACGCATCGACCGTGCTCGTGCTCGACTACAACGGCGACTACTCGACAAGCTCCCAGCGATCCGTTGAAACGTACCACTTCGCAGACGGCGGCGAGAACGGCGACCTGCCCATGTCGTACATGCTCGACGAGCTGGACAAGAAGACATCGCTCTCGTGGGAGATGAAGCGCGACGGCCACGACAAGTACATGCGGATCATGGACGAGCAGTGGAAGGGATGGTGGCGCGGGCATGCGGGCGAACGCGCCTACGGCCCCATGGACTTCGACATGTCGGTGAAGGCCGCAGGCATCTGGAAGGGTTCGGCAAACGTAACCCACAACGTCTTCGAGGAGCCGATAAATGGCTGATTGGGGCAAACCGTTCCTCACCTCATTCCGCTTCATGCGCGTAGACCGCACAAGCGGCAACGAGGTCGAGAGGATCACGAACATAAAGAACGGCGGCTGCATCGAGCGGAACCAGGACAAGGACTACACGACCGGGCAGGTCGATTACTCGGGCGTTCTCGAACTCGGGGCAGACCTGCTGCGCGTGTACCTCGATGCCGACTTCGGCGGGCTGTCCGTTGGCGAGGCGCTTGGCACCTTCGTCGTGTCAGCGCCGAAGAGGACTAGGCGCGGCGTCAACTCGACCGGCACGGCAGACCTGTCGGGCAGGCTTTCGGAGGTGGCTGAGGACGAGTTCGATGCCCCGTTCACGGTGCCGGCGGGAACCGTGGTGGTTCCCTATGTCGTGAAGCTGCTCAAGGCGGCAGGCTTCTCGGATGTGATCTCCGACGACTCCGACTACAAGCTCGCCCAGGATTGGACGCTCGGCCTCGACTCAGGCGACATGAAGCTGTCCAAGCGCCTTGCCGCGTGCAACGCGCTTCTCGACGTCGCGGGGTTCCGCGCCGTGGACGAGGATGCCTACGGAAGGCCCGTACTTCGCAGATATAGGGAGCCGCAGGACAGGCCCGTCTCCATGACCCTCCGCGATGGCGCTGGCGCGCGCTTCATCAACGAGGTCGTGGACGAACTCGACCGTTCTGGCGTCGCCAACGTGGTGCACTGCGACTACGAAACGCAGGACGCCTTCTACCGTGGCACGGCCATCGACTCAGACCCGAGCAGCCCTTACTCCACGGTTTCGCGCGGTTGGCGCAAGACGGCCACGTACAGCTACAGCGACCTGCCCGAGGGGTCTACCGATGCCGAGAGACAGAGGAACGCCGATGCCAAGGCCAACGAGATGCTGCGAACACAGCAGAGCGCTATCCGTAGAGTCACGGTCAAGCGGACGTACGCGCCTATCGCGTGCGGCGATGCCGTGATGGTCGATTGGGCAAGCGCCGGCATCAGCGGCAAGTTCGCGGTGAGGACTGCGACTCTCACGCTCGTGGGAGGATGCCCAATCGAGATGGAGGTGAAGAGGTATGAGCGATGAACTCATGTCGGCCATGCGCCGATACGGCGCCGCGATGGCCGATGCGACCGCCAACGACCCTCCCGGCCAGCAGGCGTGCTACGGAACGGTGAATTCCGTATCCGGAGCCACCATGGCCGTATCGGTGAAGGGGGCATCCCTGAAGCTCCCGTACACCACCTCATGCTCGGGAGCCAAGGCAGGCGACCGATGCATCATCCAGGCAATCGGCCCGCACGCCATCGTGATCGGCGTGCTAGCTAAGTAAAGGAGGTGCGATGGCAGATGCCAACAAAGGCGCGGCGCTGCTGCTCAACGATGCGGGCAACATCGACCGCGCCAGAACCACCGACGGCTCGATCTTCCGCATCGAGTCGACGCTATCGATGGAGGCCGCCGAAGAGGCCAAGACGGCAGCGGCGAACTGCAACACCGCGACTGAAAGCGCCGAAGCGGCAGAGAAGACGCGCGTGTCCAACGAGAACGCTCGGAAAACGGCTGAGACCGAGCGCGGCAACAACGAGACAACCCGCAAGAACAACGAGACGTCGCGCAAGAACGCCGAGACAACACGTCAAGACAACGAAACCGCGCGAAAGAATGCCGAAACCACGCGCCAGAACAACGAGACGAGCCGATCGAACGCCGAGATCGAACGCAAAAAGGCCGAAAGCCAGCGCCATGACGAGCATATCGCCGACCAACAGGCATCGAGCAACGCGACCTCGGCGGCAAACGGCGCGGCATCGCGTGCTGACGCGGCGGCCAACCAGGCGTTGCAGATCGCCAACTCCGTTGCGCAAGGCAGCGCAGGAAGCTCGGACGTCGCGGAGCTGCGTGCCCAGAACGCGAAGCTCGCAACGCTTTTGGCGAACTC
>CABUSL010000069.1 GCA_902494295.1 uncultured Collinsella sp.
CCAGCAACGTCACCGCAGGCCGCGACCGGGCTTGGGTTTGAAAACGTCCTCGCGCATGAGGCCCGCCTTTCCTGCTCCTGCGGAGCAGCGGAAAGGCGGGCCTCGCACTGCGGAATGTTTTCAAAACCAAGCCCGGCCCCGGCCTGCGGTAACATCGCTGGCGCTTCTTGGGCATCGCTTGCTGGCGGGGTTCCTTGTCTGAGTTGGGCTTAGTTGGTGGGACCACTCGTCCCGGTCGCTGGTTCGCGCTTTGCGCGAACGGCGCGTTACTGCGGATCCGTTAGGCTCCCGATGTTGGATCCGTCATCTCGTCTCGGCTCAGCATCGCCCGTAGCTTCTCAAAGCTTTCCTCGCTCAGGCAGTGCTCCATGTGGCAGCCCTCTTGCGACGCGACCTCAGCCGAAACACCCGCATCCTCCAGCAGCCCCACGAAAAAGCAGTGCCGCTCCCACATTTGACGAGCGACCTCCAGACCACGCTCCGTCAGATGAACATCTCGCTTGCCCATTTCGACGTAGCCGTTGTTCTCCAACGTCGCCATAGCTTTTGAAACGCTTGCCTTAGTTACGCCAAGGTACTCTGCAACATCAATCGAGCGCACGATGCCCTGACGTTGCGACAGAACGTAGATCGATTCGAGATAGTCTTCTCCGGATTCACGCAGGGCCATGGGCCGCCTTTCGCGATGATTGCTAGTTAGCCGTTGGATACTTTCCACGGCTTACTTTACCGCAAAAGTTGCCCATGTCTTACTACTTTGCCTAAAAGTTAGCCGTGTTTCACAAAACGAGCGGGACGAAAACAAAATGGGAACACGCCCCGCAAGGAGTGTCCCCAAGTGCCGGGTCGCAGCTACACGAGTCCAAAGTGCTTCGCGGCGTTGTAGATGCCGTCATCGTCTACGGCGGTCGTAACGTAGGTCGCTGCGGCCTTCACAGTCTCCTGCGCGTTGCCCATGGCCACACTTGTGCCCACGGCCGAGAACATCGACAGGTCGTTCTCGCCGTCGCCAAAGGCAATCGCCTCGCTCGCGTCGATGCCCAGGCGCTCCAGCGTCGCCGCCACGCCCAGGTCCTTGCCGCCGTTGGCCGGAATAATGTCGCAGAACAGATCGCACCAGCGCGTGGTGAGCGAATGCGACACGGCATCGGTCACGATATGCTCGTCGGCCGGATCAACGAAGGCGCAAAACTGGTAAACCGGTGCATCAAAGGCGTGCTCAAACGGCTCCTCGTGGTAGACGATTCCCGCGTTGCTGCCAGCCGTCACCACGCGCTCGGACAGGCGGTTCACAAACGAGTTCTCGCCCTGCATGCACAGCGAGTCGTAGCACCCCTGCGCCACCTGGCCCACAATCACCGCGACGTCGTCCGGATCGATCGGGCAGCTACGGTAAACGCCCTTGGCATCAAAGCAGTGCTGGCCCGAAAGCGTAATGTACGCATCCCAGCCCAAGTCGAGCAGCCAATCGGGCATCTGGTAGGTCGGGCGACCCGTGGCGATCACGCATGCAATCCCCTGCTCGCGAAAGCTGTCGAGCACCTGCTGCGCCGACGCCGGAATCCGGTGGGTCTTAAAGCTCAGCAGCGTACCGTC
Organism: uncultured Collinsella sp.; assembly: GCA_902494295.1. Lineage (GTDB taxonomy): Bacteria > Actinomycetota > Coriobacteriia > Coriobacteriales > Coriobacteriaceae > Collinsella. The sequence continues at coordinate 1,597 of CABUSL010000069.1, forward strand.
GATATCGAAAAACGCGGCTTTGATCATCCTCGTCTACTCCTCGCCCTCGAGCTTTTCGCTCGCCTCGAGCCACGCCATCTCCAGCTCGTCCATGGCGGCGTGAGCCTCGTCGATCTTTGCCTGCTGCTCGCCGAGCGCCGTGTAGTTGGTGGGATCGACCTGGGCCATTGCTGCCTCGGCCTCCTCAACGCGGGCGCGCTGCGTCTCCATCTTGCGCTCGAGCGAGCTCACCTCGCGGCGGAGTTTCTGACGCTCGGCGTTGGACAGGCCGTTGGGCTGACCGCTCGACTTGGGCTTTTCGGCCGCAGCTGCCGCGGCACCGGTGTCAAACGTGCCGGTCTTGGCGCTCGGCGCGCCCACGGGCTCGCCCTCGGCGGTAGCGTTGCACAGGCGAAGGTACTGGTCCACGCCACCGGGCATATGCGTCAGGTGGCCGTCGAGCAGCGCCCACTGCTGGTCGGTCACGCGCTCCATCAAAAAGCGGTCGTGCGTCACCAGAATCAGCGTGCCGGGCCAGCCGTCGAGCAGGTCCTCGACAATCGCGAGCATGTCGGTATCCAGGTCGTTACCGGGCTCGTCCAGGATAAGCACGTTGGGCTCGTCCAGGATCGTCAGCAACAGCGACAGGCGACGGCGCTGGCCGCCCGAAAGATCGCCGATGCGGCTCCAGAGCTGCTGCGTCGTAAAACCCAGGCGCTCGCAGAGCTTTTCGGGCGAAGTCTCCTTGCCGTCGATGACGTAATACTTCTTATAGTTGCCGAGGACCTCGCGGATCGTGTCGCCCATGAAGGGTTCGAGCTCCTCGAGCTGCTGCGACAGCACGCCAAAGCGCACCGTCTGGCCAATCTTCACACGGCCGCGCGTGGGCTCAATCTTGCCCTGGATCACATCGAGCAGCGTCGACTTGCCGGCGCCGTTCTCGCCCAAAAGACCATAGCGGTCGCCCGCACCGATGAGCCAGGTCACATCGGAGAGCACCTGCTTGGGCGCACCATCGGTATCCGCATAGCCGGCGTCCACGTCGACCACGTCGATAACCTGCTTGCCCAGGCGGCTCACGGCGAGACGCTTGAGCTCCAACTCGTCACGCACGGGCGGCACGTCGGCGATGAGTTCGCGAGCGGCATCCACGCGAAACTTGGGCTTAGTGGAGCGCGCCTGGGCACCACGGCTCAACCACGCGAGCTCCTTGCGCGCCATGTTGCGACGGCGCTCCTCGGTAACCGCGGCCATGCGGTCGCGCTCTACGCGCTGAAGGATATATGCGGAGTAACCGCCCTCGAAGGGATCGACCTGGCCGTCGTGGACCTCCCACATGCTGGTGCAGACCTCGTCCAAGAACCAGCGGTCGTGCGTGACCACGAGCATGGCGCCCTGGCCGCGCTGCCAGCGGGCCTTTAGGTGACGCGCGAGCCAGTTGATGGTGCGCATGTCCAGGTGGTTGGTGGGCTCGTCGAGCATAAGCACGTCGTAATCGCCGATTAGCAGGCGCGCGAGGTCCACGCGACGGCGCTGGCCGCCCGAAAGCTCGCCCACCGTGCCCTCCCAGGGCACATCACTGATGAGGCCGGCCAGGATCTGACGCGTGCGCGGGCTCGAGGCCCACTCATACTCGGGCGTGTCGCCCACGACGGCATGGTGCACGGTATCGGTGTCGACAAGCTGGTCCTTTTGGCCGAGCAGACCGATTGTGGTGCCGCGGCGATGCGTCACGCGGCCGTCGTCGGGCTCCAACGTGCCGGCGAGCACGCTCAGCAGCGTCGACTTACCGTCGCCGTTTTTACCGACAATACCAATACGGTCGCCCTCGCCCACGCCGAGCGTAACGCTATCGATAATATGCTTGGTGGGAAACTCTAGGCTGACGGAATCGCATCCCAAAAGAATCGCCATATGCCCTGCTCCTTCGTAGAAATTCAACGTTGTCCATGATAGCAGCGAAAAGGCGGGCCATCTCCCAAAAGAGATGACCCGCCTCTCCAATCAGTCCCGCGGCAACCGTGGCCGCCGCGGGCCTCAAGCATGTCCCGGACTAGGAGAACATGCCGGTGAGGTAATCATTCAGCCGCTTATCCTTGGGCCGTTGGAAAATCTCGTCAGTCTCGTCGTACTCGACCATATCGCCCATGTAGAAGAACGCCGTGCGGTTGGACACACGCGACGCCTGCTCCATGTTGTGCGTCACGATGACGATGGCGCGCTCGGCCACAATCGACGACATGAGGTCCTCGATCGCCAGCGTCGAGATGGGGTCGAGCGCCGAACAGGGTTCGTCAAACAGGATCACGTCGGGGTTGAGTGCCAGCGTGCGCGCGATGCACAGGCGCTGCTGTTGACCACCCGAAAGCGCATAAGCGCTCTTGTCGAGCTTGTCCTTGACCTCGTCCCACAGCGCCGCGCCGCGCAAGCTCTCCTCGACCATGCGGTCGAGCTCGTCACGGTCGGTGATGCCGTGGCGCTTGGGCGCAAACGTGATGTTGTCGCGAATGGACTTGCGGAACGGGTTGGGCTGCTGGAACACCATGCCAATGGAACGGCACAGCTCGTAGGTGTTTTCGGTCTTGGTGTTCACGTTGCGCCCGCGATAGTTGATCTCGCCCTCCACGCGGCAGCCGCGAATCTCGCGATTCATGAGGTTGAGGCTACGCAAGAAGGTCGACTTACCGCAGCCCGAAGGCCCAATGAGCGCCGTGATCTCGCCCTTGTGGAAGTCGAGCGACGTATTGTGCAGCGCATGGTGGTCGCCATAGTACACGTTGACGTCCTTGGTGGAGAGCACGACCTCGTCGCTCACGGCCTTGCCGCTCACGCGCACGCGCTTCTCGCTCTCCCCCACGCTCGACAGGAAGTCCTGGGTCTCGGACGATGCCGCTTCGGTTGCGGGCGTTACATTCATCTCGCTCATTCGGCCGTCATCTTCCTTGCCAGTTGCTTGCCCACAATGCGGGCGATTACGTTAAACAGCAGCACGCAAATCATCAGCAGTGCAGCGGTGCCCCAGACGATCTGCTGGGCCTCGGGGCTGCCCTCGCCATAGATCTTGTAGATGTGCACGGCGAGCGACTCGCCGGGGCGGAACACGTTCCAGGCGCAGGTAGGGCTCGACAGGTTAAAGCTCAAGAAGTTCAGACGCACCGGCGAGCTCATGCCCGAGGTAAAGAGCAGTGCTGCGGCCTCGCCAAACACACGGCCGGCCGAAAGCACGATGCCGGTCACGATGGCAGGCATGGCCTCGGGGATCAGGATGTGCAGTGTGGCCTCCCAGCGGGTGAGGCCCATGGCCAGGCATGCATCGCGCTGGGCCTGCGGCACGTCCTCGAGCGCCTGCTGAATCACGCGCACCAGGATGGGGATGTTGAACATGGTGAGCGCGACGGCGCCGGAGATGATGGAGTACTTCCAGCCCAGCTGCACCGAGAACACCAGGAATCCGAACATGCCGACGACGATGGAGGGCAGCGAGGACAGCGTCTCGATAGCGGTGGAGGCGATGTCGCGAATGGGCCCGTCCGGCGCGTACTCGACCAGGAAGACCGCGCCGCCCAAGCTGATGGGCACCGAGATGATCAGGGTGATCAGTAGCAGATAGAACGAGTCGAACAGCTGATAGAGTACGCCGCCCTGGGTTCCGTTGGCACGCGCGGGCTGCGTGAGGAAGCCCGGCTTAAGCAGCGTCGAGATACCCTCGAACAGGATGTAGGCCACCATGGAAATGACGATGAGCATGACGATGGCGGCGATCGCCGTCAGCACACCCGTGGCGATGCGGTCCTGCTTTTGGACACGCCCGAGTCTCGCCTCGTCGATGTGGATGCGCGTGCTAGCCACGAGCCTTCGCCCCCTTGCGGCCTATAAGGTGGATGATCAGGATGAAGATGAGGCTCATGCCCATCAGCAGCAGACCGAGCGCCCACAAAACATCGTCCTGGGCCGAGCCCTCGGCATAGACCGCCATGGACGTGGTGAGCGTGGTGGTGATGGTCGAGGCCGGCGACAGCAGCGACGTCGGCATGGCCTCGATACCGCCGATGACCATGCGCACGGCGAGCGTCTCGCCAAAGGCGCGGGTCATACCCAGGATGACCGCAGTCATGAGCGACGGCATGGCAGACTTGAGCACCACGTGCCAGATGGTCTGCCAGCGGGTGTAGCCCAGCGCGAGCGAGCCCTGACGGTAGCTGTCGGGCACGGCACGCAGGCCATCGACCGAAAGCGTGGTCATCGTCGGCAGGATCATGACGGCCAGCACGATGGCGCCGGGCAAGATGCCCAGACCCGTGCTCACATGGAAAACGCTCTTCATAAGGCCGACGACCACGTGAAAGCCAATAAGGCCAAAGACGACCGAGGGAATACCGGTCAAAAGCTCAATAAGCGGCTGAAAAATCTTGGAACCAAACTTAGGGCTAATCTCGACCGCAAAGATGGCAGAGCCGATGGCGATGGGCAGCGCGATGAGCGTGGAGAGCACCATGACCGCAAACGAGGTGACAATCAGGGGCAGGGCGCCGGTGTAAGGCAGACCGTTTTCGGCTGTGTTGGCCAGGTCCCACTTGGCGCCGGTAAAGAACTCGACGACCGAAACGCCGTCCTTGAAAAAAGCCGATAGGCCCTTTTGGGCGACCATAAAGATGAGCGCGGCAACGACAAGCGTCACGAGCGCTACGCACGCGCCCGTGACGCCCAGGCCCACGTTCTCAAGGTCGCGCTTTGGCAGCTGTTTTGCCATTGCAAACCTTTCCGGGGGCGATTACTTATTTAGAGGAGACCTTGCCGCTGGCGTCCTTGACGACCTTCATGGCAGAGACGGGGATGAAGCCCTGCTCCTCGACGAGCTTGCCCTGGACGTCGTCGGAGAGCATGAACTCCAGGAAGGCCTTGGTGGCCTCGTCGGCGTCCTTGGAGCAGTACATGTGCTCGGTAGCCCAGATCTTGAAGGAGTCGTCGGTGACGTTCTTGCTCTTGGGCTCGACACCCTCGACCTTGATGGCGTTGAACTTGGAGTCATCGAAGTGCGAGAAGTCGAGGTAGGAGATGGCGTTGTCGGTACTGCCCATCTGAGTCTGGACGTCGCCGGACTTGTCGAGCTCGGCGTCGCCCTTAAAGTCGACGGCCTCGTCGCCAAAGACGGCGGCTTCGAAGGTGGCGCGGGTGCCGGAGCCGGCCTTGCGGTTGAGCACGACGATGGTGGCGTCGCCGCCGCCGACCTCCTTCCAGTTGGTAATCTGGCCGGAGAAGATGCCCTTGAGCTGCTCGAGGGACAGGTCGTCGACCTTCACGTTCTTAGAGACGACGGGGCCCATACCCACGACGGCGACCTCGTGGTCGACGAGGTTCTTGACCTGCTCGGCCTCGAGTTTGGACTCGGCGAAGACGTCGGAGTTACCGATGGTGACGGTGCCGGCGGCGACAGCGGTCAGACCCTTGCCCGAACCGTTACCCGAACCGGAGACGGAGACGTCCGGGTTGGCATCCATGAACTTCTCGGCAGCGGCCTCGACGAGAGCCTGAAACGAGGAGGCACCGTCGTAGGTCACCTCGCCAGAGACAGACTCGGCAGCAGCGGCGCTACCCTTGTCGGCGGCGTCGGATGCGCCAGAGCCGCCGCAACCAACGAGACCGAGACCGACGATGCTGGCAAGACCACCAGCGAGGCCGAGGAACTGACGACGAGAATAAGCCTGATCGAGCATGATCTTCCTTTCATACATGCGACTCGCGGGCACCCCGCCCGCTTTGCTGTTTGGAAAGATACGGCCCCGACCGGGCGGCACCCGCGCCAACTGCGGTTTCTTACGGGCATTTGATAGACCCTTACCGCAAGCGCGGCTCGGCTTTACAAACGAATAACAAACCCGCCGCCAAGCATGACCCGCCTTTTACACCAATAAAAACAAAGTTGCGGTGAAATAGTTCCTGCTTGGCCATCAAATGGCCCATTCTAGGAACTATTCCACCGCAACTTAGATTGGGAAACCGCGAAACCTTAAAGCTCTAATTCATTCAAACGAAGGATCGCAACAATATAGATCTTGAGCGCCTGCTTGAGCTGTTCCTCGTTGGCGCACTCGTTGGGACCGTGCATCTGGCCGCCCCACGCGGGCAGCTCCAGGCCGGTCTCTTCGGGGCCAAACGAGACGGCGCGGGCAAAGTTGCGCGCGTACGTGCCGCCGCCCATGGCAAAGGGTTCGGCATGCTTGCCGGTGAACTCGTTATAGGTATCGATAAGCGCCTTCACGGCCGGATCGTCGGCAGAGACCGAGAACGGCACCTTCGCGCGACCCAGCTGGCACGTCACGCCAAAGCGGCCGACAAGCGGCTCGAGCTGCTCGCGGATGGTATCAGCACTGGTGCTATCGGGGAAGCGCACGTCGATGACCTGCTCGATGTGGCCATCCACCACACGGATGACGCCGGGGTTGCAGGTGAGCGGGCCAAACGCCGGGCTCGTCGCGTCGATACCCAGGCCGCGGCCATAGGCGTCCGCATGTACAAAGGCCAGGAACTTGACAAACTCGTGCTCGGCAGGCGTCAGCAGACGCTCGTCGCGTGCACCAAACGCGTCCTCGGCCTCGCGCAGATACGCCACGATCAGGCCGACGGCGTTAATCGTTCCCTCGGGCATCGAGGCATGACCACCAATGCCGTGGGCAAAAATCTGCGCATGTCCGTTATCGAGCGTCGTGATCTCCAGGCGGTCGGCGTTCTCGACCGGCGCCGGCAGCTCATCAGCGGCAATCGCGAGCTCACAGATGGACTGCGACGGAATGGCGTTGCTCGCCTCGGCGCCGCTCCACGACACGATGCGCCCGCCGTCGATCTTGGAGCTAACAAACGTCGCTCCAAACTGGCCCTTCTCGGCATTGCAGACCGGGAACTCGGCATCGGGCGTAAACAGAAAGTCGGGGTTCGCGTGGTTCTCCAGATAATGGTGAACGTCGGACATGCCCACTTCCTCATCGCAGCCCAGCAACGCGCGGAAAGCATAGCGCGGGGTAATGCCGTGCTTGAGCAGATAAGCGCCGGCGTAGAGCGACAGCACCGCCGGACCCTTGTCGTCAATCACGCCGCGACCGAGCAGCCAGCCCTCGCGGCGCTCCATCGCAAACGGGTCGGTGTTCCAACCGGGGCCAGCGGGAACCACGTCCACGTGGCAGATAGTCGCGAGCTGCTTGTCGCCGCGACCCGGGATATCGGCGATTCCCACATAGCCCCCGTCGTCGCTCGTCTGATAGCCGAGCTTTTGCGCAATGCCGAGCGCGCAATCGAGCGCGTCACGGACCGGGCGGCCAAACGGCGCACCGGGCTCCGCATCGGCAGCAACGGCCACGGACGGATAGCTCACCAGTTGTTCGATATCGGCAACGACATCCTCCCAGACCTCGTCGACATACTCGGCAACGCTCTGCTCCACCTGATTCATGAACGACCTCCTTACCAATGAGCGACGGGTACGCCCGCCCCTCACATTATGTCTATTAGATAGCGAAAAGTTTAGCAAGCTCGGCCACCGAGTGCACCACCGCATCGGCGCCCGCGGCCTCGTGCTCCCCCGGCGCTGCCGCGCCCGAATAGATGCCGATGCACGGCACGCCCATCGCGTGCGCGCCCTCCACATCGTTAAAGCGATCGCCGATCATCACGGCATCGTCGGCCGTCGCGCCGAGCGCTGCCAGGGCATCACGAACCGAATCGGCCTTGGTCTCGCGTCCCTGCGGCGGATTCATGCCAACCACCGCCTCAAACTGCGAAAGCCCCAGCTCGCCCACCATGTCAATGCACTTTGCCTCCATGCGTGACGTCGCCACGGCCAAGCGATGCCCCTGCGCGACAAGGCCATCGAGCAGCTCGGGGATTCCATCGAACACGGGATACTCTTCCGGTCCCAGCTCATCAAAAAAGGCACGGTACTCGTCGGCCACCACAAGCGACTCCTCGCGCGTAAAGCCGTAAAAGTCGTGGAAGCTCTTCCACAGCGGAGGCCCGATCATGCGACGCAGGTCACCCATCTGCGCCTCCGAAAACCCGCGCGCGGCCAACGTCTTGCGCGTCGAGGTCATCACCGCTCGACCCGTATCTGCCACCGTGCCATCGAAATCAAACAGCACGACCGGCCGCTTGCATATCTCCAGCGCCTCCATCGGCATCCCTCTTCCCCAGTTGACGATTTCCACACCGACACTTCAAACTGTTGACTATTCAACAATTGAACCTATAAATGTGGAACGACTCCACTATACTTGTCGCACTTTGCTCTCAGAAGGCGGCGCTGCCGCGCCCCAACGAAAGGTGCAATTATGTCTTTTGCCATCATAACCGACTCCACGTCGGACATCTCCCCCGCCCGCGCCCAAGAGCTCGGCATTTACGTGATTCCGCTACATGTGATTATCGAGGGCGAGGACCTGCTCGACCAGGTGCAGATTACCGCCGAGGAATACGTCGCCCGCATGGCTGGCTCCGAGGAGTTGCCACACCTCGCAGCCGAGCGCCGGCGAGTTCAAGGCACTCTTTGACCGCGTGCGCGCCGACGGCCACGATAGCGCCATCTTTATCTCGCTGTGCAGCGAGTGGTCCGCCTGCTATGCCAACGCCAGTTTGACGGCCGAAACGCACGAGCTGGACGTGCGCTGCATCGACTCGCGCACCGGCTCCGGCGCCGAGGGCCTGCTGGTGGAGTACGCGCTGGCCATGCGCGAAGACGGCCGCAACTTGGACGAGACCGAGGCGCAGATCCGCGCGACGCTGCCCGACGCACACCTGTTGCTGATTCCCCGCACGCTCGAGAACCTCGTTAAGAACGGCCGCGCGCCCAAGCTCGCCGGCCAGCTCACGCAGATGCTCAACATTCGCCTGGCCGTTTCGCCGGAGTGGCAGGCGGGCGAGATCAAGGCCATCAAGAAGGGTCGCGGCGCCAAGCGCATCGTCGCCAACACCATGGCAGATTGCCTCGCGTTTTTGGACGAGCACCCGGGCTCAAGCGTGCGTGTGCTCACGACCGGCGCCGCCGAGGAGCAGGAGCTTGTCAACGAGGCACTCGCGGGCCAGGATTACGTAGACGCCGGCACCGGCCCCATCGGCTGCACCATCGCCACCCACGTAGGCGTCGATGCCATCGCCATCAGCTACTGCCCCCGCTACCAGCCCATCCACTAGGGGCACCTTTACCTCTTGCGGTGGAATAGGGACTGTTTTTGGCTTATTAGCCGCCAATCAATCCCTATTCCACCGCAACTTAG
>CABUSL010000070.1 GCA_902494295.1 uncultured Collinsella sp.
ATATCACATTGCAGATGAAGGAAAAGTATATCTTTTTACCGGAAGTAAGATTACCGGTGGCTTCTGCGTCACCCGGAAAGGCCTTTTGCATCCGTCAAAGCTTGGTCACATTTTGGACGATACTCCACCGTTGCTTGACTACTCAGCAGGTTCTGGCGAATTTATTAAATACAAGGGGCGTTCCTACTGCTGGATAGAGATTTCACAGGAGGGGCAAATTCTTCTTACGAAGAAAATGATGGACTTTTTGAAGGTGAGACCCGGAATGGAGCTGCTCTCTATCCGCAGCAGCGACATCGCGTTTACGATGGGGGCTAAAGGACCGCTATTGGAAAAAGCAGAAAACTATGACGGTGAAATTCCGCTTTTTTAAGTGTAACAATTCCAGTTTATAAAATTAAGAACGATGTTGGCAAGCCTCGAGGTGTCATCGGCGATGGACACGCGCTTCATGCTCTTCTATACCGCAACCTTAGCTCTCAGCTAATGAATTCAAGTTTAATCCTTTCTACGATGTGCTGTGTGCCGGCACGGTAGCCGGATCGTAGGAAGGATGCATGATGAAAAAGCTTGAAAACGAAGTGCTGCTGAGCCGTCGCGCTGCACTGAGCGCATTCGCCACCGTCGCCTTGGGGACTGCCGGTCTTCTTGCCGGTTGTGGTAGCGATAAGGCGACCGTCACCGAGGACGCTGGCGATGGCGACAAGAAGGAAGAGGCGAAGAAGGAAGAGCAGTCTACGACTGACCTGGCGGTTGGTGCGACGGTGACCACAGCTGCCGGTCTTTCCGTCGTTGTCGATTCCGTCCAGCCCGGCCTCACAAATTATGACGGTTCGACCATGACGGGCATTCACGTCACGTACGTTAACAATGGCGATGAGGGCGCAGATTACAATATCTACGACTGGAAGGGCGAGGACGCCAACGGCGCTCAACAGAATCAGGGTTACTACAGCGAGGGCTCCGATGAGCTGCAGTCTGGTACCCTTTCCGCCGGTGGCTCCGTGGCGGGCAATATCTACTTTGATGGCGATATCAAGAAGGCACTGTATTTTGCCAACATGTTTGATAAGTCTGCCACTGCAAGCTGGGTGCTGGCCTAGCATGTCGCTACCGTTGCGCCGTATGGGAGGTGAGGTCGTATGCCCGATAAAAAGTTGACTGACGAGTTACTCAATGAACTTCTCGACGCGCCAAACATCGATGGCTATATCAAAGAACACGACTTTGCCGCCCCGTCGCTTTCGGACTACCTGATGCAGCTGCTGCAGGAAAAGGGCTTGGAGCGTTCGCGCGTGGTTCGCATGGCCGATCTCAATGAGACCTTTGGCTATCAGATCTTTACCGGCGCGCGTCATCCGAGTCGCAATAAGGTGCTGCAGATTGCCTTTGCGATGGCGCTGACGCTCAAAGAGACCAACCGTGCGCTGACGGCTGCCGGGGTAAGCGTCCTTAACTGCAAGGACCGCCGCGATGCGATTATCATCTTTTGCATCGATCGCGGGTGCAGCCTCCAAAAGGTCAACGAGGAACTGTATCGCTTTGGCGAGGAGACGGTGAGTTAGCGGCTGATATCTGAGCCGGCGGAGCTGTCGAACAGCGATGCAAACGAACGGGGTGCGGATGCCATGGGGTGTCTGCGCCCTGCGCTATGATGGAGGCTATGGATACTCAGACCCCAACATATTCCAATGACGAGCTGACCGCAGCGCTTGCCGAGCACCTGGCGTCGCTCGATCGCGACGACAGCTATCGCGTGGAGCGTGTACTTAAGCGCTCGTCCGTTGAAACAACCGAGCTCGTGTACTTTGAAGGAACCGGCGGTAGTTCGCTCGGCCCCTTTGTCCGCAAACGCATCGATGCTTCGGCTCAAATCGGCGGGGCATACGAGCGTCTGTTTGCCGCTCAGCGGGCAGGCAGGCGTTTTGAGCACCTGCCCAGAATCGTCGATTGTCGTCGTGTGGGCGACGAGCTCAACGTGGTTATGGAATACATCGAAGGGGAGACGCTCGGGGCGCTGGTGTACCGTCTGGGAGCCACCCCCGATTATGCGCGTGAATTGTATCCTGCCCTATGCGATGCCGTGGGCGAGCTCCATGCCGGTTTTGCAATAGCGGGGGAGACGTCGGCGCCGGTGATCCATCGCGACCTCAAGCCGTCGAATATCATCGTGACAGGTGCCAACTATACGCCTGATGACGGCCTGACGTTTTCATCGCTGGTGATTATCGACTTGGGGATCGCGCGCGTATGGCGCGATGGCGCCGATGCCGACACCGTCAAGTTTGGCACGCGACCCTATGCGCCGCCCGAGCAGTATGGGTTTGGGCAGACGAGTGTGCGCAGCGACGTCTACGCACTTGGCGCCCTGTTGTTCTTCTGCTTGACGGGAGTCGACCCTAAACCAGGGCTCGACATGCGCGAGCAATGCGAGGCGCGTGGCATTCCCACCCCACTTGCCGATGCCGTCTGCATGTCGATGGCGCTCGACCCGGCCAAGCGTTTTGCGAGCGCGGAAGCGTTGGGACGGGCGACGCGCGCGGCATACGATCTAAGTCGCCCCGTGCGGCCTCCTGCGCCTGCGCCTGTCCGTACTCCGGCCTCGGAGACGGTGTTGACGCCCCAAGGGCTCCAGAACCCCACAGGGCTTCCTAGGCCTGCCGCCTCCGCTGCATGCGGTCTGCTCTCTCGCGTTCCGGAGTCTCTGGGGCGTATTTGGAATACGCTCGTCTGCTTCTCGCTGCTTGTGTTCTTTGCCGGAAGTCACTTTGCCGTCTTTCACCCAACGGGAGCAAACCAAAGCTACCCGACGTGGCTTCTCATAATCGAGTATTTTTTCTTTGTCGATGGCCTTATGGTGCTTATGCATTTTGCGCTGCTCGATAAGCGCCGTCTTCGTCGGCGATTCGCACTGCTCGACAGCTATCGCGGCAAGAAACTCGCGAAACTCTGGCTCAAGGCATTGAGTGTGCTGCTCCTATGCATGATCGTCATAGTCGCGGTTGCCAATGCGACCGGCGTCGTCGATACCTCCGCTACCTAAAAGAAAAGGGCCCCGTTGGGGCCCTTTGCAGTTGCACTTAGATGCGGTTCATCTGAGCGGCGACTTTGTTGTACCAGTCCTGCCACGTGGGCGGGCAGTACTTTTTGGCCGCAGCCGGGGTAAGGGTGGAGCCGTAGTTGGCGCCCAGATAGGCAACGTGAGCGGAGATGCCCTCGCTCCAGCTGCCAAAGCTGCGCCAACCGCCGCCACGTGCACTCCAGCCCCAGGCGTTATAAGAATTGGCGCAATAAGCACCCTTGGTGCTCTCGATGCAGGCGATGGCGGGGGACCAACGGGGGTCGACACCGGTATTCCAAGCGGCGACGGCAAAGTTGTAGCCCTGGCCTGCCATGGGGGAGCCGGCGAGATAATTGTCGATGCGGCTCGTCCACTCATTAATGAACGAATCGTAATCGGAACTACCGGTATTGGAGTTGTTCACCGTGGTGTCGATGGTGGTGTTGGTGTTGGTGGCCTGGCTGCTGGAATTGCTGCCGCTTACGCCCTCGCCCGAGAGCTTCTCGGCGGCAGCGGCCTTATCGGCCTCAAGCTTGGCAAGCTCGGCGGCATTTTCCTGCTCGGCTTTTGCCTGTGCCTCGCTGCGGAGCTGCTGGGCCTGCGCCAGCGCATCCTCGGCGTTTTTCTGCTCTGCCTCAAGCTGTGACTTGGCCTGCTGGAGCTCGGCCTTGTTCTGCTCAAGTTCGGTTTGCATGTTATTGAGCTCTTCGATCTCGTCGACGCTCGAGCTCGTGATCTGGTTGGTGTATTTGCAGGTCGTGATGAACTCACCCAGGCTCTGTGCGTTGACCAGGAAGCTCACGATGGGATTGGTGCCCTTCTGATACTTGTACAGATCGCGCATGGCAGAGCTTGCCTTGGCCTGCTGCTCGGGAAGCTTAGCCTCGATTTCCTCGATGCTCGCCTCATTGGAGTCAATCTGCTTTTGCAGGTCATCGAGTTTGGTGCGGGCGTCGTTGTAGGCGCTCGTGGCGGCTTCGATCTTCTGCTGGGCTGCGGAAAGCTGGTCCTGCGTTGCCTGCGAGGCGGCATACGCCGCAACGGGGGAGAGCATCGGCGTGGCCGTCAGCGCAACGGCGAGCGCGGCGCTCGTGATGATACGAGCCGGCTTCGACGCAATGAGTGCTGCGGTGCGATGATTCGAATGCTGCATCCAGTCCCTCTGCAATCAATCGTAGGTTATGGTTCGAACGGTATTCTACTACTGCTTTCGACCTCAACTTGAACCTTAAAGGTTCCAAAGGGTCAAGTTGAACTTGAGGCTTTGGCTTTGACCTGCAGTTATGATGAATTGTTGAGAAACCATAGAGTTCAACTTTAACGTTACGGGGGCCTGTTTAAGAGGGGTTTGGGGCTGTAAAAGCTATCTCAACGTGGGGTTTTACAACTACAGCGTGCCCTCCTGGCGAGCCTGCTCAATCTCTTCGAGCGCCTCGGCGGGGGTGAACGAACAGGTGCCGTCGCCGAGTTTGACTACCTGGATATCGTCGCCGATATGGACCTCTCCGCCCTTTAGTACCACGCCGAAAACGCCCTCGTGGGGAAAGATGCAGTCGCCGGCTAGATAGTAGATGGCACAGCGTGTGTGGCAGACCTTGCCGATCTGACTGATTTCGACAAGCACCTCGCTGCCAAGCTTGAGCTGCGTGCCCAAGGGGAGCGAGAGCAGGTTGATGCCCCGGGTTGTGAAGTTCTCTCCAAAGTCACCCTCGTGTACGTCGAGCCCGCGTGCCTGCGCCGTCTGGATGGACTCCGCGGCTAAAAAAGAGACCTGGCGGTGCCAATGTCCGGCGTGCGCATCGGTAGCGAGGCCAAATTGCTCGATGACGGTGTCGCGTCCATCGGCGACGGGCGACTTGCGAGTGCCTCTGTGCTCCGACGTGTTGATTGAGACGATACGAGCAGGCCCGTTGTAAGCATCGTTTGCGGTGCGTAGGGGAGCTGCCGTCCGGGCACGATCCGCAAGTTCGCGCTTGGCGGCGTCAATGATGGGGTTGTTGATCGGATGAGCCTGGGGCACGGTGCACCTTTCGACGGGGCGGGCAACATGTTGAATCCTACAACAATGGTAGGTTCATTGCCCATTGTCATACAACGGTGAGCGCCGCCTTCGTGCTGGACGATTGCGTCGATTGCCATAGATACGGTGGAGCTTTGGGCGCCGGCGGCTTGGCACGCTAGAATAAATCAGTTGCGCAAAGACCGCCCGTTGTGTGGGCAGTTCATGATAGGAAGTTTCCATGGCATTGCAATTTACAGAGCGCGAGTTCATTCCCGTGCTGCTCGGTGGCGACATCAACGCCTATTCGGTGGCGCGCGCCTTCTACGAGGAGTACCAGGTCAAGAGTCTGGTCTTTGGCAAGTACCAGACGGGTCCCGCGTACCGCAGCCAGATTATCGACTACACGCCCAACGTGGATATCGACACCATGCCCGTGATGCTCAAAACCGTCAACGGCATTGCCCAAGCGCATGCCGACAAGACGATTGTCCTTGTGGGCTGTGGCGACAACTATGTTGCCCTCGTGGCTCAGGCCAAGGATGCCCATGAGTTGGCGGATAACATCGTCGCGCCTTACGCTCCCTATAGCATGCTTGAGCAGTGCCAGAAGAAGGAGATCTTCTACGAGCTGTGCGAGAAGCATGGCGTGCCCTATCCGCATACCTTTACCTTCACCATGGCGATGCTGAACGCCCAAGGCGAGGCACCTGCCGAGGTGCTCGACCAGATCGATTTTCCTTACCCGATGATTCTGAAGCCTTCTGACGGCATCATGTGGTGGCAGCATGAGTTCGAGGGCCAGAAGAAGGCCTATGAGATTGCCGACCGCGCCGAGCTGGAACAGGTCATTCGCGATTCGTATGCCAGCGGCTACACCGACGACCTGATCTTGCAGGATCGCGTGCCCGGCAACGACGAGTACATGCGCGTGCTCACCAGCTATTCCGACCGCAACGGCAAGGTGCGCATGATGTGCCTGGGTCACGTACTGCTCGAGGAGCATCAGCCCCACGGTGTCGGCAACCATGCCTGTATCATTACCGAGCCTAACGACGAGCTCATGGGCGGCGTGCGCAAGTTGCTCGAGGACCTTCACTTTGTGGGCTATTCCAACTTTGACGTTAAGTACGACGAGCGCGATGGCTCGTTTAAGTTCTTCGATTTCAACACGCGCCAGGGCCGCAGCAACTACTACGTTACCAACAGCGGCTTTAACGTTGCCAAGTATGTGGTGGACGAGTATGTGTTCAACCGCCCGTTTGAGCCGGAGTTTGTGACGGCGCAGGACGAGGCTCTGTGGATGGTCGTCCCCATGGGCGTCGTCGACAAATACGTCAAGGATCCCGAGCTGCGCGCTAAGGTGCATCGCCTGGACAAGGAAGGCAAGGGCGCCGACCCTTCGTTTATGAAGGGCGACTTTGTCTTTAACCGCTGGCTGCGCATGTGGCACACCAAGCTGCGCCACTTTAAGCTGTTCAAGACGTATTACAAGTAGATGAGTGCGGCGCCCGTCCGGTTTGCATCGGGCGGGCGCGGGTACGATACGCGCAATTGCGCAAGCGTCACCAAGGAGGCGGCGATGGAAAAGCTGGGAGTTATCGGCGGCATGGGCGCCGAGGCCACGTCGTATTACTACGACCAGGTGGTGCGTCATACGGCTGCTGCCTGCGATCAGGAACATATCGACATGGTGGTGCTCTCCAAGTCGACCATGCCCGACCGCACGCTGGCCATTAAGACCGGCGAGCATGCCAAGCTGCTGGCGACCATGAAAGAGTGTGCCCAGGCACTCGAGTCGCTGGGCTGTGCGCACATTGCCATTCCCTGCAACACGTCACACTACTTCTACGACCAGATCCAGTCGTTTACGAAGGTGCCGATTATCCACATGCCGCGTGAGTCGGTGCGCTATGCTCTGGCCGGTGCGGTGATGGGGGAGTGCGAGTTCGACCCCAACCTGAGTATGCCGGCCGAGCCGGTGCACAAGATTGGCATTATGGGAACCGATGGCACCGTGGGCGCGGGCGTCTACGGCCGCGAATGTAAGGCTGCGGGTGTTGAGGTTGTCTATCCCAGCGAGAAACGTCAGAACGATGTGATGTCGCTTATCTACGATGATGTGAAGGCCGGGCGTGAGCCCGATATGGATAAGTTCGACCGCGTGATGTGGGAGTTCGCCCGTAGCGGCTGCGACCGCGTCATTCTGGCCTGCACCGAGCTCTCGGTGCTGCAAAAGTACCGAGAGATGCCCGAGATCACCCTCGACGCCATGGATGTCCTGGTGCGCGAATCCATCATCCGCAGCGGCGCCCCCTACCGCCTCTAGCTTCCGACCTGCCAAAAGGGAACAGGTTAATTTTGGTAGGTTTTATCTGGTGACACAGTAAAGGCCTCGGCTCGTTTGGTGCGAGCCGAGGCCTTTTGCGTTGGGCGGTTGCTGTCGGTGGTGAACTAGAACAGGAAGCCGATGGCGATGAGGGCGATGCTGACGATGAGCACGGCGATGTCCAGACCCTTGATGGGGTAGCGCTTGTACGAGCTGGCGCGCGTACGCAGATAGAAGCCGCGCTGTTCTGCCGCCAAGGCTGTGGCATCGGTCTTGCCCACGCTCGAGATGAGCAGTGGCACGCACAGTGGCAGCATGAGCTTAAGCTTCTTGATGGGGTTCTTGGTGTCGTACTCGACGCCGCGTGCGGTCTGCGCCTCCATGATGGCGTTCATCTCCTGACCAAACACCGGCACAAAGCGCAGCGCCGTGGTAAAGGTGAAGGCATAGCGATACGGCACGTGCAGCACCTCGACGCAGGCGTTGGCAAGGTCGTTGAGCTTGGTCACCATGAGCATGAGGATGAGTGGTAACGCCACACCCAGCAGGCGCAGGCAGGCCTTCGACCCTGTGACGAGGCCCGTGTCGGTGATAAAACTCCACACCACGTTGCCATCGCGCATAAAGGCCAGCTGGAGCACCAGCATGATAAGCGCAAGCGGAATCAGCAACTTGAGCAGCGAGAACAGACGGTCGACGACGCCGGCATAGGCGCCCAGCGCAAGGGTGAGTGCCAAAAAGCCCAGCAGCGCCACGTAGGTGTCGGACAAGAAGATGCCGACGATGATGGCGGCGGCGAGGCCCAGTTTGACGACGGGATTCAGGCGATGCAGCAGCGTATCGCCCGGCATGTAGTCGATGACGTTAACCACGGTGGACCATCTCCTGGGTAATTCGAACGACATCGGTGACCTCGCTCACCTGCGCAAAAGCGGGCGAGACGGAAGATGCCAGACGGCGCGAGAGTTCAATAACCTGGGGAGGCTCCACGTAGGCACGCCGCATGAGATCGATGTTCGAGAATAGCTCGTGCGTGCGGCCGTGGTCGAGGATGCGACCGTCGGCCATTACCACAATGCGCTCGGCAAAATCCGAGACGACTTCCATATCGTGGCAAACCATGATAACGGCGCAACCGCGCTCGGCCATGGTGCGCACCGTTTCCATGACGGTCATGCACTCGCGGTAATCAAGGCCGCTCGTGGGCTCGTCGAGCACGACGATCTTGGGCTCAACCACTACGACGGAGGCAAGCGCCACCATTTGTCGCTGACCGCGCGAAAGCGAGAACGGTGCCTCGTCGGCGGGCAGACCAAAGCGGTCGATGACCAGCTGGGCGCGACGCAGAGCCTCGGCACGGTCCATGCCGCCAAGCTCCAGGCCAAAGGCGACCTCGTCGAGCACGGTGTCCTTGCAGATCTGACGGTCAGGGTTTTGGAAGAGGGTTGCGACTTCGCGGGCGATACGGCTCGTGGGAACGGCTGCGGTATCCAGTCCCGTGACGCGCACGCTGCCCGAGGCGGGCTTAAGCAGGCCTGTGAGCAGCTTGGTGAGCGTGGTCTTGCCGGCACCGTTCTGGCCGACGATGCCCACGAGCTCGCCGGGATAGAGGGTCAGGTTGAGGTCGTGGACGGCGGCGCCGCCATTGGGATAGGCAAACTCGACATGGTCGAAGGTGAGTACGGGTTCGGCGTCCTTGGCATGAGGGCGCAACGACGGTGCATGCGGGGAACCGGCGGGCGCCTGGGCTTCGATGGCCACGTGTGTGGGGTCGACGATGCCCGAAATCAGGCGCTCGGCCTCATCGACATCCAAGCAGGGGGTACCGCTTACCAGGCCATCGGCCTCGAGGCTATTGAAGATACGCGTGACGCGAGGGCAGTCGACGCCGATGGCACGGAGCTCGTTGGTATGCGCGAAGACCTCGTGGGGCTCGCCCTGCAGCGCGATTTCGCCATGGTTGAGCACGAGCACGCGGTTGCAGTACTCCGAGAGCAGGGCGACCTTTTGCTCAACGACGACGATGGTGATTCCAAGTGCGCGGTTTGCCTCACGCAGTGTCTCGAAGACCAACGTGGAGCTGGCGGGGTCGAGTGCCGCGGTGGGCTCGTCGAGAACCAAGACGCGCGGACGCATGGCGAGGATGGCGGCGATGGCTACCTTTTGCTTCTGTCCGCCCGAGAGGGTGGCAATCTCGCGGTCGCGCAGGTCGCTGATGCCGACGGTCTCGAGCGTTTCGCTCACGCGCTGCTCGATCTGGTCGTGGGGAACGCCAAAGTTCTCGAGGCCAAAGAGCATCTCGTCCTCGACGACCGAGGCGACCATCTGCGTGTCGATATCCTGCAGCACACTGCCGACGATTTGCGACACGTCGGTCAGCGAGACCTCGCAGGTGTCGTGGCCGTCAACCATGACGGACCCAAAGAACGTGCCGGTGTAGTGGTGGGGCACGGCACCCGACAGGCAGGCGGCAAGCGTGGACTTGCCGGCGCCCGAGGGCCCGATGATGCCGATGAAATCTCCCTTGTTCACGCTGAGCGAGATGTGGCTGAGCGCCTGCTCGGTCTGCGTGCCATAGGAGAACGAGACATCGTCGACGTTGATGATCGTTTCCATGGATACCTTTCATAGTCATTGGGGACGTTCTTAAATGACCAGTCGTTTAAGAACGTCCCCAAGAGCTCGTTGTTTGGGACAGTCTTTACCGATGGGGCACTGTGGGTTAGTTGAGCCTAAGGGCCTTCTGGATGGGCAAGTAGAGGGCGCCGACCAGAATGGCGTTAAAGACGGCGGTCATGGCGACGACGGGCAGCATGGCGGCGGCGAGCTCGCCGACCACGCCGAGCATGGCCATCTTGATGACCATGAAGATGACGCCGGAGACAAAGGTGGTCAGGAAGGTTGCGACAATGGCGATGGCAGGCTTGACCTGACCGTTCTTGCCGGCGGCGTTGACGATGCCGGCCATGAGCATGGCGGCGATGCCCTCGGCGGCAAAATCGACGAACGGCGAAGTGGTGGTGATCTGGATCACGGCAGCCGAGATGAGGCCAATGACGAGCGCCTGGCCGATGTTGGGGCGAACGACCAGGATGGTGAGGCAGAAGGCCGAGATGATGAACTCGGGGCTGATCATGCCGCCCGAGATGCCCGAGATGGCCTTGCCGACGGTGAAGTTGAGGATGAAGCCGGCGGCGAGCAGGATGGCAAGCAGGACGAGGGCGCGGACATCGAGTTTGCCACGGTCGGCGGTCTGGACGGTGCGGGGCTGGGTGGCGGTGGTGTTCTGAGACATGGTGAAAATCCTTTCGGAATGGGAGTGCAAGAGAAAAGCGGAGGCGCGTGATGCGAATGCGATCGGGCTCGAGATAGAAAAAGGCCC
>CABUSL010000071.1 GCA_902494295.1 uncultured Collinsella sp.
ACCTGCCTGGATAGCTGTGGCTACGCCTTCGACCCTCAGCATCCCGAGAAGTTCGATGCCGTACTCAACGAGACCGATATGGTGCTGCTCGACATTAAACACGCCGATCCCCTCGAGCAGGGCAAACGCAGAGTCCTCGGGACGAGCGTCCACACCCTCGAGCGTCATCTCAGCCATTCCCGCTACCTTGCCTCTCATTGGTTTTAGTTACATAAATACCAGAGTCATTCTAGCCCATATGCATAATGGCAAAACGGTTTAGCGGTCAATTGTGTTGTTCTATTTGGCTCCACGCAAGAGCGGCGGGAAGGTTGTCACAACCCGCTCGCCGCCGAAGCAATAGAAATCGATAGACGCCAGGCCCTACGCCTTAAGCGTAAGCACCGCGCCGAAGGCGGTCGGGCCGCAATGGCTCGAGATGACGCCGCCGACCTGAGTCCAGGTAACGTCCTTAAAGCCCAGGTCGTGCGCATAGATTTCCATGTCGTCGCGCAGCTCCTCGGAAAGGCCTACCGAATACGCCAGGCCAATGTGCGAGTAGTCAATCTCGCCCTTGGCAACCATGTGGTCAATAAAGGCACGGGCGCACTTGAGCATAGAGCCGCGGAACTTCTTGGTCGCCACAAACTTACCGCCCGTTACCTCAATGCAGGGCTTAATCTTGAGCAGGTGGGCACCAAGGAACGCGACGTTGGACAGACGACCGCCCGCCTTAAGGAAGGCAAGGTCGGTAGGAACAAAGCCCAGCAGCACGCGGTCCATGACGGAGTTCGTAAATGCAAAGATCTCGTCGACGGTGGCATCGGGGTGAGCCTCGATGTATTTGGCGGTCTCGACGACAACGAGCGACTGACCTACCGAGACAAAGCGCGTATCCATGGAGAATACGTAGTCGCGGCCCTTAGCCGCAATCTTGGAGGACTGATGCGAGCAAGTCGTGACTTCGGAGTACGCAAGATGCAGAATGGTCGCATCGGGCTGCTCGGCATGGATACGGTCATACACGTGAGCAAAATCCGCAGGCGCGCAGCCACTGGTCTTGGGCATTACGCCAAACTCGTTACAGCGCGAATAAATCTCGAGCGGATCGATTGAACCATCCTCAACGGTCTCGTCAGCAATCGTGACATGCATGGGCACGCGCACGATGCCGTAGCGCTCGCAGAGCTCCGGCGTCACATCCGAACCAGACTCAACTACGATTACGTACTTGCCCATTATTATCACGACCCATCTCGACATTGGCTTTTCAATACATGGCACGCGCCGCCGCACTGTTGCACAACGGCGGCAGAGCGCCAAAGAGACGCCGCCCCTTGCACACAACAAAGGACAGCGTCTCCCTGGAAAACTCCGTGCTAACCTGAGATTCTACACGGTTTATTACTAAGTGTTACTTACTCCGCAAACGGTCGCTATACGCGATAAACGGTAGTTGGCCGCGGCAACTGCGATTCATTTCGCCCAGCAAGTCCAATCGTGCCCCATGCACGGTTAATGCACGAGGCGGTAGAAATTCATCGATGCCGCACCCTCGGCATGCAACCCCATCGCCGAAACCGCCGGCGAATAGGTACGGCTCGTAAGTGCCGCCTCGCCGCCATTTGCAAAAATCTCGACCATCGTAGTGTCCGAAAGCACACGCAGGTCGCGAAGCTCGCTGAGCTCGATCGACCTCTGGTCGCGCCCATAGCCTTCGTCACCCATGTCGAGGGTAAGCATCCCGTCTGCATAGCGCACAAAGACACCCTTGCGGATTTCGAGCTCGACCATCTTGGCGCCCTCACAGGAAACCACAAGATCAAACAGGCGGCCCGGCTCCTCAACGGTTTCACCGCCTGTCGCGCGAACGCAGCCGCCGCGCATCCTCTCAATCTCGTGCGCCGGCTGCTGGCAGAGCTTACCATCGCGTATGCTCAGCTCTCGCGGCACCGTCAACGCGCACTGCCACCCGCACGCCACCGTCGGGTTTTCTGCCGTCGCGTCGGGGCAACCCGACCATCCGATCATCAAACGCCGACCTGCAGCATCCTCAAAGGACTGCGGAGCATAGAAATCAAAACCGGCATCGACCATCGGGGGCATGCCCTGCCTGACGATTTTAAAGCTCGGCACCCCCCAATCGGCCTCGATGGGGAACCACACGCACTGATGGGGATTGCGGTAACGCCAACCATCGGCAGGCACACCCTGCGGACAGCAAACGAGAATAAGCTCACCATCGAGCTCAAACAGATCGGGGCACTCCCACATAAAGCCAAACTTCTCGCCCAGCTCAATACGCGTCGCATAGTTCCAGTCCTCTAGATCGCGCGAGGTATAGACAAGCACGCAACCGCGATCGTCTTTCGTACGAGCGCCCAGAACCATGTAGTAGATACCGTCGTGTTCAAGGATCTTGGGGTCGCGCACATGCGTACCGATATCGTCGGGGTAATCGACTGGTCCAACAGCCATGCGCTTCTCGCCCAATTCGTCGGGATTCTCGGCAACCATATGAATCTGGTTTTGCTCACGGCCCGTCAACACGTAGTCGTAATCATCGCGGTCGAAATGCTTGACGTTGCCGGTATAGAAGTAGTGAATCTTGCCATCACGTACAAAGGCAGAACCAGAATACGCTCCGCTCGAATCCAAATCGGAATCGGGAAACAGCACGGGGCCGTGATTTTCGTACGTCACAAAATCCTTTGTCGTCAGATGGTTCCACAGCACTGGACCGCCATGCGCAGCATCGAACGGATCGTATTGATGATAGATGTGATACGTATCACCAATCTGAACCAAACCGTTGGGGTCGTTGAGCCAGCCAAGCTCAGGCTCCACATGGAACAGGAGCCTATCGGGGTCGGACGCGATGCGACCCGCCGTCTCATCCTGTCCGGCACGCCACTGATCATAGTCCGCGCGTGTCACCTTATTTTTTTGATTAAACATCGCCATTGACTTTCTCGTCTATAGGGAAGGACGCTCGACTCGCACGAGCCGAGCGCCCTTCCTCAAATGGACTTATCCGCACATTACGCTGAACGGCTCAACTAGAAGCTGACATCGAAGCCAGCACCAGCGCCCTCTTCATCGGTGGTCGGAACGCCCTTTGCCTTGTTGTAGGCAAAGATCAAGACGATCGGCACGATAAAGGCGATAAGATTACCAGCCACATACCACACGAGAGTCTCGGGCGTAACGATGAGCAGGCCAAGCACACCGGTCAGACCCTGACCGATAGCGCGCACCTCAAAGAGCTTGACGAAGGCACCGCCGCAGCCTGCACCGATGCATGCGCAGATGAACGGAATGATCGAATAGCGCATGTTTGCAGCAAAGATAGCGGGCTCGGAGATTCCGACCAGCGTCGGGATAAAGGACGACATGCAGATGTTGCGCTCTTTGGAGTGCTTCTTGTGAATGAGGTACATACCGATGGCGCCGCCGCCCTGGGCGATGATGGAAACCGACCAGATGGCCTGGATGTAGTTGAAGCCAGTCGTGGCAACAAGGTTTGCCTCGATACCCTGGATGAACTGATGCGTACCGGTAACGACGAGCGGCTGCAGGAACGCGGCGAAGACAAAGGCACCAAAGACGCCCATCCTGTTGTACAGGATATCGATTACGCCGGCGAGGACGTCACCGATCAGGTTACCGAGCGGGCCGAACACGGTGAACAGGGCGACGTTAGCAAGAATCAGGGTAACGGTCGGGACAAAGACGAACGAAACGACCTCGGGGATGTACTTCTGGGCAATCTTTTCGACCTTGGCCATAAACCAGGCGGTCAGAATTGCAGGGAACACGCCGCCCTGGAAAGCAACCATGGGAATGGAGAGCGGACCAAAGTTCCAGTACTCAGCACCCGTCGGGTCCATAACGAACGTGTTGCGGTTCATAAGGCTCGGGTGAACCATGACGATACCGACGAGGATGCCCAGGATCGGGTTACCGCCAAAACGCTTGACTGCGCTGTACATAACCAGGACAGGCAGGTAGTCGAACGTGGTGGCGATAATGGCAAAGAAGCTTGCGAGGTTCTTGAGGAACTCGCTGTGATCGGCGAGGCTGCCCTCCATGCCAAAGAGGCCGTTGGCAACGATCAGCGACTTAAGGCCGATGATGATTGCAGCGCCGACGAAGGCGGGAATGATGGGGATAAAGATGTCCGAGAATACCTTGAGGACCGAGAAGAACTTGCCCTTCTTGTCCGCCTCGGCGCCCTTGACCTCGGAAGCGCTGATCTCCTTAACGCCCGTCAGAGCCATAAACTCATCGTAAACCTTGTTGACGGTACCGGTACCGAAGATGATCATGAGCTGGCCGCTGTTGTACAGCACGCCCTTGACGCCATCGATGTTCTCGAGCTCGGCCTTGTTGTATTTGCTCGTATCCTTGAGCACCAGACGCAGACGGGTCACGCAATGCGTGGCGCCCTCGATGTTCTCCAGTCCGCCGACGTTGTCGACGACTTGCTGGGACACTGCCTTGTAGTCCATGTTCCTCTCCATTCCTTTTCTAAATCATAAAACGGTTCGTTGCCGCTACAGAGACGCGATCGTTGCGTTTGCGCACTTGAGCGCACCGTCGGTGACGGTAAGCGCCACACCCTGGCCCTGCTTGTTGCAGAAGCGAGCGTTGAGCGCAACATCATCGACAAAGATGGTCGCGATGTCGTCGTCGACGACCAGACGCACATGGTGAGTGCCCTCGCCCTTAAAGAACAACGGACGCTCGAGGCCCATGTTGTTGACCTGGAACCACGGGTACTGGGGAGCCGGCGTGAACTCGAGCTTGCCCTCGCGCAGGTTGGCGCGGAACTCATAGGCAAGACCAGTCTCGGCGTCCTCGGCGAACTTGACCGAGAAGCCGGCAGCGTTACCGCCGAGCTCAATGTCGGCATCGAGCAAGTAGGTGGAGCCGGCATCCGCGGCGAGCACCTGCTCGACCTTGCCCGACTCGCAGGAAAGCTCAAAGGTCTCGACTGCCTTAGCCTCGCCAAAGGCGCCAAGCATGCTGTCGGGGAGCTTGGTGCCGAGCGTTCCGTCGGCACGCTGAATGATCTCGAGGGGCATAAAAGTGCCACCCCACAGGTAAGAGCTGGGGTCGCCGCCCTCGTCGCGCGTCGGGACCCAACCAAAGAGAACGCGGCGCTCGCCATCGAATGCGGTGCGAGCGGCGTAGTACGCGCGGCCGTCGAAGGAGTCGTCAGCGGGGGTAATCCAAGGACCGTTGATGGACTTGGACATGCGGTAACGGGTCTTGTTGCCGTCGCTGTACTCGGAAAAGACGAGGTACCACCAGTCGCCCATCTTAAAGAGATCAGGCATCTCAAACATGGTGTACAGGCCCGGGTTCCACCAGTCGCCCTGGAACTCCCAGTTGGTCAGATCCTTGGAGGTGAACTTGACCAGGCGGCCGGTCATCAGACGCTTGTCCTCGCCCACACGCGTGCCGAGGATGAGCATGTACTCTTCGTTCTCCTCATCCCAAAGCACAAAGGGATCGCGCCAGTTGCGGTCATCGTAACCCTCCTGGGGCGGAAGCAGCGTCTCGGCGATGTTCTTCTCCCACTTGACGGCGTCGTCGCTCGTCGCGTGAAGAAGAACCTGCTTCATCAAACGTGCGCGGACCTTATCGCGATTGCAACCAGTGTAGAGCGCATGGTACTTGTCGCCCACCTTAAACACCGTGCCGGCATAAATGTACTGGTCGACTTCCTCGTCGCCGCCGCGCTCAAGGCTCTCGCCAAAGTCCTTGTAGTTGACGAAATCCTTGGTCGTAGCGAGTGCCCAGCCAAACGGCTCTCCGAAAGGTTCGGGGTTACGCGTGTCACGCTGATGATAGAGATAGAACGTGCCGTCCTCGCCGTACGGCATGATGTCGCCTACCCAAATTCCCTCAGGCTGGTAATACACCTTGTGCATCCGAGACTTCCTTTCCACGACATACTAACTCGGTACAATGGCAAGATATGTCAATCGTTTTCATATGTCAAACGTTTTCACACCAATACGTCTTTTCGCAGTTCCAGTCGTCGGCAAACGGTTGACATATGCCGGTGAACGGTCATCAGAGGCGTTTGAGGAATTCTTTTGGCACGGGATGAACTACGCGGTTTTGCCCTCAATGAGTTCAACGGGGAGCTTGATATTCGATTCGGGATTATCGCCGTTAATAAGAGCGATGATGGATTGCGCCGCGAGCTCTCCGATGCGATCGATATCTTGACGTACGGTTGTTAAGTCAGGCATAAACGTCATAGTTCGGCGGGCACCATCCGCGCCCACGACCTTAATATCGTCTGGAGCGCTCAAGCCGCGCTGCTTCATCACGTTGAGACAGATGGCCGCCATCGTATCGTCTCCCGCAAAGATGCCGTCAATATCGGGGTTCTCATCGAGGATCTTCGCAACGACCGCGCCCTTTTCGTCGTCGGGCTTAACGAACTCAACCTCACGGACAAGCGCGGACAAACCGGCCTGCTCAACAACATCGAGGTAGGCATCGGTACGCTTATTGGCAGGCATGCGCATGCGGCTATTGCTGCGCAGGCACAGGATACGCCTGCAGCCGTCATCAATCAGACGGCGCGTGGCGAGCTCGCCGATGCCATAGCTGTCACTTGCAATCTGGACAGAGCCCTCGCCGAGATCGCAGTCGATGCCAACCAGGCTCAAGCCCATCTCGGCATATGCCTCGGCACCGATATTGAGGGAGTTGACGATGACACCGTCGACCATATTGCGGCGGAGCATGTCAATATAGGAACGCTCAAGATCGGGTCGATTGGCGCTGTTGCACAGCAACATCTTAAAGCCGTTTTCCGCTAACGTGCGCTCGACCGCCTGCACAACCTGAGCATGGAACGGGCTGCTCACAAAGGGAACGATCATACCGATAAGATTCAGGCGACCGTTGAGCATGGCACGGGCGATATCGTTGGGCGTATAGTTGATGCGCTCCATCGCGGCATGGACCTTATCGCGGGTCTCTTGGCTAATATAGCCGCGATTATTAAGCACGCGAGATACCGTAGTAGGCGAAACCCCCGCCACCGCTGCAACTTCCTTGATGCCAGGCTTAGCAGAATCCTTAGAACGAGCGCCCTCGCGAGCCATAGCACCCTCCCCCATCAACATGTCAAACGTTTACATACGAACAAAGCATACCCCAACAACAGCGGGAAGACGGTAACAGCACAAGTAAGTAAACGACTCATCCAAATAATTAGGAGAGTTCCGCCTAAAGGGTGACTACACAGGACCCCCGCCGGGCCGCTTTGGGTTACTTTCCAAAACATTTCCGCAGGATGCAAAGGGCTCCGCCGCGCGAAGCGCGCAGCGGAGCCCTTTGCATGTCCGAGGACGTTTTGGAAAGTAACCCAAAGCGGCCCGGCGATCCTGCGGGAGTTAAACCCCTTTAGAACTTGTCGTGGAAGGTACGCGAAATGACCTCGTCCTGCTGCTCCTTGGTGAGCGTGTGGAAGTTCACGGCATAGCCGGAAACGCGGATGGTCAGCTGCGGGTACTTCTCGGGGTGAGCCTGAGCGTCAAGCAGCGTCTCACGGTTGAAGACGTTGATGTTCAGGTGGTGGCCACCCTTCTCGGCGTAAGCGTCGAGCATGTGGACCAGGTTATCGGCCTGAGTCTCGGAAACTTCAGAAACCTTCATAATGTGTCTCCTTCGATCGATAGGCGCCGGCCGAAACCGGCGCGCTAATCAGTAATCGTTATTGTTAGTATAGCACTAACAATAGTTACTCGCCCAGCTGATCAAGGTCGATATCGCCAAAGAACACCTGGTCCTCCTTGCCGAGCGCACCCGGGATGATGGAGAAGGTGTTGGAGATGCCGTCCTGAGCATCGCGGAACGGGAGCTTGGAAACCGAAGACAGCGAAGCGATGGCGCCGTGGCTATCGCGCTTGTGCATGGGGTTAGCACCCGGGGCGAACGGCTGGCCAGCCTTGCGGCCGTCGGGCGTGGAGCCGGTCTTCTTACCGTACACGACGTTGGAGGTAATGGTCAGAACCGAGGTCGTGGGCACGGAATTGCGGTAGGTGTCGTTCATGCGGATGTACTCCATGAACTGGTGCACAACGTCGTGAGCGATCTGGTCGACGCGGTCGTCGTCATTACCGTACTTGGGGAACTCGCCCTCGGTCTCGAAGTCGACGATGATGCCGTTCTCATCACGGACGGGGTGGACCTTAGCGTACTTGATGGCGGACAGGGAGTCAGCCACGACGGAAAGGCCAGCGATGCCCGTAGCGAACCAGCGGTGCACGTGCTTGTCGTGCAGAGCCATCTGGATGCGCTCGTAGCAATACTTGTCGTGCATGTAGTGAATGATGTTCAGCGAGTTGACGTACACGCCAGCGAGCCACTTCATCATGTCGTTGTACTTGGCCACAACGTCGTCGTAATCGAGCGTATCGCCCTCGACGGCGCGATACTTGGGGCCGACCTGCTTCTTGGAGACCTCGTCAACACCGCCGTTGAGTGCGTACAGCAGGCACTTGGCCAGGTTGGCGCGGGCGCCGAAGAACTGCATCTCCTTGCCAATGCGCATGGAGGACACACAGCAGGCAATGCCATAGTCGTCGCCGTGGTAAACGCGCATGAGGTCGTCGTTCTCGTACTGGATCGAGGAGCTGGCGACAGAAGTCTTGGCGCAGAACTTCTTGAAGTTCTCGGGCAGACGAGTCGACCACAGAACGGTCATGTTGGGCTCGGGGCTGGTGCCCATGTTCTCGAGCGTGTGCAGGTAGCGGTAGCTCATCTTGGTAACGAGCGTACGGCCGTCAACACCCATGCCGCCGATGGACTCGGTGACCCACTGCGGGTCGCCGGTGAACAGGGCCTGGTACTCGGGGGTACGGGCAAACTTGACCATGCGGAGCTTCATGATGAAGTGATCCACGAACTCCTGGATCTGCTCCTCGGTGAAGGTACCGTTGGCAAGGTCGCGCTCAGCGTAGATGTCGATGAACGTAGAGGTACGGCCGATGGACATAGCGGCGCCGTTCTGCTCCTTAACGGCAGCGAGGTAGGCGAAGTACATCCACTGGATGGCCTCCTGCGTGTTGGTAGCAGGGTTGGAAATATCGAAACCATAGGTCTCGGCCATCATCTTGAGCTCGCCGAGGGCGCGGATCTGCTCCTGCAGCTCCTCACGATCGCGGATGTTGTCGGCGGTCATGACCGTCGGGGTGGAAGCCTTCTGGGCCTCCTTGTCCTTGATCAGGTAGTCGACGCCGTACAGGGCGACACGACGGTAGTCGCCGATGATGCGGCCGCGGCCATAGCCATCGGGCAGACCGGTGATGATGTGAGCCGAGCGGCAAGCACGCATCTCGGGGGTGTAGACATCGAAGACGCCGGCGTTGTGGGTCTTGCGCTCGAAGGTGTAGCGCTCGACAACGTTCTCGTCGACCTTGTAGCCGTGCTGGCTGGCGGCCTGGCAAGCGATGCGGATACCACCGTTGACGTGCAGAGCGCGCTTGAGCGGCTTGTCGGTCTGGAGGCCGACGATGGTCTCCTTCTCGCGGTGGGCGTTATCGATGTAGCCAGCGGGGTGGCTCACGATACCCGTGACGGTCTTGGTGTCCATATCGAGGACACCGCCCTGCTCGCGCTCCTTAAGCAGCAGGTCGAGAACCTCGCCCCACAGCTCCTTGGTACGCTCGGTCGGGCCGGCGAGGAACGACTCGTCGCCCTCGTAGGGGGTGTAGTTCTTCTGGATGAAGTCTCGGACGTCAACCTCTCCCGTCCAGATGCCTTCCTTGAAGCCTTCCCATGCCTCCTGCATTGTGTAACCACGCTCCTAGTTACGTGTAATGCGGCGCTCTCTCACACCGCTGCTTATTGAATTCTTGAATTATCGGCTTGCACTACCGGCTTCTTCCGTTCTTCACCACACGTTGGTACAGGGAAAAACGTTTGTCCACCTTGGAACTGCAACCCAAAACCCAAGATTTCACCCGTTTGAGAAGGATAACATAGCTACCCCCTTCATCAGTGCTGTTATATGTTTCTTTTTTTATACCATTAGGGCGTTTTTAACAAATCCGCAGGAAATGCGAGCGCGAACAACTACCGTTCACCGATTTGTTTGGTATTTTTCCTTGCCTTTGTACGACGTTCACTCTAGCTGTTATGCCAGCTTTAGCAGGGTAAAGTGCCTCTG
Source organism: uncultured Collinsella sp. (assembly GCA_902494295.1). Classification (GTDB taxonomy): domain Bacteria; phylum Actinomycetota; class Coriobacteriia; order Coriobacteriales; family Coriobacteriaceae; genus Collinsella. The sequence continues at coordinate 10,181 of CABUSL010000071.1, forward strand.
AGTAGGCTTTGGGACATGCCTAACGATCTGCCCCAAACTTTACTGGCACCGACGGTGTACGGAGGTCGCCTAAAGGTAGTTTTCTAGGCATGTCTCAAAATCTACCGTATAGGGCGCGCGTGCAGGGGTATCATCTTTCACCGAAAATAGTTTCTAGTGTTAGGGGTTTTCGGTGGAAGATACCGACTTCCATGAGCTTGGGCGTCAGCTCCTTACCGAGTTTGGCGGCATTCACCAGCGCGTTTCGCGCTTTGTGGACAAAGCTCTCAGCGGCGAGATGGCTGTCATGCGCGCCCTTATGCTCGCTGGCGGTTCGCTCACGCCGAGCGAACTCGCTGATCGCGCCTGGGTCTCGAACGCCCGCATCGCCAATATCCTACGCGCTCTCGAAGCCAAGGGCTGGGTCGAGCGCGAGCACTCAAAGACCGACCGTCGTCGCGTACACGTCACGGTGACCGACAAGGGATTCCAG
>CABUSL010000072.1 GCA_902494295.1 uncultured Collinsella sp.
CCGACGCCGTCGACGCGATCGAAAACGCCAGGGAGGCCTAGGTCTTGGCTTTGTCTGAACGACTTACGCGCGCCCAGGAGATTCTGGGCCATGAGTTCAATAATAAGGTGCTGCTGCGCCCCACGACGTGCGCCCCAAGACGCATAACGCCGCTGTTATAAAACGATACCGTCCATGGAGTTGGCGACATTCTCGACCAGCCCGGCGCGCACGGCTTCGGCCGCCGCGAGCGTACCGTTTTTGACAGCCTCGACCGAGGTGGCGCCATGGCCGATCAGGACCACGCCGCGCAGGCCCAGAAGAATCGCGCCGCCCTTGGCGTCGCCAGAGAGCTTGGCCTTAATCTCGCGCATCTGCTTTTTGATGAGCAGCGCAGCAATCTTGGTGCCGAGAGAAGACATAAAGACGCCCTTGAGCTCCTGCAACAAAAACTTGGCAGCGCCCTCGGTGGCCTTGAGCGCAATATTGCCCGACATGCCATCGGCAACGACGACGTCGAAGTTACCTGAGGTGATGTCCGTTCCCTCGCAGTTACCAACAAAGCCGGGAACGGCGGCTTTCATGGCCGGGAAGCAGGCCTTGGTAAAGTTGGAGCCCTTCTCGTCCTCGGTGCCGTTGGCAAGCAGGCCCACGCGGGGATGCTCGATGCCCAGGACGACGCGGGCATAGGCGCTACCCATCTGGGCAAAACGCACCATGTCATCGACCTCGACATCGGGGTTGGCGCCCATATCGCACAGCACCGTCAGACCGCCGGCGCGATTGGGTAGCGCATTGGTGAGGCACGGACGCACCGGCTGCTTCTTGCCCTCGGCCATATATCTAAACGGCGTGACGTAGGCGGTCGCAGCGGCGGTCATGGCGCCGGTGGAGCCGGCGGAAAAAAACGCGTCCGCATTTCCCTTCTTGATGGCGCGGCACGACAGCACGATCGAAGACTTGCGTTTGGTCATCACGGCGCGAATGGGATCGTCATCCATGGCGATAACGTCGGGTGCCTCAAGGGCCTCAACACGTGCGTTGGAAGCAGCAAAGGGATTGACGATTTCGGCGGGGCCAGCTGCCAAGACCTCGATATCGGGATCGGCGGCAAGCGCAGCCTCGATACCATCGAGAACAACCTGAGGTTTCTCGTCTCCGCCCACAACGTCTACACAAACGCGAACGTTACTCATATACATGCTCCTTATACAAAAATGGCCGACTCATTGAGCCGGCCATTGTGGTTCCATTTGGAACGGCATCGCATCCAGAGTATACCGTTACTCGGTAACGATAACCTCGCGGTCCTTGTAGAAACCGCAGCTGGGGCACACGTGGTGCGGAAGCTTGACAGCGCCGCAACGGGGGCACGTGGACTGAGCCGCAGCCGAGATCTTCATGTTGGCGGAACGACGGGTGTGAGTGCGGATACGACCCTGCTTTTGTTTAGGTACGGGCATAGTGACCTTCCTTATGAACTATCCAGTGTGGCGATTACGCGCAAGTAGCGATACTACCACAGTTTTACTCATCGAGCTTGAGATTCTTCAATGCTGCAAATGGATTTTCCGTGGCAGCGGCCCATTCTGCCTCTGCCTGGGCGGCGCAATCGCATTGCTCGACGTTGAGATTGCAACCGCAAGTGGGACACAGACCGCGACAATCGGGCTTGCAGAGCACCACAAACGGCGTGTCCATAACGACCGCGTCGTTGATGGGCTCACCCAGATCGACGATGCGGTCCTCACCCAGGAGCTCGTAGCCGTCCTCGTAAGCCTCGGGATCCTCGGGCTCCTCAAAGAGGTAGAACTCCTCGATCTCGCCGGCGATATCAAACGAGGCGGGCTCCAGGCAACGGTCGCACTCGCCGGTGGCGTGCGCGCGGACCATGCCCGTAAGCAAGACACCGGTACCGGCATTGGTAAAGACAACGTCGTAGTCGATGCCGTCCTGTAGCTGGTACTCCTTCTCGCCCACCGTGTAGGTGGCGACATCGACCTTACCGGTCAGCGGATACGAATCTCCAGGAAACTCGAGCTGCTCGGAAAGATCGACGGTAACGCTCGGGAACTCAGCCATTACCACTGACCATTCTGTTGGGCAGCACCCTCGTTGAGCTGCTGACGGCAACGGGTAACGGTGCCGGTCAGACTCTTGAGGTTCTCCTCCAGGTGCGTAAAGACCTGCTCTGCGTAGTCCTCGGCAGCATAACGCGTCTCGCGCTCGTACTGCTGGGCACGATCGCGGATATCGTCGGCCTGCTGCTGCGCAAGGCGGACGATCTCCTGCTCACCGGCAATGGTGAGGGCCTGCTGCTGAGCGTCGGCGATGATGGAATCGGCCTGAGCGGCGGCGGAAGCCATAAGCTCCTCTCGCTCCTTGAGGATACGGCGGGACTTCTGCCATTCCTCGGGATAGCTCATGCGGATCTCGTCGAGGATGTTAAAGAAGACGTCGGCGTCGATAACCTTCATCTGGGCGTTCTTGCCGAACGGCGTCTTAGCCTCTTCGATGAGCCCCTCGAGCTCGTCGACAAGACTCACGATCCTGTCGCCAGGAAAATTCTCGCCCGGCATCCGGTCTCCTTTCATAGGTAACATATCATCGTGTTAGTTTACCACATGCCACCAGGCATTAAAAAACGTCACGAAAAGCGATGTTTGAGCGCCTTGACCACATTGGGCGGAACAAAATTAGAGACGTCGCTACCAAGCGAGGCAATCTGGCGAACCACCGAGCTCGAGATATAGCCGTACTGCGGCGCACTCATGACAAAAATGGACTCCAGCTCGCTATCCAGGCGATAGTTAAGGTCGGCCTGCTGCAGCTCATACTCAAAGTCGGTCATGGCGCGCAGGCCCTTGACCACGGCCCCCGCCCCCTGCTCGCGAGCGAAGTCGACCAAGAGGCCGGTAAAGGGCAGGACCTCGACGCCGTCGATATCACCGAGCGCCTCGCGGGCCAGCGCCACGCGCTCATCGAGCATAAACGTGGTGCCCACGCCGTTTTTACCCTGCGACTCGGCAACAGCGACGATCACGCTGGGAAAGATGCGACGGGCGCGGCGGATCACATCGATATGGCCAAACGTGATGGGATCGAAGGTGCCCGGGACGATCACGCGGTTGATGGTGTCATTCATGGGCGACCTCCTGAAACGTCGTGGCATCGTTGTTCTCGGCATTTGCGCCGGCGCTGACGCCTTCACCATCGTTATCGTCGACCCAACGAAGCAAGTCAACCGAGGTAATGCCGTAGCGCTTCTCACGTACAGTCTCAAAACCTGCCGGATGCGCGCCCGCATCGGCGGCGGCATGCTCAAACAGGGCATAAGCGCCAGCTGCAAGCAGACCCTGCTGAGCCAGGTTCTGCAGCAGCTCCTCGACCGGCTCGGCACCAAAAGCATAGGGCGGGTCGAGCAGGACCAGATCAAAGGGGCCGCCCGGTACACGACCGCGCGAGGCACTCGCCAGCATGTCGCCCGTGACCACGCGCCAACGCGCACGGTCGCGGCAGAGCGACTCGATATTCTTGGTAATGAGCCGCGCGGCGTTGCGATCGATCTCAAACGTCGTGAGCGAGCGGGCCCCACGAGAGAGCATCTCTAACCCTAAGGCACCGGAGCCGCCAAAGGCGTCCAGCACACGAACCTCGTCCAAATCGAAATCGAATGCCGACATGACCATAGATGCGCACGCCTCGCGCACGCGATCGGTCGTGGGGCGGGTGACATCGCGACCACGGGGCTCTTCGATCTTACGACCGCGCCATTCGCCGCCGATGATTCTCATCCTCCGCTGACCTCCTTAAAGATGTGTCGATACCGCGTGGCGACCGCATTGCGTAGAGGACGCGTCGCCACGGAGTCAAGATTGCAAGCATACCGCAAGAGCTCGACCGCGTCCAAATGAGCCCACTCGATCAATTCCTCGTCGGCATCGAGGTCAACAAAGCGCAAGGTCACGCCGCCATGCTGACGGTAACCCAGGATTTCGCCCTCGTGGCGCAGACGCAGGTCCATCTGGGCGAGCGTAAAGCCGTCCGAGGTCTTCTCGAGCGACTGGAGGCGGTCTTGAGCCGCCGACGCGCCGCCGTTGCCCTTGGAGTGCGTCATGACCAGGCACGTGCCCGACACGCTGCCGCGGCCTACGCGCCCGCGCAGCTGGTGCAAGGCCGCCAAACCAAAGCGCTCGCCGTTCTCGATGACCATGACGGTGGCGTTGGGCACGTCAACGCCCACCTCGACTACCGTGGTCGAGACGAGCACATCGATCTCGCCACGCTTAAAGGCATCGATGACCCGGTCCTTCTCCCCCGCCGGCATGCGGCCGTGAAGACGCTCGATGGAAAGCCCCGGCAATGCCAGACGAAGGCGCTCGAGCTCGGTCGCCGTGTCATGCAACGGCACGGGCACGGTCACGCGGCCTTCGTCGTCGCGAGCGATGCCGGGTACGTCTTCGAGCTCATCGGCCGAATCGCTCGGCTCCACGAGCGGACAGATCACGTAGGCCTGCTGCCCCTTTTCGTGCGCCTCGCGAATGGCGCCATAGGCCAGGTCGCGACTCGACTCGGTGAGGACGCGCGTCTCAACGCCGGCACCCGGAACGGGACGATGGCGGATGATGCTCGTATCCAGGTCGCCGTACACCGAAAGCGCCAACGTGCGCGGGATCGGCGTGGCAGTCATGACCAGCAAGTCGGCACCAGGGCCTTTTGCGCGCAGAGCGTTACGCTGGCCCACGCCAAAGCGGTGCTGTTCGTCGATCACCACAAGCGACAAATGCTTGAACGTGACGTTCTCCGAAAGCACCGCATGGGTACCAAAGAGCACGTCGAGCTCGCCAGACTGGAGCCGAGCATGAATCTGTTCACGCTCGGCCGCCGGCGTGGCGCCCGTCAGAAGCGCCCAGGTCATGCCAGCCTGCGAGAGTAAGGGGCCGGTCTTATCGGCATATTGACGCGCCAGCACGCCCGTGGGCGCCATAACGCAGGCCTGGGTGCCGCTATCGGCCGCAACCGCCAACGCGCAGGCGGCAACGGCGGTCTTACCGGTACCGACGTCGCCCAGCAGCAGACGGTTCATCACGCGACCGCCATCGCACATGTCATGCAGGATGTCTTGAAATGCAGCCTCCTGCTCATCGCTCAGCGAAAACGGCAGGGCCTGTTTAAGCGCAGCAAAATGTTCGCCCGCGGCATGCGCATAAGGCACCACGTCAACCATACCGCCATCGTTGCGCAGACGCAGCGCGAGCTGCAAGCAGAAACACTCCTCGTAAGCAAGACGCCGACGCGCGATGTCGCGCTCGGCCATGCTCGAGGGAAAGTGGATCGAGCGCAGCGCACGGGCATTGCTCATGAGCTTCCGCTTTGCGCGCAGCGGCGCGGGAATGGGATCGAACGGATTGGCGACCACTTCGAGCGCACCGCTGACGATGCGGCGCATCCACGCCTGGCTCACGCCGTCACTTACATAGTGGACCGGCAAAATGGTACCGGCGGCGCGCCCGTCCTCGAGCTTTTCAAAGTGGGGCGAGGCCATCTGCTTAAAACCGTAGGCAAACTCGACCTTGCCCATCACGGCCAGGCGGTCGCCCTGCTTAAGCTGTTGGGCAATCCAAGGCTGACGGAAAAAGGCAACCTGCAGCACGCCCGTCTCGTCCACGAGCGAGACCTCAGTCACCTGCATACGCGGACGGGGCTGCTTTTGGACAATACGATCAACGGTGGCGATGATGGTGCACACGGTACCGATGGGCGCCATCTCGATGGACCACGAGCGAGTGAAGTCCAGGTAGCGATGAGGAATATGGAGAAGGAGGTCCCCCACCGTCCGAATTCCCAGACGGCGAAGGGCCTCCTCACGTTTACCCGAAACAAATTTGAGTCGCGCGATATCCTCGTCGAGCGCATTGCTCTGGGCAAAGCGCTCCGAGACGCGCGGCACGGAGCACAGCTCGGACATGGGCAGAGCCTACTCGATCGAGAAGATCACGGGATAGAGCGGCTGCTCGCCACGATGGGCGTCGATCTCCAGGTCGGGCTGAGCCTCCTCGATAGCGTCGACGATCTCCTGGAAGGCCTCATCGGACAGATCCTCGCCAGCCAGAATCGTCAGCGCGTCGCCCTCCTCTTCCTCCTGCATGCGGTTGATGCAGTCGAGCGTGACCTGCTTCACGTCGGAGCCGACCACATCGATGGAGCCGGCGATGATACCCATGACGTCACCGGAGTGAATCGGCGAGCCGTCGGAGGCGCTGGAATCGCGCACGGCACGGGTGACCTCGCCATCGCGGACCTCGCTGATGGCGTCGACCATAGCGGCAACGGCATCCTCGAGCTCGGAATCGGGCAGGACCGCGAACAGCGCGGAGAAGGCCTGCGGGACGGTCTTGGTGGGAACGACGGCAACCTTCTTGTCGGTGCAGGCGGAGGCAGCGGCCTCGGCAGCCATGCGGATGTTGCCGTTGTTGGGCAGGATGATGACCGAGGTCGCGTTGACCTGGTCGACGGCGCCCAGCAAGTCGGCGGTCGAGGGGTTCATGGTCTGGCCACCCGACACGATCACATCGACACCGAGGGACCTGAGGATGTCAGCCTCACCAGAGCCAGCCGCAACGGCGACAAAGCCCAGAGCCTTCGCGGGCTCGGCAGACTTCTCCTGATCCTCATGGATCTTAGCGGTGCGGTCGTGGGCCTCCATCTCCATGTTATGGATAAAGACCTCATAGATCTGACCAAGCTGAAGCATGTGCTCGAGCACCAGGTTGGGGGTGTTGGAGTGCACGTGGATCTTGTAGTCGGGATAGGCACCAACGAGCAGCTCGCAGTCGCCCATGGAGCCCAGGAACTTCAGGCACTCGTCCTCGTCAAAGGGGGCGTCGGCCTTAAAGAGGAACTCGTTGCAGTAGCGGAACTCCGAGCCCTCCCAGTCGTCGTTAGCCTCGATCTCAACACGATCGAGGGCAGCGTCGCGGGCAGAGCCGGCGGAATCAAACGTAGCGGAGAAATCCTCGACAACGGTGCTGCGGCCAAGGGCGGCGGCAACAAAGTTCTCCAAGAAGATGGCAAAGCCAAAGGCGCCGGAGTCGACCACGCCGTTCTCCTTGAGGACAGGAAGCAGGTCGGGCGTGCGGGCGACGGACTGGTAGGCCTCGACAACGATGGCGTCGAGTGCATCCTCGGCAGAGAACTTCTTCTTCTCGCACTCGTCTGCCTTCGTCGAAACATCACGCAGGACCGTGAGGATCGTGCCCTCGATGGGCTTACGAACAGCCTGGAAGGCAACCTTGACGGCGCGACGGAAGGCGAAGGCGATATTGGCGGACGTAATGGGCTCATCGGCAGAGACAAGGCCCTCGGCCACGCCGCGCAGGATCTGCGAGGTGATGACGCCGGAGTTGCCGCGGGCACCCATCAGGGAGCCGTGGGTGATAGCGCCAGCAATGGCCTCCATGTCGGCATCGGCGGGAAGGGCGGAAAGCTCCTTGGTCACCGAGGCGAGCGTGAGCGACATGTTGGTGCCGGTGTCACCGTCGGGTACGGGGAAGACGTTGAGCTTGTTGATCTCCTCGGCCTTTTCGGAAACGGCAGCCGCAGCGATCGGAAAACAGGTGCGAATGGTCTTTGCAATCATGGGTATTTGAATCTCCGTTTTCGGATGCTAGTTCAGACGGCTCTTGAGCGCGTCGATGTGAATGCCGATCTTAAGGCTGGCGGGATCGATTTGGGCAATCTCCTGCAGGGTAAAGGCAACGGAGCTCGAAAGATTGTGGCAGACGGACTTCATGTTGACGCCGTTCTCGAGCACGACGTGAAGGTCGACCGTGAGGCCGTTCTCGTCGGCGGAAACAAGCACGCCCTTGCGGAGGCGCTGGCCGGCAAGCAGGCGCACGCTCTCGGCGCCCTGCAGCTGTTCGGCCATACCGACGACGCCGTAGCACGTCATCGCGGCATAACCGGCAATATCGGCAATAACGTCGTTCGAGACGCTCAGGCTGCCGTTAATGGTCTCAGACACAAGAATCTCCTTTTCTGGTGCTCGCGGCACCATGTCGTGGGAGCAATCATTCCAACATTTTACAACGACCGCGCCATGTTAAGGCCACGGGGTTCGCGATTACATCCTCGACACGAAATGTTGATACGGTAACGTTCGCCACCGGCGATCGCGGCATGAAAAAACCCGCCGCATAGCGACGGGTTTTACAACCTGGCTCCCCGGGTAGGACTCGAACCTACAACAGCGCGGTTAACAGCCGCGTGCTCTACCATTGAGCTACCGAGGAATTTAAAAGCCCAGCGAAATGGGCTGAGAAATTCTGGCTCCCCGGGTAGGACTCGAACCTACAACAGCGCGGTTAACAGCCGCGTGCTCTACCATTGAGCTACCGAGGAATAGGTGCGTGCTCTCAAGCAACGAAGTTTATTATACGGACGATTGAGCGAAGGGCAAGAACTTTTTTAAGAAATTTTCCGACCCAGTCATCGGGGACGTTCTTAAACGACTAGCCATTCAAGAACGTCCCCAATGACTACATGAAGGCGCCCCCAAGCGGATGTGCTTGAGGGCGCCTCTTGCTTGACTAGCTCTCGATATAGTCTTTCAACTTGCTCGAGCGGCTCGGGTGGCGGAGCTTGGCCAGGGTCTTGGACTCGATCTGGCGGATACGCTCGCGCGTGACGCCAAACTCGCGACCGACTTCCTCGAGTGTGCGGGGATGTCCGTCAACGAGACCAAAGCGCAGCTCGATAACCTTGCGCTCACGATCGGCAAGCGAATCGAGCACCTGGGTGAGCTGCTCCTGCAGCATGGAGAAGCTGGCGGCATCGGGCGGAACGATAGCCTGGGAGTCCTCGATGAAGTCGCCCAGCTGGGAATCCTCTTCCTCACCGATCGGGGTCTCGAGCGACACGGGCTCCTGCGAAATCTTCTGGATCTCGCGGACGCGGTCGGCGCTCATGTCCATCTCAGCACCGATCTCCTCAGGGGTCGGGTCGCGACCCAGATCCTGGAGGAGCTGGCGTTGCACGCGGACGAGCTTGTTGATGGTCTCGACCATGTGCACGGGAATACGGATGGTACGGGCCTGGTCGGCAATAGCGCGCGTAATGGCCTGACGGATCCACCACGTGGCGTACGTGGAGAACTTAAAGCCCTTCTGGTAGTCGAACTTCTCGACGGCGCGGATCAGACCGAGGTTGCCTTCCTGGATCAGATCCAGGAACAGCATGCCACGGCCGACATAGCGCTTGGCGATGGAGACGACCAGACGCAGGTTTGCGCTGATGAGCGCCTGCTTGGCCTCAAGACCAACGTTCTCGATACGCGTAAGTCGACGCATCTCGGAGCGTGTGAGTTCAATCTCGCCTGCATCGGCAGCCTCGAGCTTCTCGGTAGCCTCGAGACCGGCCTCGATCTTCATGGCCAGATCGACCTCTTCAGATGCGGTCAGCAGGTCGACCTTACCGATCTCCTTGAGGTACATACGAACCGGGTCGCCGGTCAGCATCACCGTGGAGGCATCGATGCCGCGCACGCGCGAACGCGAACGGGACGTGCGCACGGTGCGCTTCTTCTTGCTCTTGGAAGAGCCCATCTCGGCATCGGCCTGGCGGGCCATCTTAAGCTCGTGATCGTCAAGCGAGCCGGAATCGTGCTCGTCATCATCGAAATCGTCGGTATCGTTATCGTCATCGTCGACGTCCATCGGGGCGTCGTCGTTTCCGCTCGCGGAGATAATCTGGATGCCGCTGTTGCGCAGCGCGGAATACACCGCGTTGAGTTGCTCATCAGTAACATCGATATCCTTCAGGGCGACCTGAATCTCGTCCTCGGTTACCGAAGTCCTGTTTGAGCCGTTGCCCATGAGCTTTGCAACGTAGGATTCCAGCCCAGTACCCGTGCTCTCAGTCTTTTTTGGCACAGATTCTCCCTTCGTAGTCCACAGGACTCAATACTTTAGCACACACGTAGACCTCTATACCCAAAATAAAGACAGGATATAGGCGAGAATACGCTGGTTGACCACAACATCTAGGCCTGATCGGCACCTGCGGTCTCCAAACCGATCAAACGGAACGGGTCGGCCACGCCACCGATCGACTTTTGGAGCTCGCGCTGGCGCTGTGAATCTTGCACCGCCTGCATCGTCAGCACGCGACGAGCCTCATCGTCGAGTGAACGGTCCTGACGCAACTTGGCCTGCGCGGCTCGCATGCGACGTTTGATGGTGTAGAGCTCGAGCGTATCGAGCATAAAGACGATGTTCGTCTCGGTCGGGTGCTTGCTCGTCGCCGAGATGCGCCCGGCGCTGACAAGCGACGCCGCCTCGGGACACACCGCCCGCGCCGCATCCATGCATGCCGCAGGATCGGTTCCCGGCGGCGTTGCCAGCACGGCCCACGCAATGGACTCGTGA
>CABUSL010000073.1 GCA_902494295.1 uncultured Collinsella sp.
GCACGCCATCTTGTCGCTCAAACCGTCGCTCGCGTACAGAAGTACGCGTCGCTCCTCTTTCGCGTCAACCTGGGGCACTTCGAGGCTGCTCGCTGTCGATGCCAAAACATCGATGATTATTCTGGGACGGGGATTCAATAATCATTTGGCTGCTCGCTGGCTAAGTGAGTAGACTTTTTTGGAAATGCCGAGCACCCAACATATTTGCCTCAATAAAACCGCGGGTCACAGACTTGTGCTCTGTCGGTGTGGTCGGGGATTCGGTAAAAGTCTACTCACTTAGTTTTGCGTGATGCATATTGTTCGCAACGAGACCCCAGCCGGGGCGATTCCATCGCAAATTCCGGTGACCGGGGGCAGCTAATTAGGCTCCGTACGGGTTGCGGTCGCGCTCGATGCGTTGGCGGATGTGGGCGTACTCGATAATCAACAGTACCAGCAGTAGGGCCATGATGGCTAGGTAGCTCACGACGGCGCCCATCAGGCCCAGCAGGTTGATTAAGATCACTGGGAGCACCACACTCGCGGCAAAGCAGATCAGGTAGACCTTGGCGACGTCGCCGGCATGGCGCAGCACCGTGATGATGGCGTAGATAAAGTCGATGGCCGCGGTGATGCCGCCGGCGACGACCATCAGCAGCGCCAGTGTGCGGTAGCGCTCGAAGTTGAGGCCGTACATATAGCTCATGAGGGGAATGCCGGGACCGGCCATAAATGCGGCGCACACGCCGGTGATGACCACGATCAGCGCCATAACGGCAACAATAATCAGATCAAAGCGACGACGCTTGCGAGGATTAGCCCAAATGCTCGACAAGCGCAGGAGCTGCGGTTTATAGACAAATCCAATGCTCAACAGAATAGCCTGAGCTGGAAAAAACAGGGCATTAAAGTACAGCTGATATTTGTAGGCCAGTGTGCCTTCCATCACAAACTTGGGCATGCTCTCGATAAGATTGAACAGGAATAGCGCGCCAAAGAGCGGGGCGCAATGGACAAACAGGTGGCCGACCTCGCGCAGACTCACGCGGCGCGATTTTTCGGTCTCGAGCAGGGCGAGCGGCGCGGTGACCAGCACGAGCGAGGCGATCGCGGCGATGCCCATGGCCATGGCCGCGATGGGCATGCTGCGCGTGAGGAACAGCGCCGCGCTGAAGACCGCGATGACGCCGACAGAGCGTAGCGTTTGGCTCATGCCGGCCAAGTAGAGCTTGTCTGCCTGCTGCAGGCGGCCTTCGTACACGTCGGCGACGCCGTCGATGACCTTATACAGGTAGACGCCCAGGCCGATCGTCGCCATCTGCGCGTCATAGCCGCGGGCGCTGCTATACATGAGGCCGCAGCCTAGGGCGAGCGCTCCGCAAAGCCAACGATTGAGCTGGTAGGAGGCGAAGGACGTCTTTTCGTCGATGTCCGAGACCTGGAAATTGCGCACGCCGTAGTTGCACGCGATCATGATGAGCGTGCCGGTGACAAAGGCGATGGAGAATTTGCCTGCTTCTTCGGCGCCCACGAGCTGTGTGGACACGATGGTGAGCAGCGGAAACGCCAAACCCCACACGGCGGTGCCGAGGGTGTTCCAAAGATAGTCGCGACTGGTGGCGTGCTCCTCGTATTCCGCCTCCTGCATGGAGAAGCCGCCGCCGTAGACGGCGCCGAGCAGACGGTTCCACCAAGCGTTGACCATGCGGCGAACGGGGCCGGGCTCCCGATCGCGTTCGCGCCGGCGACGTGTGGCTTGGCTGCTATCGGGCCCGCCGGCGTTGCGCTGACTCAGCTCCTGGATGCGTGCGAGCTCTTCGGCCGTGTGGGAGGCCGGGAACAGGCCGTTCTCGATGCGACCGCCCTGGGCCTTCGCGGCGCCGTCTTTCGATGCGGCGGGGTTGGAGATGCCGTTGCGGCGGGCGATGGCGCGGCGAATGCTATCGAGGGGCGTGATGCTCAAAGCGGGGTCCTTTCTATTGCTGCGTTCTAGTATAGACGCGGCGGTGTTCGCTCGTGTTTTTGAACAGGTTGTTCAATATATTCGGCAGGCGGCAGCAATTTGTCGGTAAGCGTGCGGTATTCTGTTGAAGTTTTATGACCCCCCGATGCCGCCCACGCGGCACCAAGGAGCTTCTACCCATGGACGTCGCCGCATTCTTACTGGCTCTTGTGCCGATTATTTGGCTGGTCGTGATGCTGCTGTGCTTTAAATGGCCAGCTTGGAAGGCCGCTATCGGATCGTTTGTCCTTTCGTGCTTGCTCGCCTTCGCATGGTGGCACCTGCCGGCAGCGCAGATCGCGACCGCCTCGCTCGAAGGCTTTTTGATGGCCCTGTGGCCCATCGTCCTGGTGATCATCGCCGCGGTATTCACGTATAACCTGTGCGTTCGCACGGGCGCCATGGACGTGATCGGCAGCATGATCACCTCCATCAGCAGCGACCGCCGTCTGCTGGCGCTGCTCGTGGCTTGGTGCTTCGGTGGCTTTATGGAGGGCATGGCCGGCTTCGGTACCGCTGTCGCCATTCCCGCCGGCATGCTCGCGGGCCTGGGCTTTGAGGCCGTGCCTGCCGTGCTCATCTGCCTGCTGGCCAACGGCGTGCCCACGCCCTACGGCTCCATCGGCATTCCCACGGTGTCCGTTGCCGACCTGGTGGGTTTGGATTCCCTTCACCTGGCGACCGTTCAGCTGGTGCAGCTCGCACCGTTCTTTGTGGTGATGCCGCTATTTATTGTGCTGGTTGCGGGCCGTGTTGCCGATGACCAGGGCAATGCCGCGAGTGTGGGCGAGCGCCTACACGGTGTTGCCGGCGTGGCGTTGCTCTCCGGCGTGTCGTTTGTCGGCGCGGCTTTGGTCGTTGCCATGTTTGTGGGTCCCGAGCTGGCCGTGGTCGTAGGATCTATCGTTTCGCTCGCGCTGACCGCCGCGCTTGCCATGCGTGCCGAGAAGTCCGGCCACTTGGATGCGCGCTTCCACATGAATATCGAGGCGGGGAAGAAGCTCACCGTTAAGTCGGCGCTTTCGGCCTGGTCGTGCTTCATCCTGATCTTTGTGTTGCTGCTGGGCACGTCTAACCTGGTACCCGCCGTGCATGCTGCGCTCGCGCCGTTTGCGAGCCACGTGCAGGTGTATTGCGGTGAGAATCCCGGTACGCTTACGTTTTCGTGGATCAACACGCCAGGTGTCTGGATTTTCCTGGCGGCGTTTGTCGGCGGCGCCATTCAGGGTGCTTCGCCGCGCATGATGGGCGAGGTGCTGGCCGCGACCGTCAAGCAGATGACGCCGACGTTTATCACCATGCTTTCGGTGCTGGGCTGCGCCAAGGTGATGGGCTATGCCGGCATGATTTCGTCGATCAGTGCGTTTTGCATTGCGGTCGCCGGCGGCCTGTACCCGATTCTGGCTCCGTGGATCGGTGCGGTCGGTGCGTTCGTGACCGGTTCGGGCACGTCCTCGGGCATGCTGTTTGGCCCCATTCAGAGCCAGGCTGCCACTGCGCTGGGTGTGAGCGACTACTGGATGGTCGCGTTGAACGCCCTGGGCGTCGCCGCCGGTAAGATGATCTCTCCGCAGACGCTCGCGTTTGGTCTGGCTGCCGTCCACGTGCGCGGCAGGGATGCCGAGCTCCTAGGCGCCGTGCTGCCCTACGCTGCCGGCATGCTGGTCCTGATGAGCGCCATAGCCATGCTCGGCCAAAACCTGCCGCTGTAGTCGGCACTTAGGGACGTTCTTTATGTGCCGGCACTTTGGGAACGTCCCTAAGTGCCGGCATCCGGGGACACTCCTTGAGTGTTACCTGTTCAAGAACGTCTCCAAAGACTAGTCGTTTAAGAACGTCCCCAATGACTAGGCCGCTTGCCTGTGATTTTTGACCGTTGGGCGGGCTTGCCGCCCTTGCCGCAAAAACGTTTTTGCATATCGGGTACAACGGGCTTTACGTGAGTAAAGTGCGCGCCGCGTCCACGTGTCGCGCTTTTAAAGGAGGCCCCATGCCTGGTGTTACCCCTGCAGAAGTTCTGTCCAACTTTGGCATTACGCTGGTCGAAGATCCCGCCGAGAATCAACCCCGCCTGCTGGTGGACCTGCCGGCAGCCGAGCTCGTCGAGCACGCCATCCGCCGCAACGAAGGCCGTATGGCCTCCAACGGCGCACTCGTGATCGAGACGGGGGAGCGTACCGGACGTTCGCCCAACGACGGCTTTATCGTTGACACCCCCGATGTCCACGACAAGATTGCCTGGGGCGCCGTCAACCGCCCGCTGTCTGTCGAGAGCTACGAGGCCATCAAATCCGGCATCGTCGACTATCTCAACGAGCGCGACGTGTTCGTCACCCGCGGTATGGCCGGTGCCGACCGCAACCATACGCGTCGCCTGCTTGTCGCCTGCGAGCGTGCCAGCCAGGCGCTCTTTATTAAGCAGATGCTCGCCCGCCCGCTTGCCCGCGAAATCGCACGCACCGGCGAGCCGGACTTCTGCGTGCTCGCCGCGCCGGGCTACCAGTGCGATCCCGCCATCAAGGGCCTCAACTCCAGCGCCGCCGTGGTCATCAACTTCCAGGAGCGCGTGATTTTGGTCGCGGGCACCGGCTACTCCGGCGAGATTAAAAAGTCCATCTTCAGCGTCATGAATTACCTGCTGCCCGTCGAGGACGACGTGCTGCCCATGCATTGCTCGGCCAGCATGGATCCCGTCACGCACGAGACCGCGTTGTTCTTTGGCCTGTCGGGCACCGGCAAGACCACGCTTTCGGCCAACCCCACGCGCCTGCTGATCGGCGATGACGAGCACGGTTGGTCCGACATGGGCATCTTCAACATCGAGGGCGGCTGCTACGCCAAGTGCGAGGGCTTGGACGCGTTCCACGAGCCCGAGATCTTCAATGCCGTTCGCTTTGGCGCCATCTGCGAAAACGTGGTGCTCGACGAGGGCCGCAAGCCCAATTACGATGATATTTCGATCACGCACAACACGCGCGTGGCCTATCCCGTCGAGCACATTCCCAACGCGTGGACCAAGGGCATGGGCACTACTCCGAGCGTCGTGCTGTTTTTGACCTGCGACGCCTTTGGCGTGCTGCCGCCCATCTCACGCCTGACGGCCGATGCTGCTATGTATCACTTTGTAACGGGTTTTACGGCCAAGATCCCCGGCACCGAGGTCGGCGTCACCGAGCCCACGCCCACGTTCTCCTCGCTGTTTGGCGAGCCGTTTATGCCGCTCGACCCCATGGTCTACGCTAAGATGCTCGGCGAGCGCATCGCCGACGGCCGCACGCGCGTCTATCTGGTCAACACCGGCTGGATTGGCGGCGGCTACGGCGTGGGTCATCGCATCGAGCTGGCCTACACGCGCTCGCTGGTCGCTCGCGCCCTCGACGGTACCATCGAGGACAGCGAGTTTGTGCACGACGACATCTTTAATGTCGACATTCCCACTACGTGCCACGGTGTGCCCGACGGTATCCTGGTGCCGCGCCAGTACTGGCACAGCACTGCGCGCTACGACGAGGCCGCGCACAACCTGGCGGTGATGTTCGAGGAGAACTTCGAGAAGAAGTACTCGCACCTGCCCGAGTCCGTCAAAACCGCCGGCCCGCACGCCCAGGTGCCCGCCGAGGCCCGTCATCGCGGCCGCGGCTTGCTGGGACTCCGCCACTAGCGTCGCCGCGAGTCCATATCCACCACAAAGGGGACAGGCACCTTTGTGGTGGTTTTGCTTGGGCGGATGACTCAGGTTACAATACGCCTGACATATCGCCCCCTTCTCCGGATGGGGGCAGCGTAAGCGCTCTTGTGGCGGCACCGTAGGACTTTGAAGGTGGCCGCTGTGAGGGCGCTTTTTGTTTAGGCGCCCGGGCTCGGGCGCACGCTATGAAGGGAGAGCATATGAAGAGCTTTGTTGCCGAGAATTCGTTTTGGGAGCTGTTTCCACAGGCGGCTATCGGCGTCGTGGTCGTAAAGGGCATGAAGCCCGCGGCTCAGATTCCCCAGGAGGACGTGGATGCGATCGCCGCGCTGCTCGACCGCGCCAACATCGATGCGGAGCGTCACCTGACGAGCGATACCATCAGCGAGAACGCGCCGGTTAAGGCATGGCGCGAGGCGTATCGCCTGTTCAAGACCAAGAAGGGCGCGCGTTGCTCAGTTGAGAACCTGCTCAAGCGCGTGCTCAAAGGCAAGCCGGTCGGCCACATCACACCGGCGGTGGATATCTACAATACGATTTCGTTGACTTATGCGTTGCCCGTTGGCGGTGAAGATTTGCATGCTATTGAGGGCAATCTGCGCCTGGCGGTGACCGACGGCGGCGACGCGTTCTTGCCACTTGGCGAGGAGGCAGATGATCCGACGCTGCCCGGTGAGCTTGCCTATATCGATGATGCGGGCGC
Source organism: uncultured Collinsella sp. (assembly GCA_902494295.1). GTDB lineage: Bacteria > Actinomycetota > Coriobacteriia > Coriobacteriales > Coriobacteriaceae > Collinsella. The sequence goes on from CABUSL010000073.1 coordinate 6,376, forward strand.
CGTGTGCCGCTGCTGGAACTGGCGCGACGGCGTGAGAACGGCCCTGTCCGACGATTCGGCCGATGCGTTCCTGGCGATTGAGTGTGTAGAGACCGAGCGGATGGGGGATTGCCAGGCTGCCATCGATCGCTTGGCCGAGCTGCTCGAGCGCTATCTGGGAGCGACGGTTGTCGTTAAGACGCTTGTGACCCGCGACAATCCCTGCGTGGAGTTGTAGCTGTGCCTAGAACCTATTGATGCCCCAAACCACCACAAAGGTGTCTGTCCCCTTTGTGGTGGTTTTTATGTTGATGGGTTAACAATTGGGATATTTGGGTACGGGGGTTCGGACATGCGGCTAAGATGTTTACCCGTTAGCATCATGCAAGCGAAAGGCGGTCGTCTCCCATGCAGCAGAACGACGAGACACGTTTCGAGGACTTTGTCGGACTGATCAGCGGCCTCTACAAGGAGATTCAGCGCATCAAGACGTCCGAGGGCGCAAGACTCGGCCTTAAGGGCTCCGACGTCATGTGCCTGTACTATCTTGAGCGCAGCAAGGACGGCCTGACTGGCGCCGACCTCGCCCGCATGGCCGGCGTTACCCGTGCCGCCGTTTCGCGCACGCTGGCACATCTGGAGGAGGGCGGCTACGTCGAGGTCGATGATTCGGGTGATGCGGCCGTCAAGTACCGTGCCCCGGTGCGCCTGACTGCCCTGGGCGGCGAGAGCATGAGCGAGGCTGATCGCATCATTCGTGAAGTGCTCGACACTACTGGTAAGGCCATGGGCGTGGAGCAGCGCGAGCAGATGTACGCGTCGCTGCGTACGATTCTCAACACCCTGCGCGAGATCTAAGGCCGCCAAGGCATTTGCTTCCCATTAACAACTGCATCGTCCCGTTTGAGCGCGTATACCGTGCCGGGGCATTGCTGTCAAAATTCCCCGCGCGAGGTCCGCGCAAGAAAGGATTCGCTATGTCCGTCCGCATTATTACCGATTCCGCGAGCGATATGACGCCGGCTGAGCACCCCGCTCTGCGTGTTCTGCCGCTGTCCGTCACCTTTGGCACCGATGTGTACATGGATGGTGTCGATATCGATCACCAGCGCTTTTACGAGATGCTCGTGGAGCGCGATGAGCTGCCCAAGACCGGCCAGGTCAACCCGTACGCGTTTTCGCAGGCGATTGCCGAGGCGCGTGAGGCCGGCGACGAGGCCGTGATTATTACCGTGGGCGCCAAGCTCTCGGGCACCAACCAGAGTGCCCGCACCGCACTTGCCGAGGCGCCGGGCGGCGACGTGTTCGTCGTGGACAGCAATAACGTGACCTTGGGCGAGCGCGTGCTGGTCGAGTATGCGCTGCGCCTGGTGGACGATGGCCGTAGTGCGGCCCAGATCGCGGCGGCGGTCGAGGCCGTGCGCGACCGTGTGGTGGTTATCGGCCTGCTCGAGACGCTGGAGTACCTGGTGCGCGGAGGCCGCTTGTCTGCCGCGGCGGGCGCTGTGGGTACGCTGCTCAACGTGAAGCCGGTCGTGGCCGCCGAGGACGGCCTCATCGTGCAGCTAGGCAAGGCGCGCGGTTCCAAGAACGGTCGAAACCTGTTGAACCAGAAGGTTGAGCAGGCGGGCGGCGTCGACTTCTCCATGCCGCTGGCGCTCGGCTATACGGGCCTTTCGGACGCCGTGCTCAAGAAGTACATCGAGGACAGCGCCGCTCTGTGGGCCGGCCATGCCGAAAGCGAGCTTTCCGTCCATACCATCGGCGCCACTATCGGCACCCATGTGGGTCCCGGCGCCGTAGCCGTAGCCTTCTTCCGCCCCGCCAACTAGCTATCCGGTCAAAACCACCACAAAGGGGACAGGCACCTTTGTGGTGGTTTATGCTTTTCCGGGTGGAAGGGAGCGAACAATGGCGTCTGAGGGCTTTTTTGAGCGGGTGTACGAGGTGGTCGAGCAGATCCCTGAGGGGATGGTCGCCACGTACGGCCAGGTGGCGCTGCTCGCTGGTCGTCCACGAAGCGCGCGCTATGTGGGGTATGCCCTGCATAGCAATCCGCGCCCCGGCGAGATTCCCTGTCACCGCGTGGTGTTTGCCGACGGGCGCATATGCGAGGGTTTTGCGTTTGGCGGCCCCGATGCTCAGCGTGAGTTTTTGCTAGGGGAGGGTGTGGCGTTTAAGGACGACATGCACGTCGACTTGGACGCCTGTCGCTGGCCAGCAGGGCTCTAGCGACTCTGCCGTGGCCAAAACCACCACAAAGGCACCTGTCCCCTTTGTGGTGGTTTTCCGTTGCAGGTTTACCAGAGCTAACTTATGGAGAAGGTATGGCGGTGCATATTGGCGCTAGAAAGTAAACCACGGTGAACTATATTGGTTTCAGCAACGGAGCAGGCAATAGGCGATGAAAAAGCCTGCCCTGTTGAGTTTGATTCGCATTCCTCCCCTCTGTGCGATTCAACGGTGTACTTCGGGAACAGGCCCGCTGGCAACTAACTGCCAGCGGGCCTGTTCCTGTTTCGGTGAGGATTCAGCCTCACCGTCTATGTTGTGCGAAAGCGCTTTGCCTAGTACACCATGCCCATGGCGTCCTGAACCTCTGCCAGGGTCTGCTCGGCGATCTCGTTGGCACGGCGATTGCCCTCGTGCAGCACGTCCTTGACGTAATCCAGATCGTTCTCGTAGCGCTGACGACGTTCACGGATCGGGGCGAAGTACTCGTTGACGGCCTCGGTCACGTACTTCTTGAGCTGGCCAGAGCCGCCCATGCCAATCTCCTCGGCAATCTCGACCTCGGAACGACCAGTGCAGATGGCGGCGGTCGAAAGCAGGCCGGACACACCGGGGCGATTCTCGGGATCAAACGTGATCATGCGCTCGGAGTCGGTCTGGCTCTTCTTGATGCGCTTGGCCGTCTCCTCGGCGGTCATCGAAATGTTGATGGCGTTGCCGTAGCTCTTGCTCATCTTGCGACCGTCAAGGCCGGGCAGCAGCGGGGTCTCGGACAGCAGCGCTTCGACCTCGGGAAATACCTTGCCATAGCGGTTGTTAAAGCGGCGTGCGATGGTGCGGGTGAGCTCGATGTGCGGCAGCTGGTCGCGACCGACCGGCACCACGTTGCCCTTGCAGAACAGAATGTCGCAGGCCTGGTGCACCGGGTAGGTGAGTAGAAGGCCGGTGAGCTCGTGGCCCGAGGCCTCCATCTCGGCCTTGACCGTGGGGTTGCGCGCCAACTCGGCCTCGGACACCAGCGACAGGAACGGCAGCATGAGCTGGTTTGCGGCGGGCACGGCGGAGTGTGCGTAGATCATGGTCTTGTCGGGGTCGATACCGCAGGCAAGGTAGTCCATGACCATGTTGTACACGTTGTCCTGGATATGCTCGGTGGTGTCGCGGTCGGTGATGACCTGGTAGTCGGCGATGAGCACGTTGGTCTTGGCACCCATGTTCTGCAGCTCAACGCGGCCCTTGAGGGTGCCAAAGTAATGACCCAGGTGCAAGCGTCCGGTCGGGCGGTCGCCGGTGAGCATGGTGAACTTCTCGGGCGTCTTTGCCAAGCCCTCGCGAATGGCGTTGCTCTTTTGCAGCGCGACTTCGTAGCTGTTCTCGTTTGGCATGATTGCTCCTAACGTATGTTCATGGGTCAAGATGATAACGCGTTTATTGGAGGGGCGGTGCGTAAGTAGGCGA
>CABUSL010000074.1 GCA_902494295.1 uncultured Collinsella sp.
ACCAACGACGTGCTGTACAAGGAGGGCCTGGACCTTCTCGTCGTGCCCTCCGCCGAGCTCTCCCGCGGCCGCGGCGGCCCGCGCTGCATGAGCATGCCCTTCTGGCGCGAGGACCTCTAAGTCTTTCCGTTTCCGGTGCGGTCCCCCTACAACCGCACCGGCTTCGCCCGTTAAACGGGCAACACTGATACTTACGTAATTCATTTCTTCGAAAGGAATCGAACCATGGGTGTTAACCTCTCCGGCCGTAGCTTCCTCAAGCTTCTCGACCTCACCACCGAGGAGATCGAGTACCTGCTCAAGCTCTCCAAGAACTTCAAGGATATGAAGCGCGCTGGCGTTCCGCATCGCTATCTCGAGGGCAAGAACATCGTTCTGCTCTTCCAGAAGACCTCCACTCGTACCCGCTGCGCCTTCGAGGTCGGCGGCATGGACCTGGGCATGGGCGTGACCTATCTCGATCCCGGTTCGTCGCAGATGGGCAAGAAGGAGTCCATCGAGGACACCGCCCGCGTTCTCGGCCGCATGTATGACGGCATCGAGTTCCGTGGCTTTGCCCAGGACGACGTCGAGGAGCTCGCTGCTAAGTCCGGCGTGCCCGTGTGGAACGGCCTGACCACTGAGTGGCATCCCACCCAGATGCTCGCCGATATCCTGACCGTCCAGGAGAACTTCAACTACGACATCAAGGGCAAGACCCTCGTCTTCATGGGCGACTGCAAGAACAACGTCGCTCGCTCCCTCATGGTCGTCTGCTCCAAGCTCGGCATGAACTTCGTGGCCTGCGGCCCCGAGGAGTGCATGCCCGCCGACGACGTCATCGAGGCCTGCAAGCCCATCGCCGAGGCCAACGGTTGCACCATCAAGCTGACCACCGACGTCAAGGACGGCGTCACCGGTGCCGACGTTATCTACACCGACGTGTGGGTCTCCATGGGCGAGCCCGACGAGGTCTGGGCCGAGCGTATCGCTCAGCTCACCCCGTATCGTGTTACCTCCGAGGTCATGGCTATGGCCAACCCGGGCGCCATCTTCCTGCACTGCCTGCCCAGCTTCCACGACACCAACACCACCATTGGCGCCGAGAAGTGCGAGCAGTTCGGCATCACCGAGCAGGAGGTCACCGACGAGGTCTTCGAGAGCCCCGCTTCCAAGGTCTTCGACGAGGCCGAGAACCGCATGCACACCATCAAGGCTGTCATGTACGCCACGCTCAAGTAAGAGCATCTAGCATCTCGCTCGGGGTGTCTTGCTGCACACCCCGAGCGGCTTTGTCTGGTAAATATCTCGCACCAGGCGGCAGGCACGGCACGGAAGAGCCGCTTCGGGCGAGATCAGTAAATGATTTATGAAGGGGGGATGAGAACTATGACTGAGACCGCTAAGAAAAAGCGCGGTATGCCTTCATCGTTCACCATTCTTCTTGCTCTGCTGGCAATTGTCGCAGTGATTACCGTTATCGTCTCCGGCACGTCCGGTGGCGCGGTTACTGCCGCCCGTCTGAGCGATTTCTGCACCGCCCCGATTAAGGGCTTCGCTGACGCTCTGCCCGTCTGCCTCTTCGTTATGATCCTGGGCGGCTTCCTCGGCATGATGACCGAGACCGGCGCCCTGGACAACGGCATCGCCGTCCTGGTGCAGAAGCTTAAGGGTAATGAGATCATGCTCATTCCCGTGCTGATGCTCATCTTCTCCCTCGGTGGTACCACCTATGGTATGTGCGAGGAGACCGTTCCCTTCTACGCCTTGCTTGCCGCTACCATGATGGCCGCTGGCTTCGACCCGATGGTCGGTGCCGCCACCGTCCTGCTCGGCGCTGGCTGCGGCTGCCTGGGCTCCACGGTTAACCCGTTCGCCGTCGGCGCTGCCGTCGACGCTCTGACCGGCGTTGGCATTGAGGTCAACCAGTCCATCATCATCGGCCTCGGTGCCGTCCTGTGGATTGTTACCACTGCTATGTCCATCTTCTTCGTCATGAGCTATGCCAAGAAGGTCAAGGCTGACAAGGGTTCCACCATCCTGTCGATGCAGGAGCTCAAGGACGCCGAAGAGGCTCACGGCAAGGCTGCTTCCGAGGTTCACAATGAGGTCAAGCTCACCGGTCGTCAGAAGGGTGTTCTGATCGCCTTTGCCTTCACCTTCGTCGTCATGATCGTCGGCTTCATCCCGCTGGCCGACCTCAACGAGGGCGTCGCCAACTTCTTTGACGCTGGCGCTGTCTACGATGCCGACGGTAACGCCGTCGTCCAGGGCTGGTCTGCCCTGATCACCGGCCTGCCCATTGGCCAGTGGTACTTCGACGAGGCTTCCACCTGGTTCTTCCTCATGGCTGTCCTGATCGGTATCATCGGTGGCCTGTCCGAGAAGCAGATCGTCAACACCTTCATCACCGGCGCTGCCGACATGATGTCCGTTGTTCTCGTCATCGCTCTCGCCCGCGGTATCTCCGTTCTCATGGCTAACACCGGCCTCGACGTCTACGTCCTCGACGCTGCCGCCAATGCCCTGGCTGGCCTGTCCGGTGTGATCTTCGCTCCCATGAGCTTCCTGGTCTACTTCGGCCTGTCCTTCCTGATCCCCTCGACCTCCGGTATGGCCACCGTCTCCATGCCCATCATGGGACCGCTGGCTGTTAAGCTCGGCTTCTCGCCCGAGGTCATGGTCATGATCTTCTCCGCCGCCATCGGTGTCGTGAACCTGTTCACCCCGACCTCCGGCGCCATCATGGGCGGTCTCGCCCTGGCCAAGATCGAGTGGACGACCTGGCTCAAGTTTGCCCTTAAGCTCATCGTCGCGCTCTCCGTCGTCTGCGCCATCATCCTGACCGTCGCCTGCGTGTTGCTCTAAGTACCCAACGGGTACCCCACGGAAACCTTGACGATCCTGTAAAGGATCACCTGGTCATCGCCTGTCCGGTGGGGTCAACCCACCGGTAGACTCCTACCTTTAGCCCCCTTCCGTTCCGTGCGCGGGAGGGGGCGCTCTTGTGTTCCGGCGTTTTACCAAACCGCGGAACCGGTCGACGCTACGCGCCGTCCAGAACGACAATTTGTCATTCAAAAGGCAAGGCATGACCAAAAGGTCTATGCCTCGCCTTTTTCATGCCAACTTGTACGTTCTGGACGGCGCTCGCTGTCCGTCCTCTGCCTGCGGCGCTTTCCATTGTTGGTGCAGAGGGCGCTTTGCCTACTCTGGCGGGCTTTCGCTGGCTTATGCTCAACCTGCGACGTTTCCATTATTGATACAAAGGCCAGGTTTGTTTGAACCAAAAAGGGGAAGTTGCGGTGGAATAGTTCCTGTTTGGCCGTCTTGAGGGGTTAAAGGGGGTGCGGACGATTTCTTGGACCGCGCCTAGGCGTATCCAAGCTTCCTGCGGTACTCCATCGGGCTCAGCCACCCGAGGGACTTCTTGATCCGCTCCTCACGATAGTACACGAGGTAGGCCTCGAGCCTTCCCATGAACTCCTCGGCCGTCACGCCCTCCCAGTCCCTGTAGTGGAAGAACTCGTTCTTGAGGCGCCCGAAGAAGCCCTCGCAGGCCGAGTTGTCCGGGCTGCAGCCCTTCGCGGACATGCTCCTGACCAGGCCGTTCTCCTCGCAGATCCCGATCCACTCCGGCCAGCGGTAGTGGCCGCCCCGGTCCGAGTGGATCGTCGTGCGCGCGCCCGCCGGCCTCGCCGCGCAGGCCTTGAGCAGGCTCGAGTTCGCGAGGCGCTTGTCGGGGTGCAGCCCGATCGACCAGGCGACGGGCATCCCGTCGAAGCAGTCGACGATCGGGCTCAGGTAGACCTTCTCGCCGCCCGGGAGCCTGAACTCGGTGATGTCGGTGAGCCACAGCCGGTTGGGCTCGTCGGCGCGGAACCTCCTGTTCACGAGGTTCTCCGGCGCCTTGGAGACCTCGCCGGCGTAGGAGCTGTAGCCCCGGGCGCGCCTCTTGTTGTAGACGACCTCGAGGCCCTCCTCGCGCATCACGCGGGCCACGCGCTTCTCGCTGGCGCGGACCCCCTCGCGGCGCAGGCGCGCCCAGACGGTGCGGTACCCCCAGCACCCCGAGCCCTCGCGGAAGATGCGCACCACGCGGTCGCGTATGTCGGCGTCGCGGTCGCGCGGCGCGGCGACGCGGGGCCTCCAGTACTCATAGGAGCTCTTCGATATCCTCAAGAAACCTGTGATCGAGCGGAGGGGCAGGGCGGTCGCCCGCCTCAATCTCTCGCCGAGCTCGCACTTGCTCCTGTTCGAGATCGAAGCCGGGTCCCACCCTTCCGCTTTTAGGTCGGCCAACACCGCCCTGAGCAGCAGGTTCTCTATCTGGTCCTCGTTGAGCCCGGCGAGCGGGCCGGTCGCCGGCGGGGCGTAGGTCGACTTGTCGGGGCCCAAGCTGGCCTCCTTCCGTGGCGGTTTCCTCGCCCCGATTCTACAGCGCGCCCCGGTGTAGCTGTGCGGGAGGTGCCCCGTCGCCCACTTCTTGGCCGCGCCCACCGAGACCCCCGCGAACTTCGCGGCGGCGGTCGGCCCCATGCCGTCCTCCGTCGCCAGGAGGAAGAGCTCGACCTTCTCCCTGCTGTACATGCGAACCTCCAGTCCGGACCGCCCCGCGGTCCAGCTTTCTGTCCGCACCCCCAAACGGGAACTATTTCACCGCAACTTATCGATGGCGTGTTTGGTTGGTGCCAGTTGATTGCTTGGGCGTTGGGGAGGGTCTGCTCCGTTATAATCGCCTAGAACATTAATTGGAAACGGGACGGGAGCCATACATGCGCCAGGGTTTCGACAACGCGAAGTATATCGAGCTGCAGGCTGCTCACATTAAGGAGCGCATCTCGCAGTTTGGTGGCAAGCTCTATTTGGAGTTTGGCGGTAAGCTGTTCGATGACTATCATGCGAGCCGCGTGCTGCCGGGTTTTGAACCGGACAGCAAGTTCCGCATGCTCAAGAGCATCGCCGACGATGTCGAGGTTATCATCGCGATCAACGCGAACCACATCGAGAAAAACAAGGCTCGTGGTGACCTCGGCATTACCTATGACGAGGATGTGCTGCGCCTGGTTGACCTGTTCCGCGGCAACGGCTTTGCTGTCGCGGCTGTGGTCATCACCCAGTACGCCGGCCAGCCCGCTGCCGATGTGTTCCGCAACCGCCTGAACGCGCTCGGTATTCCCGCCAAGCTGCACTATCCCATCGAGGGGTATCCGCACGATGTCGATCTGATCGTGTCCGACGATGGCTACGGCAAGAATGAGTTTGTCGAGACCACCCGACCGCTCGTCGTGGTCACTGCCCCCGGTCCTGGCTCGGGCAAGCTTGCCACCTGCCTGTCTCAGCTCTATCACGAGCACAAGCATGGCACGGCCGCCGGCTATGCCAAGTTCGAGACCTTCCCGGTCTGGAACCTTCCCCTCACGCATCCGGTCAACATCGCCTACGAGGCGGCCACGGCGGACCTCGACGATGCCAATATCATCGACTCCTTCCACCTTGAGGCCTATAACAAGACCACGGTCAACTACAACCGCGACGTCGAGGCCTTCCCGGTGGTCCGTGCTCTGATGGAAAAGATCCTGGGCAAGAGCCCCTACCAGAGTCCTACGGACATGGGCGTCAATATGGTCGGCTTTGCCATCACCGATGACGATGCCTGCCGCGACGCTTCCAAGATGGAGATCGTCCGCCGCTACTTTACCGCGGTCGAAAATGTGCGCCGTACCGGCGTGGGCGATGAGCAAGTCGACCGTCTCAAGATCATTATGAAGAAAGCCGGCATCGATAAGAACTACTCACCGGCGCGCTCGGCGGCCCTCACCAGGGAGCAACTGACGGGTGGTCCCGTGGGTGCCATGGTTATGCCCGATGGCTCCGTGGTGACCGGCAAGACTTCCACGCGCCTGGGCGCTGCGAGCTCGCTCATCATGAATGCACTTAAGCATGTCTCGGGCGTCGACCTTGAGCTCGAGGTCATTAGCGATGAAGCGATCGAGCCCATCAGCAAGCTCAAGACGCATTTCCTGGGCAGCAAAAACCCGCGTCTCCACACCGACGAGACGCTTATGGCGCTGTCGATCACCTCGGCCACGAGTGAGACGGCCGCTCGCGTCCTTTCGGGCCTGGAGCAGCTGCGCGGTTGCGATGCCTTCTTTAGCGTGATTATCTCGCCGACGGACGAGACGGTACTGCGCAAACTGGGTATCAACGTGTGCTGCGAGCCCAAGTTTGAGCGCCGCGGTTTCTTCCATCGCTAAGTTTGAAGCACCGCGGTAATTGCATTGCATTTTGGCCGTATCGGGTTAGCGCCCGGTACGGCTTTTTGATCAATAAAGCGCCTATTTCGGCGAAAAATAGCTGTTTACCTGCCTAGAAACAATTTGAGCGGTATACAATAACCGTAACTGTTTCATCCTTAGCGGGATGCCGCATGATGGATATTACCTGCCATCGTGAGGTGTGTCGGTCGCGCACGGCGCGTTAGATGCTCGTGCTCGGTTTGAGGAGGCTGCTATGGCGGGCAAGGGTCGTGCGAGTGTCAACGATATGAAGCGTGTTGAGGTGCTGGTGTTGATGGAAATCGACCAGCAAACCGAAGACAATGGCGGGCCGTATGGTTTCTCGCGCAAAACGCTTGCCGAGCGCGTGGGGGTTTCGCCGTATCGTGCCCGCGCCGCAATCGATCGCTTGGATTCCGAAGGCATGATTGATGTCGTCTCGCGTTATAGCGACGACGGCGGTCAGCTTGCAAATGGCATTTGCCTCACCGAACGTGGCGAGTGGTATCTTGAGGGCGTCCGTACCGGCATGCTCGTTCAAGAAATGCTTGAGGACGAGGTTGCTGATCGATAGCAGCATGTAACCCTTGCCATAGCGACGCCGCCTGGGAAACCGGGCGGCGTTTTGTTTCAAGATTGAGAAATGCAATCGCACGCGAGAAAAATTGCGAACGGTCCGCGGCGCGAGTATTACAATGAAGACCCGTAAGATGTGGATAAACAACTTCTACGGGAAGCGCAGGTAACTCAATATGACCAAGCATGTGTTCGTAACCGGTGGCGTGGTTTCGTCCCTGGGCAAGGGTATCACCGCGGCCTCGCTGGGCCGTCTGCTCAAGTCGCGTGGCTACAAAGTAACGATGCAGAAGGCCGACCCGTATCTGAACGTCGACCCCGGTACCATGAGCCCCTTCCAGCATGGTGAGGTCTTCGTTACCGAGGATGGTTACGAGTCCGACCTGGACCTGGGTCATTACGAGCGCTTTATTGATGAGAACCTGACCCGCGATTCCAACTTTACGACCGGCGCCATCTATAAGAGCTTGATCGCCCGCGAGCGTCGCGGCGACTTTTTGGGCGGTACCGTGCAGGTGATTCCTCACGTCACCAATGCCATTAAGGACAAGTTCCGCCGCATCGAGGAGCAGACCGGCTCCGATGTAGTCATCACCGAGCTGGGCGGCACGATCGGCGACATCGAGTCGCAGCCGTTTGTCGAGGCCATCCGCCAGTACCGCAAGGAGGCCGGCCCCGAGAACGTCTGCTACATCCACGTGTCGCTCGTTCCCTATATCGCCGCCGCCCACGAGGTCAAGACCAAGCCCACGCAGCATTCCGTCAAGGAGCTCCGCAGCTTTGGCATCCAGCCCGATATCATCGTGCTGCGCTCCGACCACCATATCGATGACGCTATCCGCGGAAAGATCGCAAGCTTCTGCGACGTCGACACCGATTGCGTCTTTACCAACGAGGACTGCGCGAGCATTTACGATGTTCCGCAGCTGCTTGCCGAGCAGGACTTTGACCTGCGCATTTGCGAACGCCTGGGTCTGGATCCGCGTGAGCGCGACATGAGCGAGTGGAACGAGTTCCTGCGCAAACAGAATCACGCCAACCATCACGCCGACAAGGTGAAGATCGCCGTCGTGGGTAAGTACACGCAGCTGCCCGATGCGTACCTGTCGGTTATCGAGGCCCTGCACCATGCGGGCGTCTTCTACGATCGCCATGTGGACGTCCAGCTGGTCGACGGCGAGAGCCTCGACGAGCAGAATGTCTCCGAGGTTTTGGGCGACGCCTCGGGCATCCTGATCCCCGGCGGCTTTGGCAAGCGCGCCCTGGAGGGCAAGATCCTCGCGGCCGAGTTTGCCCGTGAGCACAAGATTCCGTATCTGGGCATTTGCCTGGGTATGCAGGTGGCCGTGTGCGAGTTCGCCCGCAACGTCGTCGGCCTTGCCGGCGCCAGCTCCTCCGAGTTCGATCCGGACGGCCCGTTTAGCGTCATCGATCTGATGAGCTCGCAGGAGGACGTGACCGAGAAGGGCGGCACCATGCGCCTGGGCGCCTATCCGTGCAAGCTCGCCGCCGATACCCTTGCTCGCGAGGCATATGGCGAGGAGCTCGTCTACGAGCGTCACCGTCACCGCTTTGAGTTCAACAACGCCTTCCGTGACCAGCTCGAGGACGCCGGTTTGGTTATCTCGGGTCTGTCGCCCGACGAGCGCCTGGTCGAGATGGTCGAGCTGCCGCGCGACGTGCATCCGTGGTATGTGGCAACCCAGGCTCATCCCGAGTTCAAGAGCCGCCCGACCAACCCGCAGCCGCTGTTCCGCGAGTTCGTGCGCGCTTCGATCGGCCAGCACGAGGGTGTCGACCGTCTGCAGGTGACGCCCATGAACCTCGCTATGGACTAAGGGTGCCGGCGAATAAGGAACATACCGAAGCTACTCCCTCGTCGCTCGCCGTGGCGGCGGGGGAGTATCTCGATTACCTCGCGGTCGAGCGGGGTTTGGCGCGCAACACGATTGCGGCCTATCGTCGTGACCTGACGACGTACTGCGCCTATCTGGAGCGGGCGGGTATTGTGTCTTTTGAAGAGGTGACCCGTCAGGTCGTGGAGGGCTTTGTTGCCGACCGTCGCGATGGGGGCTATTCCGATGCCTCGGTGGAGCGTGCGCTTGCGGCCGTGAAGGGCCTGCATGCCTTTTTGGTGCGCGATGGGGCTGTAGCCCAAAATCCAACGGCGGCGTTGCGCCTGCCTAAAAAGGCTGAGCGTTTGCCGGAGTATCTATCGGTGGAGGATGTCTCGGCTCTGCTCGATCAAGACTTCCCCGAGGGCGAGATGGGCTTGCGCGACCATGCCATCTTGGAAGTGCTCTACGGATGCGGTTTGCGTGTGAGCGAGTTGGTGGGGCTCGATGTGGGCGATATCCATATTGACGATGGCTTTGTACTCGTTCGCGGTAAGGGCTCAAAGGAACGCCTGTCCCCGCTGGTGGGAAGCGCGGCGCGAGCTCTGATGCTCTATGTAACTGAGGGACGTTCTCGCTTGGCGGCCCATGCCCGCGGAACCGAGACCTCGGCGGTCTTTTTAAATAAGAACGGACGTCGCCTGTCGCGCCAGGCCGTGCATGCGATATGCGAGCGGTATGGGCGTCAGGTGGGGCTGGTGGGGCTCCATCCCCATACCTTGCGCCACTCCTTTGCCACCCACATGCTCGCGGGCGGTGCCGACCTGCGTGTGCTGCAGGAGATTTTGGGCCATGCCGATATTTCGACCACGCAGGTCTACACGCATGTCGACCGCACGCAACTGACCGAGGTCTATCTGGCGGCGCATCCGCTGGCGCATCGTTAACACATCGCTGGCCTGCATATTTATAGGTATTTGGGGACGGGCCCCAGATTGCTGCGGCGTGCTTTTGCGCGCGCATGGGCAATCTGGGGCCCGTCCCATTTTTCGCCACTTGTCGTCGCGGTGGTGGGCCGCACGTGCCTTGGGTGGGGGGAGTTTGGGGGCGATGTGAACGCCATGTAAAAGGACGCAAAAATCGCCTCAAGGTCAACTTGAAGGTTGAGGTTCGCGGGTGTGGTTCTACAGGTGGCATCACGCCTTTGCTGCAAACACAACATATTGTGTTTTCGAACATATGCTCGGGGGTGTTTTACAACATATTGGGGGTGGAGTGGTGGGG
>CABUSL010000075.1 GCA_902494295.1 uncultured Collinsella sp.
ACCTCGGGCGACGCGTCATCGATGTCGCACTCCAGCTTGACGATAGTTTCGGGCGCATCGGTCTCGCGGGACAGCGGAGATGTACTTCCACGTTGCATACGGTCCGGATCCTTTCCGCACGGGCTCGTTTTATTCACCCAAACGCTAGCACATCGGACGTGGCACAAGCGTGACTTTCGTCCGTCGCCGCCCTCGCCCCCATCCAAACGTGTACGTCAGCCTCCAAACATGTCATTATTTGTCGGTTTTGGAGGCTGACGTACACGTTTTGAGAGCAAGCGAGGCCGCACCACGCGCCGCGCAACCTTTCCAATCGATTTCGATCCCCGGCGTGCCCGGCGTGTTGAGAGCTGCGCCATTACAATGAAGCGGATTCGCTTGACGCAAAGGAGCCGCTATGCCCATGTGCCCGCTGGTCGATTGCCATACCCACACCTCGTTTTCGGACGGGCATGCCTCGTTTGAGGACAACGTCCGTGCCGCTGCTGCGGCCGGCTGCCGCGTCATGGTCTCGACCGACCATCTCACCCTGCCCGCCAGCATGGATGCTAACTGCGAGGTGCAGGTTACTGAGGGTGACCTCCCGGCGCATCGTCTGGCTTTTGAGGACGCTCGCAATCTTGCCGCTCAGATTGCGCCAGAACTCACCTTTATCTACGGTTTCGAATGCGATTGGTACGAGGGCTGCGAGCCTTTGGTTGAGCGCTGGTCCCAGGGCGCCGTCGTGCGCCTGGGCAGTGTGCACTGGATTGGCAACCCAGGCGATATCATGGCCGGTGCCGCGGGTACGGCGGGAACGGAGGACGTCGCTCGTCCCGATACGCCCGATTCGCGCTGCGGCTGGATCGACGATGACACCAACCTGCACGTTTGGGAAAACCTGGGGGTACGCGGCGTGTGGGAGCGCTATGTCGATGACTGGTGCCGCGCCTGCGAGAGCCCGCTCAACTTTGATGTGATGGCTCACCCCGACCTGGTCATGCGCTTTTCGAAGGAAGGCTTTGCGCCCGATTTTGATCCCGCACCGTTTTGGCAGCAGATGGCAGAGTGCGCGCACGATACGGGCCGCCGCGTTGAGGTCTCGACGGCCGCACCGCGCAAGGGCTTGGGCGACTACTACCCCGCAACCGGTCTTTTGCGCTGCTTTGCCCATGCCGAAGTGCCGATCACCTTTGGCTCGGACGCGCACCGCGCCTGCGATATCTGCTGGAACATCCGCGAGGCCCAGGCGCACGCCTACGACTGCGGTTATCGAACCTTCGACATCCCCCACGCCACCGGCGAATGGGAATCCACGCCCCTCGCCTAGCCATCCCTTCATAAGTTGCGGTGAAATAGGGATTGTTTTGCTTGATGAAGCGCTTAAACAGTCCCTATTTCACCGCAACTTCCATGACCCCGTTACACCAACAAAGACTGTCCCAAACGACTAGTGGCGGCGGGCGTTGAGCTCGCCGGCCAGTTCGTCGAGGGTGATGCCGTAGCGCTCGAGCGTCACGAGCAGGTGGTAGAGCAGGTCGCCGGCCTCGTAGCGGATGTGATCGTGATCGTTATCCTTGCAGGCCATGATCACCTCGCTCGCCTCCTCGGCAAGCTTCTTGAGCAGCTCGTCCTCGACGTCGGTCAACAGACGAGCGGTGTAGCTCTCCTGCGGCGATGCGTCGCGACGGCCGTGAATCACCTCGGCGAGCCCCGTCAGCGTCTCACCGATATTTCCATCCTGAACGTTTGCGGTGCGCACACCCATAGTTCAATCCTTTCTGGTTGGCCAAGCGCCTAGTCGAGCGCCCGTCCTACGCGAGTTTCTTAAAGAAGCAGGTACGGTTGCCGGTGTGGCAGGCCGGGCCCGGAGAGTCAACCTTGACCAGCAGCGTATCGCTATCGCAGTCGGCCCAGAGCTCCTTGACCGCTTGCATATTGCCGCTCGTCGCGCCCTTGTTCCAGAGCTCCTGGCGACTGCGGCTCCAAAACCACGTGGTACCGGTCTTGAGCGTCAGCCCCACCGACTCCTCGTTCATCCAAGCAACCATAAGCACCTCGCCGGTGTCATACTGCTGAACCACACAAGGAATCAGCCCACGGGCGTCGTACGTAAGATCAGACGCTTCTATTACCTCAGTCATCATTTCTCCCAAGTCATAAACGAAACCCCACAGGTCGGCGAGGGTTGTCCAGGTGCCGCAGGTTGCCGCGAAAGAGGAGCGACGCGTACTTTGGTACGCGAGCGACGGTTTGAGCGGCAAGATGCGGTGCCTGGGCAAGCCGCAGCATTAGAAGTCCAACCTCACAGGAATACCTTGAGATGCCATATACTCTTTGACTTCGCGAATGCTGAACGTCCCAAAGTGAAAGACGCTGGCCGCCAGTACGGCGTCGGCTTCGCCCTCGATCACACCCTCGGCAAAATGCTCGAGCGTGCCCACGCCGCCGCTCGCGATGACGGGAATCGGCACCGCGCGCGCCACGGCGCGGGTGAGCGCCAGGTCAAAGCCAGCCTTGGTGCCGTCGCGATCCATACTGGTCAGTAGGATTTCGCCGGCGCCGCGACGAGCCGCTTCCTCGGCCCACGCCACCGCATCGATACCCGTGGCGTTGCGGCCTCCCGCGGTAAAGACCTCCCACTTGTCAGCACCGGATGCGCCAGGCAGACCAACGCGCTTAGCATCGATCGCCACAACCACGGCCTGACTGCCAAACGCCGCAGCAGCCTGGCTAATCAGCGACGGGTCACGCACGGCCGCCGAGTTGAGCGACACCTTGTCGGCACCGGCGGCAACCATGGTCCGCATGCCCGCCAAGTCGCGAAAGCCGCCGCCCACGGTATAGGGAATAGCGAGCTCCTCGGCCGCGTGCGCCGCCATCTCGATGGTCGTCGCACGGTTGTCGCTCGTGGCGGTAATGTCCAAGAAGACGACCTCGTCCGCACCCTCGCGGTCGTAGGCGCGTGCCAGCTCCACCGGGTCGCCCGCATCGCGCAAGCTCACAAAGTTGACGCCCTTAACCACACGGCCGTCCTTGACGTCCAGACAGGGAATCACGCGTTTGGTAAGCATGGGCTACTCCTCCCCTCGGGCGGCGGCCAGTGCCTGGGCCAGCGTAAAGTTGCCCTCGTAGAGCGCACGGCCGGTAATGGCGCCCTCAATAGCATCCTCACCCACCGCAGCCAGCGCGCAAATGTCGTCGAGCGTAGAGATGCCGCCCGAAACCACGACAGGAAAGCCCGCAACCTCGGCCACATGGCGATACGCCGCCACATCGATGCCCGTCTGCATGCCATCGCGCGCGATGTCGGTATACACCAGATGCTTAAAGCCCAGCTCGGAAAGCTGCGCCACGGCGTCGTCGAGCGCCACGCCCGCGCCGTCACGCCAGCCGTTCACCTTGACTTGGCCGTCGCGCGCGGCGATATCTGCCACCAGCAGCTCGCCAAAGCCTTGGGCCGCCACCTCGGCAAAACCCGGCTCGGTCACCAGCACGGTACCCAGTGCGATGCGGCGAGCACCATAGCCGGCCAGCTCGTCGATGCGCGCGAGCGAGCGGACGCCGCCGCCCACGTCCACAGACAGGCCGTCGACGCCGCAGATAGCCTTTATCGCCGCCGAGTTGGCAGCGCACGTGTCCTCGTCCTCGCCAAAGGCGGCGGACAGGTCGACGACGTGCACCCAGCTCGCGCCCTGCTCGGCAAACGAGCGGGCAACGGCCACGGGGTCGTCGGAATATACCTTGCAGCGACTGCGGTCGCCGCGCTCCAGGCGCACAACCTTGCCGCCGATCAGATCGATTGCGGGAAACAGGATCATCGGCCAGCCTCCTCGACGATGTTGACGAAGTTCTTAAGAATGCGCTGACCCAGCGCGGAGGATTTCTCAGGATGGAACTGGCAGCCCCACACGTTGCCATGGCGCACGATGCACGGGAAGCTTCGCGTGTAGTGCGTGCGCGCCAGCACATCGGCGGCATCGGCGTCGTCGGCCACCGCGTAGCTGTGGGTGAAATACATGTTGGCACCCTCGGCAAAACCGGCAAGCAGCGGATCGGCCGCACCGGCGGGCGTCATGTGCACCTGGTCCCAGCCCACGTGCGGCACCTTCAGGCGGCTCGACTCCAAGCGTGTGCACGAGCCGCGCATAATACCCAGGCCATCGACCCAGGGGCCGCCGGCCTGCTCGGGGGTGTTGCCATCGGCAACCGCGCCCTCGTCCGCAGGCACGCCCTCGTTGCCGCGCTCAAAAAATAGCTGAAGGCCCAGGCAGATACCGAGTAGCGGAGTTCCGGCGGCGACGGCATCGAGCACCGCATCCGCCTCGCCGCTCTGGCGCATAAAGGCGATCGCGTCATAGAACGCGCCCACGCCCGGGATGACCAGGCCGTCGGCATTGCGGATCTGCTCCGGATCGTCCGACGTGCAGGCGGCGGCACCGGCGCGTGCAAGCCCGCGCACGACGCTCGACAAGTTGCCCTTGTGGTAGTCAACCACCACGATCTTCGGTTCGCCCACGCGACCCTCCTCTTCTCATCATCCAAAACCACCACAAAGGTGCCTGTCCCCTTTGTGGTGGTTTTACCCTTGTGACGGTTACAGCGATCCCTTGGTGCTGGGGATGCCCTGCACGCGGGGATCGAGCTCGCAGGCGTGGCGCATCGTGCGGCCCACGGCCTTAAAGGCGGCCTCGATAATGTGATGCGAGTTGCCGCCCGCCAGCTCGCGCACGTGCAGCGTGAGCTTGGCGTCGCGCGCAAAGGCGTAGAAGAACTCGACGGCCAGCTCGGTATCGAAGCTGCCCACGCGCTCGGTCGGCACGGGCAGCTCGCAGTAGGCCTGCCCGCGACCCGAAATATCAACAGCAGCCATCACGAGCGTCTCGTCCATGGCAATCGCCGCGTCGGCAAAGCGCGTAATGCCCGCCTTGTCGCCCAGCGCCTGGCAAAACGCCTCGCCCAGCACGATACCCGTGTCCTCGACGGTGTGGTGCGCATCGACCTCCACGTCGCCCACCGCGTGCACCGTCAGATCGAACAGACCATGGCGGCCAAAAGCGTTGAGCATGTGGTCGAAAAACGGCACGCCGGTCGAGATATCGCACACGCCGCTTCCGTCCAGGTCGAGCTTTACGACAATGTCGGTCTCGCCCGTCTTGCGGGTCACCTCGGCATAGCGGTCCATCTACATCTCCTCCTTCACCAGCGCGGCAAACGCAGCCAGCACCTCGTCGTTTTCCTGCGGGGTACCCACGGTAATGCGTAGGCAGTCCGCGAGCCCCGGCGCGTAGCTAAAGTCGCGCACCAAAATCGAATACTCGTCGCGCAGACGCTCGCGCACGTGCGTGGCATGCGGCGTGCGCACGAGCACAAAGTTCGCCGCGCTCGGCCACGCCTCCACGGGCAGACCCTCGGCAGCCATTGCGTGCAGGGCACACAGTTCGCGCTCCCGCTCGGATGCAACCTGTGCCACCACGGGTGCGTACGCATCGCGAGCACGTACGCAGGCAAGCGCGGCGGCCTGGCTCAGCACGTTAACCGAGTAGATCTGGCGAATCGCCACGAACACCTCGATAACCTCGGGCGCCGCGATCACATAGCCCAGACGCGTGCCGGCAGCGCCAAACGCCTTGGACAGCGTATGCAGAATCACCAGGTTGGGATGCTCGGCGATAAGCCCCTGCGCCGTGGTAGCCGCGCCAAACGAATCGTCCGCAAACTCAACGT
This sequence comes from uncultured Collinsella sp., assembly GCA_902494295.1. Lineage (GTDB taxonomy): Bacteria > Actinomycetota > Coriobacteriia > Coriobacteriales > Coriobacteriaceae > Collinsella. The sequence continues at coordinate 5,707 of CABUSL010000075.1, forward strand.
AGGCCTCGTCGACCATGACCATGCCGGGGCACGCATCGCACAGGGCCGCGACAAAGTCGAGCGGTGCCACGTCGCCCGTGGGATTGTTGGGCGAGGTCACGATGGCCAGGTCGCACTCCGGCGCCGCGGCGAGCACGGCTGCCTGGTCGAGCTCAAAGTTCGCCGGATCACGCCACACGTCGCGCACCTCGGTCTGACAGAGCGACGCAAAGAACGCGTACTCGCTAAAGCACGGCGGGCAGTTGAGCAGGGTCCGCCCCGCGCCGCCAAACGCCAGCAGGTAGTTGTAGAGCAGCTCGTCGCCGCCGTTGCCCACGCAGATATTCTCGCGCGCCACGCCATGCCAGGCAGCAAGCTCGTCGCGCAGGTCGTTGGACATGGGATCGGGATAGCGGTTGAGCGGCGTAGCGGCGAGCGCCGCATCGATCGCCTCGCGCACACCGGCCGGCACGGGATAGGTGTTCTCGTTGGCCGAAAGGTTAATGCGCGTGGGCGTAAAGTTGGGATCATAGGGCTCAATACCAGCCAGATAGGGCTGAACAAGCTCCTTCATGCGAGGCGTCAGCTCGGCCATATTAGGCCTCCTTGCCGGTCGGAGCGCCATCCGCGCCCGCAGCCGCCGCCAGGTCCACGCCCTCGGTGACCGTCGCGGTCGTATCACCCGGCCAGGCGACCTTGGTCAGGTCGGCCGCAGCCAGCGACTCGGCACTCACGGCATCCTCGCCCTGCTCTAGCACGCGACGACGCAGGGCGGCAGAGAGCGCGTGCGCCCACAGGCCCTCGGCCTCGGCCAGGCGCTGCGTAGCGGGAGCGTCGGAGAGCAGACCCTCGGGCGTATAGCAAATGACGCTCGAGCGCTTAACGAACTCTTCGACCGAAAGCGGGTTGGAGAACATGGCCGTGCCGCCGGTCGGCAGCGTGTGGTTGGGGCCGGCAACATAATCGCCAAGCGGCTCGGAGCTCCAAGCGCCCACAAAGATGGCGCCGGCGTTGCGAATGCCGCCAAGCAGGCCCATCGCATCCTTGCAGTGCAGCTCCAGGTGCTCGGGCGCCACGGTGTTCACGGCCTCAACGGCGGCAGCCATATCGGCGGCCACCACGATGGTGCCTTCGTTGTCGAGCGAAGCGCGCGTGATCTCGGCACGCGGCGACTGCGCCACCAGGATGTCGATGCCAGCCTCGACCTCGCGCGCAAACTGCTCGTCGCAAGTCACCAGATAGCAGGCTGCCAGCGGATCGTGCTCGGCCTGGGCCATCAGGTCTGCCGCGACCACCATAGGCTTGGCCGTGGTATCGGCCAGCACGCAGACCTCGGAGGGACCGGCGACCATATCGATACCCACGTCACCCGAGACGATCTGCTTGGCCGCGGCAACAAAGGCGTTACCCGGTCCGGTGATTTTGTCGACGCGCGGAATGGTCTCGGTACCATACGCAAGTGCGGCCACGGCCTGAGCGCCGCCCACCATATAGATCTCGTCCACGCCGCCGAGCTTTGCCGCGGCGAGCGTGTAGGGGCTGATCAGGCCGTCTTTTTGCGGCGGGGTCACCATAACCACGCGCTTGACGCCGGCGACCTTGGCGGGAATGGCGTTCATGAGCACGGTGGAGGGATATTGCGCGCGGCCGCCCGGTACATAGATGCCGGCCGCCGCGAGCGGGGTCACCTTAACGCCGAGCATCGTGCCGTCCACACGCGTGGTAAACCAGCTCTGCTCGACCTCGCGCTGGTGGAACTCGCGAATCTGGCGCGCGGCCTTCTCAAGCGCGGCGACAAAGGCCGGGTCGAGGCCTTCGAGCGCGGCATCGATCTGCTCTTGCGGCAGGCGGAAGCTCTGCAGCTCGACACCGTCAAAACGCTGACAGTAATCGCGCACCGCGGCATCGCCGTTGGCACGCACGTTGGCCACGATATCGCGGGCGGCGTCGACGATGTTTTGCGGCAGCACGCCCTTGCGGTTGAGCTGGTTGGTAACGAGGCGCTCACCGGGAGCAAGCTTGATGGTCTTCATATCGGTATCCCCTATCGGTCGAGGTTGTGTTCGAAAAACGAGAGGCCGGGCGGCGGCGCCAATCGGCCCGCAGCCCGTACGTCGGGGCGCCCGTGCGCGCTCGCGCTATTGTGCCGAGCCCGCGACGGGCTCAAAATGCTTGTCCTTAACGGCCGCGGCCAGGCGATCTGCCAGATTGCGTACGCGCGGATCAAGGCGCGCAGCACCCGGATTGACAAAGAAGCGGGCTGTGCAGTCCATGATGCGACCGGTGATGACCAGGTCGTTGTCGCGCAGCGTGGCGCCCGTGGCGGTAATATCCACGATGCGATCGGTCATGCCGACGATGGGGCCCAACTCTATGTTGCCGTGCAGCGAAACGATGTCCGCGTTCACGCCTCGCTCGGCATACCAGGCACTCGCGATACGCGGATACTTGGTGGCCACGCGAAGCGACCCGCGGCGAGCATAGTTGCGCTCGGCCTGACCGGCGCGCCGTGCGGGCTCCGCCTCGATAAAGGTGCACAGGCCATAGCCCAGGTCGACCAGCTGCAGCAGGTTGAGGTCTGCCTCGTTGAGCGAGTCCCAGCCGCAGATGCCGCAATCGGCACCGCCGCAACCCACAAAGGCAGGCGCATCGCTGGGACGCACGATGACAAACTCGATATCGCCGACCGCGCCCTCGCCGGCACGTGTGTCGCGACCGCGCACGATCAGGTGACGGCCGGGGTCACGCAGCTCAGAGACGTCCAGGCCCGCGGTCTCGAGCACGTCGAGCGTGTCGGCCTTAAGCGAGCCCTTGGGCACGGCGATGCGCAGCGGGCCCTCGGCGCCACGGCCCGCGGCGTGATCGCCGTCGGAAGCGGCATCCTCGGCCGAGGTGCGCGCGGCCTCCAGACGCTCGAGCGAAAAGGCGAAGCCCGCCGCCGGCACTTCGATGCCGTCGCCAAATGCGCCGGTAAAAATGGAATCGTAGCGTCCGCCCGAACCGACCGGATCGGGCAGTCCGCCGGCATAGGCCTTAAAGACCAGGCCTGTGTAGTAATCGAAAGAGTTCATGATAGAGAAGTCGAACGACAGCACCTGGGCCTCCTCGGGGGCCAGGCCCTCGACCAGGGCACGCAGCTCGCGCGTCAGCGGCGCGACGATACCGGCGGCCTCCAGCAGCGCGTCCACGCGGTCGAGTACCTCGGCACCGCCGTGCAGACGCGGCAGCTCGCTAATGGCGGCCTTGACGGCATCGGACTCCGCACTTGCCGCCACGCGGGCATCGAGGCCCACAAAGTCGTTGGCGTGCACGCAGCACAGGGCCTCGGCGGCCAGCTCGCGATCCTCGCATGCCGCGAGCAGCTCCTTAAACGGACGCACGCTACCTGCGATAATGCGCGCACCGGGAAGTGCCAGCTTGCGCACGGCCTCGGCGACCAGTGAGACAATCTCGACATCGCCCGCGGTGTCGCCCGCGCCGATAAGCTCAAAGCCCAGCTGTGTAAACTGACGCGAGCCACCGGCATTGCGCTGGCACTCGCGGACCACCGGCGCCTCGTAGCGCAGGCGCAGCGGCAGATCGGCCGCGCGCATGCGAGTCGAAACCAGGCGAACGATCGGCAGTGTGTTGTCGGGACGGACCACCAGCAGGCGGCCATCATCGTCAAAGAGCTTAAACGGCGTGTCCGCAATGCGCCCGCCCTCCTCGAGCGAACCCTTGTCCTCGAGCAGTGGCGTCTCGACCGGCAGGTAATGATGCTCCCTAAAGCAGCCCTTCACCGTATATGCGATCTCCTCGCGCGCCTGAGCCTCCTCGGGCAATATGTCCCGGAATCCCCACGGTGTGGCCGTCATCTGGTGAGCCTCCTCATGCTGTGTTTCATATAGAGCAGAAGACCGGCATAGCTCCGCCGGTCTTCTGGGTACTTTAGCATACTAGAGTGCTTGCGGGGAAAATCCGCCGCAACCGCTCATAGCGTATTCATTTGGAAACATAGGGCGAGCGGTTAGCAGCAGTCTCTTGTCACAACGCAAAAAGGGCGCCCGCGCAAATGCGGACGCCCTTGTGCAGGGTCGAGATATCAACCAGCCAAGATATCGGACCCGTGACCAGCTCTTAGTAGTCGAACTGGTGGTAGTAGCGGCGGTACTTGAGGTTGTGCTTGGTGACCAGCTCGTAGTTGCGCGCGAGGCGGTCGGTGGTCAGCACGGACAGGATCCACGGCGACACGATGA
>CABUSL010000076.1 GCA_902494295.1 uncultured Collinsella sp.
GGAGAGCACTTAATGTGCTCTCCGTGCGAGCAGGACTGTCCGAGCAGGCGACTTCGCATGCCGCCGGGCAGCCGGGGGCGACACCCCTCAAAGATTTTCAAAAAAGTTGTTGACGCGCGCGTAACGACTCGTCTAATATATCCCTTGCGCGATGGACCTGTAGCTCAGTTGGTTAGAGCGTCCGGCTGATAACCGGGAGGTCACAAGTTCGAATCTTGTCAGGTCCACCACTTTCTTTCGCAATAAACACCCCAGCGAGAGCCGAGTCGCCGCTGGGGTGTTTATTACTGTCTCCGTGGGGGTTTAGCTCAGCTGGGAGAGCGCGGGCTTTGCAAGCCTGAGGTCAGGGGTTCGATCCCCCTAACCTCCACCATGATGGACCTGTAGCTCAGTTGGTTAGAGCGTCCGGCTGATAACCGGGAGGTCACAAGTTCGAATCTTGTCAGGTCCACCATCAAAACTGTGAAGAGCCCTGAGGCGTTGCCTCGGGGCTTTTTTCTTGTCTGCGATAAATCTCATTTTGGTTTTGTGTGCTGTGCGAAAGATTGGGTAGTATAGCTATTCAATGCGGTGGAGCTGCCGCGTGTTAACCGCTACGTACCGGAGGTGTTCCATGGTTCGTGTCGACATAGAGACCATCGTCATGGCCGCCGGTCCCGTGCCATCGCTTATCGTGCTTCGCGAGCGCTGCAGCAAATCGGACTCGCCTGCACCGCTGCGTTCCCTTTCCATTCAGACTGGTTCGTTTGAGGCCGCGGCCATCAGCCGTGGCATCGATAGCGGTCGCGCCGAGCGCCCGATTACCCATGACCTGTTGCTCGATACTGTTGGCGCCCTGGGCGCCAAGCTCGAGCGCATCGAGATCGTTCGCGCCGAGCCGCCGGTGTTCTACGCGACGATCGTCGTACTGGCCGATGGTGACGAGCGCAAGATCGATGCCCGTCCCAGTGATGCCATTGCCCTTGCCGTGCGCAGCAATGCCCCCATGTTTGTGGAGGACGACATCATGAATCGCTTGGGTACCGTTTCTGCCCATGCCGAGGAAGCTGACGACGAGCAGGAGTTCGAGAAGTTCGACGAGTTCGTCCATACGCTCTCCCCCGATGACTTCTAAATGCTCGACAAACACGCGACGGAGTGCACTCTCATGAGCGCCGGCGTTTCTGCTGAGGCGGCTGCGATCGCCCGCGAGGCCCAGATGCGCTCGGAGGCTTCTGAGGCGGCTCGCATTGCCTATGTGACGCAGGCCCGCACGCTTCGCGAGCGCCGCGGCTCGTTTATCAAGATGGTTGTCGTCTCCGTCCTTGTCGCGGCAATCTGCTCGCGCCTTCGTGGTACAGTTGGTGCGCTTGGGTTTTCGATCTCTACGGGCCTCGTGATCTGGGGCGTGGTCGATGCGGTCATGCTGACCAGTCAGATCAAGGTGCTCGACAAGCGCGCGATGGATATGATGTGCGCCCGCGACGCCGCCGCCAAGATCGCCGCCGAGGCACAAGAACTGTAACGACGCCAGACTCGATGGGAAGGTCTAAAGATGGCACAGGATATGCAGGACGCCGGTAACGTCTCCGCCGAGCTCGACGCCATGGTGTGTGACCTGATTGGTGCGTTCTTGGACGACCTTGCCGCCGGCGAGAATCCGGGCGTAGTTGTGGCGATTGAGGACGCTGCTTCCAACCGATATCTGGCGGCGCTCGACGAGGACGGCGAAGAGGCGTGCCTGGAGGCGGCCACCAACTTTATCTCCGAGCACAAGATGGGTCTTAAGGACGAGGGCCTGGGCCGTATCGCCCGATATGCCATCGGCTATACCGGTTGTGTCGAGATCGATGGCGGCTACCATGACGCCCTGCTCGTGAGCTTCTTTGAGACGACGCTCGAGAGTGGTTTTTCGGCATATGTGCTGTATGAGGGCATGGGCGCCGGCGATGGTTTTATGTGGAGCGACCCTGAACCTGCAGGTGAGGAAACCCCTCTCATCTAAAATCGCTAAAATAAACGAGTTTTCGGTAAAAGGCTCAATATTCCCGCTGAGCGTTGTATCGCTGGGCGGGCCGCATACGCGTGCCGTTTGTATATGGATAGAAGATAGGGGAACTACATGCGCGTAGATAATCTGAGGAACATCGCCATCATCGCCCACGTCGACCACGGCAAGACGACGATGGTCGACAAGCTCCTGCGTGCCACGGACGCCTTCCGTGCTAACCAGCAGGTCGAGGACCGCGTCCTGGATTCCAACGACCAGGAGCGCGAGCGCGGCATTACGATTCTCGCCAAGAACATCTCTATCGAGTACAAGGACGTCAAGATCAACGTCATCGACACCCCGGGCCACGCCGACTTCGGCGGCGAGGTCGAGCGCGTGCTGCGTATGGCCGACGGCGCCCTGCTGCTGGTCGACGCCTTTGAGGGCCCCATGCCCCAGACCCGCTTCGTGCTGCGTCACGCTATTGACACCGGCCTTAAGATCATGATCGTCATCAACAAGATCGATCGTCCGGGCGCCAACCCCGAGAAGGCCTACAACGACTGCCTGGACCTTATGGCCGACCTGGGTGCCACCGACGACCAGCTCGAGTTCGCCATGGAGCACGTGGTCTACGCCAGCGCCATGAATGGCTTTGCCCGTCTTGACCCCAACGACGGCAACATGGACATGTATCCGCTGCTCGATATGATCATTGACGACATGCCCGCGCCCGAGGTTGACGAGAACTCCCCGCTGGCCATGCAGTGCGTGACCATCGACCACTCCAACTTCGTCGGCCGCATCGGTATCGGTCGCGTGTACTCCGGCGCCATCCATCAGGGCGATCAGATCCTGGTTGTCAAGAACGACGGCTCCAGCGCTACCGCCACCGTCAAGCAGCTCTTTACCTTCGACTACCTGGGTCGCACCGAGTGCCAGGAAGTCGGCGCCGGCGACATCGCCGCCGTCGTGGGCATCGACCGCACCGATATCGGCGATGTCTACACCGATCCCGAGAACCCTGTCGAGCTCGAGCCCATCGAGATCGACCCGCCGACCCTGTCCATCGTCTTTGAGGCTTCGACCTCCCCGCTCGTCGGCCGCGATGGCGACATCGTGGGCGCCCGTCAGCTCAAGGAGCGCCTGTTCAACGAGGCCGAGAACAACGTGACCATGAAGATCGAGGAGCTCGAGGACAAGAGCGGCGTCGAGGTCTCGGGCCGTGGCATTCTGCACCTGTCCGTCCTGATGGAGTCCATGCGCCGCGAGGGCTTTGAGTTCCAGGTCGGCCGTCCCCGCGTTCTGTTTAAGAAGGACGAGAACGGCAACAAGATGGAACCCGTCGAGCAGGCCGTCGTCGAGTGCCCGGACGAGTACTCGGGCAAGGTCGTTGAGGTCTTCGGCACCTCCGGCGGCATCATGACGAGCATGGATACCTCGGGCATCGTGACGCACCTCGAGTTTAAGATCCCGACGCGTGGCATCATGGGCCTTAAGAACCGCATCATGAACGTCACCCACGGCGAGGGCGTGTTCTACCACACCTTCCTGGAGTACGGCCCCTATGCCGGCGAGATCGGCAACCGTCAGAACGGCGCCATGATTTCCATGACCACCGAGAAGGCCGTTGCCTATGCTCTGGGTACGCTGCAGGAGCGCGGCCAGCTGTTTGTTGAGCCGGGCACCGAGTGCTATGAGGGCATGATCGTGGGCGAGCGCAGCAAGGCCGGCGACATGGTCGTCAACATCGCTCGCACCAAGAACCTGGGCAACCAGCGTTCCTCGACCTCCGATATCTCCGTCCAGCTGGTGCCGCCCCGCACCTTCTCGCTGGAGGAAGCGCTGGAGTACATCGCCGACGACGAGCTGGTCGAGATTACTCCCAAGAACATCCGCCTGCGCAAGCGTCTGCTCAATGCTACCGACCGCAAGAAGGCTGCCGTTCGCGCCGGCCAGGTCAACAAATAAGTGCCGGGCTTTATAGCGTCTAACAAGAAAGGGCGTCGACCGCAATGGTCGGCGCCCTTTTTGGTGCAAGGGGACAGGTTACTTTGCACCACGGTGGAGGAGGTTATCCCCCGAGCGGCTTTCCAGCCAAAGTAAAGTTGTTTAAACATATACATAATTCCACAGGATATAACCGCTTTGATACAAAACCGTTAACAGATAAATATCAACTGGTATTACATTAAAAGACCTCTTTACCAGCGGTTTACATGACTGTTATCTATATTGTATTTTATGCATTGTGGCATAGACGAACCGTCTTAGAAGTTGCCCCCAATGGGTTCTTGCAATGCGCTAGGTAGGTTCTCGTAGATGTTGGGGGCTTGTGTTCGATCCGACGATTCGCCGTATTCCACACTGTGTTGTAGGAATTAAGGGACAACTATGGACGCACACCGCTCACGGTCGCTGGGTATGGCGACCCTGGTCTTTATTTTAATTAGCCTTACCGCTGCAGTTTTTCACGGCGCAGCCCCCGTGCGCGCTGAGGATGCGACGACGCCGACGCCGATTGTGATTGATGAGAATACGGCGGACGTTACGGTTGGGCTGTATGCCGATAAGGAACGTCAGCAGCCTTTCGGTAAAGAGAGCTCACCCTCGATTACGACAGCCGATACTATCTACGGTTCTATGGAGGCTCATTTTTATGAGAATTGTGGGCCTACACCTGAAAGGCTTGAGGCGATCTATACCTTTCCCAATTCGATTGCTGTGGAGAACAACGAGGGCGGTGTCTTATGGACGGACGATACCGAGAATGCACAAAGGATGGGAACTTGGTACATAAAGGATAACAAGTTCGTTTTTAATTACGATGACAGCTATCTCAGCGGCCATCCCTCTTCGCTCTATGTGCGGATCAATTTCGAGTTTACGCTCAAAGACAAAGATGTAGATGACGGCAAAAAAGCCGAACTGAAATTTCCAGGCGTTGGCGAAGCTGTGCCGATTAAGATTCAAGATGGCGCAGTTGAGGGAAGTAAATCGGGTATCTTTTCTCAGGATAGCAGTACTGGAATTGCCAAGATAACTTGGACTATTATTCTGAGTGTTACGTCGCACGCAACGGATGTAAAGCTGATCGATACGCTCGGCGACTACCTGGACTTTGACCAAAGCAGCTTCAAGCTCGATGGAAATCCTCTTGGTTCGTCCGTGAGCATCGAAGAGCGAACTGCAATATTGTCGCTAGGTAACCTTTCTCAGGGCGACCATACCGTTACCTACGAAACGACAGTTAGCAAGAACTTGTCTCTTTCTAATGGCACACCTACGCAAGGTAGGAATAGCGTACAAGCAACTTGGGGAAAAGCAAATCCCCAACAATCTCTTACGATTAACGGGGTGTCGGAACCGTTTCAATACGACATGATTCAAAAAGGGGCTGGCTCCGGAACATCGTCTGTCATCACTTGGAAGGTTGTGCTCAACAGGGGATCTCTCAAGGCCGATATGTCTGGCTACGCCTTTACCGACAAGCTCGATGGCAAGCAGGATTATATTGGCAACTACAAGGTCTACAAGGGAGAGACCGCCGATGAAAAACAAAAGATTGATGAGAGAACGCTGAGCGAGTCAGGGGATTCATTTAGCTATACGTTTAATCCAAAAGAGGGCGACCGGTATGCGACCTATTGCATCGTCTATCAAACCAAGCTGAAAGATGAGAAATCCTACGAAAAGGTAAGCAACACGGCAAGCGTGAAAAAAGAAGGTTCAGATCAGCCCTCCGGAGAAAGCACCGCATACTACAACCGTCCTTGGACGGGCAAGACCATTCGTAAAACACTGCTTAATCCGGATGAGGCATCTCGGACCGGAAAAGCAACTTGGCAATTACGCGTAGAGCTCCGTGATTACGTAAATGCGAAAAACCCAACATCCGTTCTTATCAAAGATACCATGCTGGCGGCTTGGAAGCAGACTATGGGGCCGGATACCTCCGATGGTCCTTCACATGTAATTACCATCGGGGATACCAAGCTGGACCAAGGTCCCGATTGGAAGTTTGAGGGAGGCGCAGATCTGTCGCAGAAAAGCAACCAACATAACTGCAATATCCGAATAACCAATATGGATAAAGTCAAAAAAGCACTGGATAAAGACCCTGAAGTGGTTATTACGTATAAAACGGTGACCGACGCACTTCCTGGTTGGTACTCTAACTTTGCCTCTGTTGATGGGTTTAGCGGCTATTCTGATTACGTTTTTTACTATGTTGAAAGCGAAACGAAGCCTTCGGTAGAGAAGAGCGTAAAAATAAATGAAGATGGTTCGCAGGCACGGTGGGATGAGGCGTTTGATTGGAAACCAGTTGATGGCTCGAACGACAAAGGTGCGTGGATTGTCGACTGGACGGTCTATGTCAATCGAGTTAAGACTCCTGCCGATGAATCTTATGGCGCGGGCAAGCTTAATGGTAAAGATGTCGTTGTTAAAGATGAGCTTCCTGATGGAATGAGTTATATCCCCTGTTCGGCTAAATATTCTTTGTATTCAAATCCCTACGAGACGGCGGTGCCCGGCCGCGAATGGGAACATGAGAGAGAAAAAACCGAGGCTTCGGGTGTCTTGCTGACGCCTGCCGTTGATCGTCGAGAGGTTACGTTTTCGATTCCAACGGAAAAGTTGAGTAACAATACAGGCTATGTGAAGCTGACGTATGCAACTGCTGTCAAGAGGTCAGTGGTCGACACGTCAAAGAACCTCGGCGAGCTTACGAACTCGGCGAGTGCGAGCTCGGATAATAAGGATTTTAAGGCGGGCTCTGATACCGTACAGATCAAGAACGACGTATTGTCAAAGACCGGTGCGTCAGTAAGTAATAGTAAACGAATTCACTACACGATTTTTGTTAATGAATCGGCGCTAGACCTAAAAGACGGAACCGACTACCTCGATCTATATGATGTGATGGATTCTAAGTGCACGTTTATCCCCTCGTCGCTTAGCGTATCTGAGCGCGATAACGGCGAATGGCGTGTGCTGACAAAAGAAAAATACAGGACGGCTCTTGATCTCTTTGTCGGAGGCGCTGGAAAGCAGCAGCGATTGACGTTGAGGCTTCCCGATGAGAAATATCTGAAAGTAGAATATGAAGTTCTGTCCGGTGAGTCTGGTACAGTTTCCCTTTCCAACGAGGCACAGCTTGAAGGTATTGCAGGCGGGTATGTGAAACACGAACGTGAATATGACATAGATGCCGGCGCATCGGGAGGCGGAACGGGGCACGGCATTGTGGTCCACAAAGTGGATGAAAAGGACGTTACCGCGCCGTTGGCTGACGCTACGTTCACACTCTATGCGATTGACATGGATAAGGCGCAGGACAGTGCCGGCGTTGAGGGCGCAAAGACGTTTTTTTCTGACGGAACGACTGGCCCTGACGGAAGTGTGACTTTTGGAACGAGTTCGGGAACGAGTTCGGGCGCCATGGCATCCTGCAAGCTTTACTGCCTCGAAGAGACGACGGCGCCTCCTGGATATCGCGCCGCCCAACCAACATGGATTCTGCTCAAGGGCAGCGCGGACGACGGGCAATACGAGCAAGCCATGAATACGGCGAAATCTTTGCTTGGTGCCAATACGGAGATAACGTCAGATGCAGAGATTTGGGTGTATGACGCGCCCCTTGAAGGCAAAGCGACGATAAAAGCAAAGAAAGTGCTTAAAGGCGGAACCTTCAGGGAAGGTCAGTTCTCGTTCGCGCTCAAGGACGCCGAGGGCAAAGTGCTCCAGACGGTGACCAATAATGACAAGGGAAATGTCTCCTTTGACGTCAAGTACAACAAGGCGGGAACCTATACCTACACCATCTCCGAGGTCGAGCCCGAGGGCGCCGTCGACCATGTTAAAGATCACATCACCTATGACAGGACCGTGTACAACGTCACGGTTAAGGTAACTAATGGCACGGACCAGCTCAACGTCGTAGTTACCTATGGCAAGGGCTCTCAGGATCCGCCAACCTTTACCAACAAATACTCGACCACGCTTCCCGAGGCGGGCGGGGCTGGCTTGACTATGACGTATTTGGCTGGCGCATCGTTGCTGTGCTTTGCCGCGACGTGGATGCATGCTCGCCGCCATCGCGATCAAGATCGAGGTGGTCGCCGTGAGTAGGCTTAGCCGCCGCTTGTTGACCGTCATGATGGTGGCCATGATGGCTATCCTTGCTTTTGCAGTGTCGCCCGAGACGGTCCGTGCTGCCGATGCCGGGGTCATCACGATTAGCGGCGACGTCGCGACGCAATACGATGCGTACCAGCTCTTTTCGGCAACTGTTGCCGATAAGGCCGGCTCCGATCAAAAGGTTGCGACGGACTTGGCGTGGGCGAATGATGCCGTTTGCCAGGCCGTTCTCCCTGTGCTTCATGATGCGGGGCTTGATAGCTCGGCATCGACGGCGCAAGCGGCAGCCGAATGGATGAATGCCGACGGACGCATGACGACTGCGCTGACGGCAAAACTTGCCCGCGCAATTGTCGAAGCAGGCGCCGCCTCCGTGGGCCTTAACGCGGGCACGGCGGCCGAGCTGCCCTGTGGCTACTGGCTCATCGTTGTCGACGACGACGCCATCGCTCAGGGCGAGGCCGGCACCGCGCCGATCATGGCCCTGGTCGGCGGCAGCGCCGTCACCGTCAAGCCCAAGGCCGCGACGCCCAAGGTGGCCAAGCACGTGCTGGAGGACAGCACCGCCGCATGGGGCAAGGCCGCCGACGCCACGGTCGCCGACGACCTGTACTGGCGCCTCTCTGCCACGGTCCCGGCCGGGCTCACGGCCTACGACGCCTATACGGTGCAGTTCGTCGACACCATGAACGTGGGGCTCGACCCCTCCAAGGTCGCCACGAGCATGCGCATGTACGTGGCGGCGGGCGCGGACGGCGGCTTCGATGTGGTCGCATGTGAGGGCGGCAACGTCAGCTCGACGCCGGCTAAAGGGTGGACAGACATAACTTCACGGTGCAAGGTCTCGGTCGAGGGCAATGCCTTCACCGTGCGTACCGGCGACCTCATCGCCGCGCTCGGCGGGGCAGACGCCTTTACCTCGGGCGCCCGCGTGGTCGCTGTCTACAATGCGCCGTTGGGGGCCAACTGCAATCGAGGCGCTACCAAGGGCAATCCCAACGAGGTCTTCCTGCGTTACCCGCGCTCTCCCCTCGCCGACCAGTCCGGCGACGCCGGATTCACCCGCACGCCGAGTGACGATGCGACGGTCTACACCTGGGGACTCAGTCTGATCAAGCGCTCAAGCTCGGACGATGAACCGCTCGCGGGCGCCAAGCTGCGCATCATCGATGACCGCGGGCGCATTCTAACGACCGACGGCGCGTGGTCGACGGATGCCGGCGCGTGCGTCACCACCGGCGCAGATGGCCATGTGGAATTGAACGGTGTGGACGCGGGTGTCTACACCGTCGAAGAGGTCGCGGCTCCCAAGGGCTACACCGCCTTTGAGGGCAAACGTGCGGTGACAGTTACGGCCGAGGGCCTGGACGTTAAACAGGTAGCAGCAGCGAAGCCCGAGGTGACCGTGTCGGCCGAGAGCTCCCTACGGGTTGATACCGCCGATGCCGGGACGGGTTCGATTGAGCTGTCGGTGCTCAACACCCCAAGCAAAGAAGCAAGTCGAAGCTTTATGCCCTCGACGGGAGATAGAGCGTTGGTGCTGGTGGCGGTTTTGGCTGCCATCGGAGTGGCGGTTATTGTTGTCGCGCTCGTCATCAAGCGGGGAGGAGGTCGCCGTGAAAAATAATTGCCCCCCTTGTTCAATGGCGTACTGCCTCCGTAGCGAGTGACGCACAGGCCTACCGACCTGATGATCATTGGTTTTGAAAAAGTTACTAGAGAACCCTCCAAGAAAAGCGGGGCACCCGGTCGACATGA
>CABUSL010000077.1 GCA_902494295.1 uncultured Collinsella sp.
ATGACGAGCTGGTCACGCGTGCTCTGCATTACGGCATTAAGATTGCCGGCTCTCCTTCCGCCGCGACGCCGCTTTTGCATGGTCCTGTTGCCGCCTATGAGCTTCCGCAGCTTTTCCCCGAGTTGTCGCCGGCCGTTTTCCAGGCTGTCGACCGTCACACCGTGGGTGCCTGCGACATGACGCCGCTCGATATGGTGGTCTTTGTGGCCGATGCCATCGAGCCCAACCGCCACGGCGACTATGCGCATGCGCTGCGCAAGATGGTGGGGGAGTCGACGCTCGACGAGTTGTTCTTCTCCTGTTTTGCGCAGGGTTTGGTCTATGTGATCCAGTCCGGGCGCTATCTTTATCCCACGGCTATTACGATTTACAACCATTACGCCCAGCTGCGCTAGCTCGGGTGTGTCTAGAAAGAGGTATTCCATGGCCGACGAGACCATGACTGACGAGCAGATTCTTGAGAACGTGGAGCACAAGAGCTTCGCCGCCACGTCCGACCGCACCGCCGCCTCGCTGTCCGCGAGCGGTGTCGCCGCCGAGGATGTCGCCCGCGCCGCCGCGCAGGCCGCCTACGACAAGAAGGGCGAGGACGTTCAGGTGCTCGACCTGACCGAGCTTTCCGATGTGTGCGACTACTTTGTGCTCGCCACCGGTACCAATAACCGTCAGGTCGATTCTATCGTCGACGAGATCGAGGAGAAGGTCGCCGAGGCTTGCGGCGAGCATCCGTTCTCCATCGAGGGCCGCGAGCAGAAGACCTGGATGCTCATGGACTATGGTTCGGTTGTCGTCCACGTCTTCACTCCCGAAGCCCGCGACTTCTACCGCCTCGAGAAACTCTGGGGAGACGCCCCCCAGCTTCCCCTCGACCTCCTCTAAATGATTTTTCTGGGACGGGGATAAAATAATCATTGCTACCGTTTGCCGAACCGCTCACCTTTGTTGGGCGGTTCGGCCCTTTTCTTCCTTTCCTTTTGTATGCTGTGACTACTGCATCCTTGGAAGGGAGGGTTTCGATGACTCGTGTTGCCCGTGCGTTGTCCGAACTCGGCCATTATCACGTCATGCTCAAGGGCTGTGCTGGCCAGCTGATCTTCGAAGACGATGACGATCGCCTTTATTTTCTCAATCTATTGAACAGACGATTTACGTCCGCTCATATTCGTCTTCTTGCCTGGTGCCTCATGGACAATCATGTTCACCTGCTATTTGATGATCTCGATAATCAGATGAGCGTTGCTATGCATGCGATTGATACGGCATATGCGAAACACTTCAATCAAAAAACCGGTCGCCGCGGACCGGTGTTCCAGGAACGATTCAAGAGTGTGATCATTTCTGACGACAAACAGCTGCTCCGTTGCGTCCGATACATACACGACAATCCTGCAAAAGCAGGTATTTCTTCTGCTCCTCTGTATCGCTGGAGCAGCTTCCATGAGTATTTCTCTCATCCCGAAATTTGTGATTGTGAAGGTATTCTCAATCTGTTTGGGGGTACGGAAGCGTTTTATCTTTCGAGTACCGACGGCAAGCCTAATCCCTATTTTATGCCCGAAGGTAAGCATATCTCCGATATGGATGCGCTGGAAGTTGCCCGGGCTCTTTTGGCTCCTCATGAGCCTTATCAGCTTAAAACTTTGCCGAAATCAGAGCGAAATCGTCTTCTGGCAGTGTTGAGGCATCGGGGGTTTACGATTGACCAGATTTCGCGTCTGACGGGAATTGGGACCAATATCATTCAAAGGGCGAAATGACGCTCCAAATGATTAAAAAATCCCCGTCCTAGAATAATCATTCGCAGCTGCCCGGCTTTCTTTTTGCCCAAAGGCGGTTAATCGTTGAAGCGGGATTGGCGGCCGAAGGATAGGGCGGTGTCGCCGAATTTGTCTCGGACGGCATCGATGGCGACGGAGAGGTCGCGTCGGTCGCTGGATTGGGCCCCGCGGTCATCGACTTCGCAGAACAGGTCGGTTTGGATCCCGCCTTGGTGGTCGAAGTCGCTCATGCCGATGCCCGCTAAGCGAACATGCATGCCTTCCTGCCAGATATTGTCGAGCAGTTCGAGTGCAACCGCCACGAAAATGTTCTCATCGTCGGTCGGATGAGGCAGCCGGCGCTGTGCCGAGCGACCGCTTCCATACGAATACTTAAGCTTGAGCGTTACCGTGGCACCCGTCAGTCCCTGACGGCGCAGGCGGCGTCCCACTGACTCTCCCAACAGCGCAATCGCCGCCTCAATATCCCCACGCTCAGTCAAATCTTTCGCAAAGGTGCGTTCATTGCTGACCGACTTGACCTCGCGCCCTTCATCGAGACTCGTGACTTCGGAGATTTCGAGTCCCAGCGCACGCTGGCGCATGCGTTCGCCGTTGACGCCAAAAATAGAGGCCAAGGTGGATTCCGGTGCACGTGATAGCTCGCCGAGGGTGTAGATTCGCATGCGGCGCAGTCGCTCCTCGGCCGAGCGCCCGATGCCGCTCATGGCAGATACCGGCAGCGCGGCCAAAAAGCGCTGTTCCGTCCCGGGGCGCACGATGGTCAGCCCAAACGGCTTGTCCCGCTCGCTTGCGATCTTTGCGACCGTCTTGTTGCAGCCTACGCCAATGGAGCACGTCACTCCCAGCGCTGCCACGCGGTCGCTTATACGCCGTGCAACCAGCAGCGGGTCCTCGGGCGCAAAGCGACCCGGTGTGATATCGATAAAGGCTTCGTCGATGGATACGCGCTCAACGCGCGGGGTCTCGTCAGCGAGAATCGCCATGACCTGCGCGCTCACCTCGCGGTAGCGATCAAAGTGCCCGTGCGTCCAAATGGCTTGCGGGCACAAGCGCCGCGCCTCGGCCGAGGCCATGGCAGAGTGCACGCCAAAGCGACGTGCCTCATACGAACACGTGGACACGACGCCGCGCGAATCGGCGTCTCCGCCCACGATGAGCGGCTTTCCGCGCCATTCGGGATGATCGAGCATCTCCACGCTCGCAAAAAACGCATCGAGGTCCATCAGGCCCACCGCCGGACCCGTCCAGGGAGGCGGCGTGACGCCCGTGGCATCCTCATAACCGTATGTATGTTCGCGTCTTTCCATGTCATGAGTATACCGCGCAGCTCATGTGGGGTGCGTGTATGTGCTTGCAAATCCCGAATTCTTGTCTAAGATATGGATTTGCCCTCGACTACACCGAAGAAGTTGGTCTCACGGACTTCACCTGCCCGCGTCGATGGCGTATTATGTTCAACTGTTTGTTTGTAGTTGCAGCCTAAAGCTGCTTGGTTGGAGGAGTTTCCTTTGGCAGTCAAGATTCGCCTTGCTCGTCACGGCGCTAAGAAGCGTCCGTACTACCGTGTCGTCGTCGCCGATTCCCGCGCCCCGCGTGACGGTCGTATCATCGAGGAGGTTGGCCGCTACAACCCGATGACCGCCCCCAAGACCATCAACCTCGACCTCGAGAAGATCGCCGACTGGCAGTCCAAGGGCGCTCAGCTCACCGACGCCGTCGCCGCTCTGGTCAAGGCCGCCAACGAGGGCGAGAAGACCGAGACCGTCGTCAAGAAGTCCAAGAAGCAGCTCGCCAAAGAGGCCGAGGCCGCTAAGGCTGCCGCTGAGGCCGCTGAGGGCGCCGAGGAGTAAATCGTGCCTGAGGTTGACGCTGCACAGCTCGAGGGTGAGGCAATGCTCTCAGATCGCATCGCCGATCTCGTCGAATATCTCGTTGTTCAGATCGTCGACGACCCGGATTCCGTGAGTCTTGAGGTCATCGATGGTGACGACGCCTCTACGATTGAGGTTTCGGTCGCCGAGGATGACGTCGCTAAGGTCATCGGCCGTCGTGGCCGTACCATCAAGGCCATTCGCACGCTCGCCCGTGCACTGGCCGCTCGCCTCGACACTGCTGTCGAGGTAGAGGTTCTGGGCTAGGACCTTGAGGTCCCAGTACAAAAACATCGCCCGTGTGGTCAAGCCGCACGGAAGGAAGGGGGAGGTCCTCGCGCAGCCGCTGCGGGGGCTTCCTTCTGTATTAGAGCCTGGTATGCGCGTCGCCCTGACGCCGCCGGCGCTCAAGCGCGACCGCTTTTGCACGGTCGTGTCCGTCACCGATACGGGCGATGGCGATTTGGTCTCGTTTGAGGGCATTGACGACTTGACGGCCGCCGAGGGCATCACGGGATGCTACGTGCTGGCAAATCGTGACGACTTTGAGCTCGATTCGCTCGACGCTGCCTATACCGACCTGTTGGGTCGTGAGGTGGTCGACGAGCGCTTCGGTTCGCTCGGCATGATCGTCGAGATCATGTCGACGCCCGCTAACGATGTTTGGGTTGTCGAGGGCGACCGGTACGGCGAGGTACTGATTCCCGTGATCGAGCAGGTTGTGCTCGATCTTCCCGACACAGGAACAATTTCCGCCCATGTTATGGACGGCCTGATCGATATGGACAAGTAGGGAGGACAACATGCTGATTGAGACCCTTTCGGTCTTTCCCGAGATGTTTGAGCCCGTCATGTCCACATCGATTTTGGGCCGCGCCCGCAAGGCCGGCCTTTTTGGTTTTAAGGCGTATAACCTGCGCGACTGGACGCACGACCGCCATCGTACCGTCGATGACGAGCCGTACGGCGGCGGGCAGGGCATGCTCATGAAGGTCGAGCCTATCGCAGAGGCCATCGAGGCCATTAGCGCAGAGGGTCCCAAGCCCACGGTTGTGTTCTTCACCCCCTGTGGCGAGCCTTTTACGCAGCATGTGGCCGAGCGCCTGCTCAAAAGTGAGCGCCTGCTGTTTGTGTGCAGCCGTTACGAGGGCGTCGACGAGCGCGCGTATGCGTATGCCGATGAGCGTCTGTCGATTGGCGACTATGTGCTTACGGGCGGCGAACTTCCCGCTATGGTCGTTGCCGATGCCGTCGTACGCCTCATTCCCGGCGCCCTTGGTGACGAGATGAGCAACGTCGACGAGTCGTTCTCGACCGCCGAGGACGGAGGCCTGCTCGAGTACGCGCAGTACACCCGTCCTGCCGAGTTCAACGGCGAGGGCGTGCCTCCGGTGCTTGTGAGCGGCGATCACGCCAAGGTCGATGCCTGGCGTCGCAAGAACGCCATCGAGCGCACCTGCCGCTGGCGTCCCGACTTGATCGAGACGGCGCGGCTCACGCCCGAGGAGCGCGCTTACGCGCAGGAGATTCTTGACGCTTCGTATTCGCAGAGCGAGGAGTGAGTATGGTTCCTACGCAACATTCCGCGTTGAGGGGCGTTTTTGAGTGGATCGCGGTCATCGCGATCGCGCTGGTCGCCACCTTCCTGATTCGCTCGTTTGTGGTCGAGCCCTTTGTGGTGCCCACCGGCTCCATGGAGTCCACGATCGAGATTGGCGACCAGATCTTGGCACAAAAGGTGAGCCTCGAGCTCGGTCAGCCCGTCAAGCAGGGCGATATCGTGGTGTTTCACAACCCCGATGGCACCTCCGAGCATGATGTTCTTGTCAAGCGCGTTATTGCCACGGCCGGCCAGACGGTCGACCTGCAGGATGGCAAGGTGGTCGTTGACGGCCAAGCGCTCGACGAGGACTATACGACGGGCATGAGCTGGCCACTTTCGGTCCAAGCGCCCGGCGCTCAGGTAAGCTATCCCTACACCGTTCCCGACGGGTGCGTGTGGGTGATGGGCGACAACCGCGAAAACTCTGCCGACTCACGCTACTTTGGTCCCGTCGATCGCTCTGATTTGATCGCTGTGGCACTCGTTCGCTACTGGCCGCTCAACCGCATCGGCGCTATCGACTAAAAACCGCTATAGTACAGTACCTAACCGTGTAATCGTTTCGACGAGGGGATATTAGAGGCATGAACGCTTCATCGCTTTCCTTCCAAGACATCATCCTGCGCCTCCAGCAGTACTGGGGCGAGCAGGGCTGCGTCATTATGCAGCCCTATGACTCCGAGGTCGGTGCCGGTACCTTCCATACCGCGACCACGCTGCGCTCGCTCGGTCCCGCCGAGTGGCGCACCTGCTATGCGCAGCCCTGCCGCCGTCCCGCCGACGGCCGCTACGGCGAGAACCCCAACCGCATGCAGCACTACTATCAGTTCCAGGTGCTCATCAAGCCCTCGCCGGTCAACGCCCAGGAGCTCTACCTGGGTTCGCTGGCCGCCATTGGCCTGGACCCCAACGACCATGACGTCCGCTTTGTCGAGGACGACTGGGAGAGCCCGACCCTTGGCGCCTGGGGCCTTGGCTGGGAGGTCTGGCTCAACGGCATGGAGGTCACGCAGTTTACGTACTTCCAGCAGGTGGGCGGCATCGAGGTTGACCCCGTGCCCGTCGAGATCACCTATGGCCTAGAGCGCATCGCCATGTACGCCCAGGGCGTCAACTCCGTCTACGACCTGGTGTGGAGCTATCTGCCCGACGGAACGCCCATGACCTATGGCGACGTGTTCCTCGAGAACGAGCGCGAGTTCAGTGCCTATAACTTTGAGGTCGCCAACGTCGAGATGATGCGTCAGAAGTTTGACGACTTCGAGGCTGAGTGCCACTCCTGCCTGGAGCGCAAGCTGCCGCTGCCGGCGTATGACTGTGTCATGAAGTGCAGCCACGCTTTCAATCTGCTCGATGCCCGCGGTGCGCTGTCCGCGGTCGAGCGTGCTAACTACATCCTGCGCGTCCGCGCCGTCGCCAAGGCGTGCTGCGAGGCCTATATGGCCGAGGTCGCCGGAGTCAACGAGAATGCCGACCAGGAAGGCGAGGTGGCGTAAGCCATGGCAGACGCTAAGGATTTCCTGTTTGAGATCGGTACGGAGGAAATGCCCTCCGCGCCGCTGAATAATGCCGTCAAGCAGCTTGGCACCATGATCGCCAAGGGTCTCGACGAGGCCGGTCTGGCCCACGGCGAGGTCCGCGTGATCTCGAGCCCGCGTCGTCTGGCTGCACTCGTTGCCGACGTCGCCACCGCGACCGATGAGGTTCACGAGGTCAAGCGTGGCCCCGCGGCCAACATTGCCTTCGACGCTGACGGTAACGCCACCAAGGCCGCCCAGGGCTTCGCCCGCAAGTGCGGTGTGGCTGCCGAGGACCTGGTCCGTCGCGAGGACACTGACGGTCGTGAGTATGTGTTCGCCGAGAAGAATATTCCCTCCGCACCGGCTACGCCGATTCTGACCGCTCTGTGCGAGAAGACCATCGCCGGCCTGCAGTGGCCCAACTACCGCAGCCAGCGCTGGGGTCACGAGCATGCGACCTTTGTTCGTCCGGTCCGTTGGATTTGCTGCCTTCTGGGCGAGGACGTTGTGCCCGTGTCGTTTGCCGACGTGACGAGCGGCAACACCACGCGCGGTCATCGTGTACTTGGCCCTGGCGACCATGTGGTTGCCAGCCCCGCTGTTTATGAGCAGGTGCTCGAGGACGCCGGCGTGCTTTCTGCCGAGCGCCGTCGCGAGGCCATCCTCGCCGGTATCGCCGAGGTCGAGGCTGCCCGTCCCGGCTGCCATGTCGATACGCCCAAGAAAGTCTTTGAGGAGGTCATTAACCTCTGCGAGTGGCCGACGGTGCTCGTCGGTACCTTCGATGAGGAGTTCCTTAAGGTCCCGCACGAGATCATCTGCGAGTCCATGCTCACCAACCAGCGCTACTTCCCGATCTATGACGGCGAGGGCAAGCTCACGCGTGAGTTCGTGGTCGTCTCCAACAGCAAGCCCGAGAACGCCGAGCGCGTGATCGACGGCAACGAGCGCGTCGTGCGCGCCCGTCTGGACGACGCAAAGTTCTTCTACGAGGAGGACCTGAAGATCTCCCTCGACGAGTTCCGTGAGCGTCTGGCCAAGGTTGCCTTCCAGGAGAAGCTCGGTAGCGTGCTCGCCAAGTCCGAGCGCATCGAGCAGCTCGCGCTCGCTATTGCCCGCGAGGCTCATCTGGGCGCCCATCTTGCCGCCGACGCTGCTCGCGCCGCGCACCTGTGCAAGGCCGACCTGGTGTCTAACGCCGTCGTCGAGTTCACGAGCCAGCAGGGCGTGATGGGCGGTTATTACGCGACCGCGATGGGGGAGAACGACGAGGTCGCTCATGCTATTCGCGATCACTATCGTCCTCGCTTTGCCGGTGACGAGCTGCCCGAGGGCACCGCTGGCTGCATCGTGGCCTGTGCCGACAAGCTCGATACCATCGCCGGTATCTTTGCCATCGGCGAGCCCCCGACCGGCTCTTCGGACCCCTATGCGCTGCGTCGTGCCGCTATCGGCATCATCAACATCCTGCGCGACCGCCTGCCGATCGACCCCACGTCGCTTATCGACTTTGCGCTCGAGCTCTATAGTGAGCAGGGCATTGAGTTTGACGCCGCCGAAGTCGCCCAGCAGGTTCGCGACTTCTTCCATGGCCGCCTGGTGAGCATGGCCCGCGACGAGAAGATCCCGGCCGACACCGTTGCTGCCGTCTCCGCGGTGCACATCATCGCCCCGTCCGTCTTCTTCGCCCGCTGCGCCGCCCTCGACGAGGCCCGCAAGAACGATGCCGAGACCTTTGACAACCTGGCTACGGCCTATGCCCGTGCCGCGCATATCTCCAAGTCCGAGCTGGGCGCGGAGTACGACCGCAGCCTGATGGGCGAGGCCGAGCTCGCGCTTGCCGATGCTTCCGAGGCTGCTCAGACTGCTGTCGATGCTGCCCTTGCTGCCGAGGACTACCCGGCTGCATTTGCCGCCCTCGCCGCCCTGCGCGCGCCCATCGACCGTTTCTTCGATGAGGTTATGGTCATGGACAAGGACGAACAGCTCCGCGATAATCGCCTTAAGCTGCTCAACCGCTTCGAGGCCGTTTTCTCCGGCATCGCCAACATCGGTGAGCTTGCCCGCAAAAAGTAAGCTAGCCTGCGCATAAGCGCAAAAGGAGCCCCGCATGGATTGCCCGGTCACCGCTCGTCCCACCGTTATCGTTATCTCCGACTCGCTCGGCGATACCGCTTGTGAGGTGGTGCTTGCGGCGTCCGGGCAATTTGATGAAGGGGCTTTTCGTTTGTTGCGCCTGCCCAAGGTGACCTCGGTGGAGCAGGTGGAGTCGTTTGTGGGCCCGCGCGTCGATGCCGACCATCGCGATATTGCCGTGTTTCACACCATTGTCGATCCGGCGCTTCGCGCCCGCGTGCTCGATTACCTGGGCATGCTGCATATCCGTTCGGTCGACCTGATCGGTCCGACGCTCGCCGTGCTATCGTCGCTCATCGGTGTGCCGCCCAAAGGCGTCGCGGGCGTGATTCACAGGACCGATGACCGCTATTTCCATCGTATCGAGGCCATGGAATATTTCGTTGAGCACGATGACGGGCGCGGTTGCGACGATTTGTCGGGTGCCGATATCGTGCTGCTGGGCGTATCGCGCACGTCCAAGACGCCGCTGTCGATGTATCTGGCTTATCAGGGCTACAAGGTTGCCAATGTTCCGTTGGCCCATGGCATGGAGCCGCCGAAGTCGATTTACGAGGTTGACCCGATGCGCCTGTTCGGCCTGATTTCGACCGTCGATGTGATTTCTGAAATTCGCGATAGCCGCTTGGGCGATGACTACGCTCGTGCCGTTGCCGGCTCCTATGCCGAGCCCGAGAGCGTGCACAGCGAGCTCGAGGAAGCCCGTGCGCTCATGAAGCGCCTAGGCTGCTTTGTGGTACGTACCGACGGCAAGGCCATCGAGGAGAGCGCCCGACAAATCGTCGCAACCGCGCCCGTCATCGTGCTCAACGAAATATTCCATG
>CABUSL010000078.1 GCA_902494295.1 uncultured Collinsella sp.
CCTCGGCCAGGCGCTCGGACAGGGCGTCCATGCTGTCCATGTCCTCAAATACAATGGGGTAGACGAGCGGATGACGCTTGATGCCGCAGACGTGCGCGCCCATGCTGCGGCAGAGCGTGGCAAAGTGGCCGCCAATGTCGCCCGCGCCCAACACCAGCACATTGGCATTTTTGAGCGAGGTGACCGGCCCCAAATCCTCCCAGCGATGCTCGCGCTGCAAGTCGTAATAGCCGGGCAGGCGCTTCATCATGGAAAGGACCATGGCAAACATGTGCTCGCTCACGGCCTGGCCGTAGGCGCCCACCGAGCAGGAAAGCTTAGCGTCGGCTGGCACGGTGCCGGCGGCTAAGTAATCGTCATAGCCGGCGGTCTGCAATTGTAACAGCTGGAGATGGTCGCATGCCGTGAGCATGTCAGGGTCGATGTTGCCTAGAATTACGTCGGCGTTGGCGACCTGTTCACGCGTGATGGCGTCGGAGCTCGTGTAGATAAAGTCCTCGCCCGGAGCGCTCGACTCAAGAATTGCGCGATGGCGGTCGCTGACGGGCAGCAAAACCAGGATGTTCACAAGCAGTCCTTTCCGCTCGACCTGCCAAAAAGGGACAGGTTTATTTTGGCAGGTTGTATCAGGCAAAACGTTCAAATAAAACGCCGGGCTTCGCGATGGTTAACATATCCATCGCGAAGCCCGGCGCATCCACGGCTACCAGCTCAGCAGTTCGTAACCATCCTCGGTCACCACGAGCTGTACCTCGCACTGGGCCGAATCGCTGCCGTCCTTGGTGCGCACGCACCAACCGTCGCCCTTGCTAATCTTGATATCGGGCGCTCCGGCGTTGACCATGGGCTCAATGGTAAAGACCATGCCCGGGGCCATGATGGTGTCCACATCGGGCGCCTCGGTGGTAAAGCCCACAAACGGGTCCTCGTGGAACTCCTTACCGATGCCGTGTCCGCCGTACTCGCGCACCACGCTAAAGCCGGCGTCCTCGACCGTCTTTTGCACGGCCTCGGCCATCACGGAGAGCGGCAGCCACGGCTTGACGGCAGCCAGGCCCGCTTCCACGCTGGCGCGGGTGACGTCGACTAGGCGCTGGCGCTCGGCCGAGACCTCGCCGATGCAGAACATGCGGCTCGAGTCGCTAAAGTAGCCGTCTAAGATCGTGGAGCAGTCCACGTTGATGATGTCGCCCTCGTGCAGCACGTCCGTATCGCAGGGGATGCCGTGGCAGACCACATCATTGATCGAGGTGCACACGCTCTTGGGGTAGCCCTCGTAGTTGAGGTCGGCCGGCGTGCCACCGTGCTTGACGGTGTAGTCGTAGATCATCTGGTCGATCTGGTTGGTGGTCATGCCCGCGGCGATGTGTTCGCCTACGTAATCGAGCACACCCACGTTGATGGCGGCCGAGCGCTTGATGCCCTCGATATCGGCGGGCGTCTTGTAGAGCGTGCGGGGCAGGACCTCCCAGCCCTCTTCCCACAGGCGCTCAAGGCGCTCATCGAAGGCGCTATGGCATTTCTTATATTTTTTGCCGCTGCCGCACCAGCAGGCGTCGTTGCGGCCGGGCACGGGTCCATTGTCAAACATGGCTAACTTCCTTTCATTCGCAGCTAGTATAGCCCACTCACAGGGCAGCTGCGCGCTAGTAGCTCACCTGGCAGGGAATGCCGAGGGCACGCACGCGCGCGGCAATGGCGTCGAGGGCCTCGGGTGCTGCTTTGGCAAGGCCGGCGACCGGTGTCTCGCGCGCCACCGTGTAGATGGTCGCTTCTTGTGGGCGAATGCGCTCAAGCGCCGCGAGCCAGGGGGCGACGTACTCCTCGCCGGTGTTGTTGATGAGCTTGCCCAGATACTCGCCGGTCAAAAAGATCGTCTGGATAATAACGTGACCGTCAAAGCTTGCGAACGTCTCGATCTGGTGCTCGACGTCGTAGGGGCCAACGGGCTGGTCGAGCAGCTGGATAAATGCCGGGTCGACGGTATCGAGCTTAAGAATGTTGTCATCGACCATCATGAGCGCGTCGTGCACCTCGGGGCGGTCGGCGCGCGTGCCGTTGGAGAGCACGGCGATCTTGGAGTTTGGGGCAAGCTCGTCGCGCAGCGCGACGGCGCCGGCGATGGCCTGCGGAAACTCCGGCGCGGCGGTGGGCTCGCCGTTGCCTGCGAAGGTGATCACATCGGGGAGCTCGCCTTCGGCTGCCATCTCGCGCAGCTTTGCCTCGAGCGCGTCGAGTACCACGGCAGCCGTGTTGTACGGCTCATGGCAGGGGCGCTCGGCGTTGAGGCCGTTTTCGCAGTAAATGCAGTCGAACGTGCAGATTTTGCCGCTGGCCGGCATCATGTTGACGCCGAGCGAGAGACCAAGGCGACGGCTGCGAACGGGCCCAAAGATGGGGCTGGCATTCAAAAACGTAGACATAGGCATATGCTCCTCAAGACAATTGTGCCTAAGCATAGCATCGGCTCCAAAGCAGGGTGCGGGCTCTTGCTTTACAAGTTTCGTTTTTTCACGTCGCCCATTATGCCGCGCCATGAAAAGCCTCGGGTCGGGTAAAGTTAATCTGTTAACAAGGTGTAAGGCAATGTGGGTCCATCCAACCGCGCTGACGTGCAACTGGATGAGCATTGATGATGGGGGCACAACATGAATTTTACGGTCGAGAATGTGGGCACCACGATTGCCTGTCGCGAATATGCCGGCCCAGATGTGTCGCCTGATGCTCCTGCCTTGGTGTGCGTGCACGGCGCTTGTGTCGACGGCACATTTTTCGACGGTATCGCTTGTGAGCTCAGCCGCAACTACCGCGTAATTGCCTACGACCGCCGCGGCTGCGGTGGCAGCAGCGATGCGGCAGACGGCAGCTATGATCTTGCCGCTCAGGCCGCCGACCTGCAAGCCGTGATCGAACACGTTGGCGCTCCGACAAATGTGCTTGCGCATAGCGCCGGTACGTTGGTGGCGCTGGAGCTTCTTCGCGCCGAACCCCATCTCGTCGCCCGTGCGATTCTGCATGAGCCGGCTGTGTCGGCCGAAGGCGTCGGCATGGGCGCAGCTCCGGTTTTGCTCGATATGATTGCGGCTGGAAAGGTTTCAAGGGCGCTCCGGCTTTTCTTGGGAGCCCTCGGCGACTTGGACCCCGAAGCTCCCGGGACGACCGAAGCGGAAGCCAAACATGCCCTGCGCAATGGTCGTTGCTTTATGGCTAATGAATACGGAACAAATATGACATATGCTCCCGACTGGGAGCGCGTCCGCGCGTCAAAGGCGGTGTCGGCCGTGTTTTTGGGCGAGCTTTCGGTCGATACACCCCGCGAGGCTGGCACGCGAGCGGCTGCCGAATATCTCGATTGCCCCCTTGTGACGATCCCGGGCGCGCATAACGGTCTGCGCGATCGCCCCGTTACGGCGGCAAACGCCGTTCGCGATGTCTTGGAGCGTTAGCACGCTCGATGACCTGCGGGGAGAGGGGCTGTTAGCGTTTCGTCATTGTTAACGAATGCGCCCATAACCGCGCGCCCGCGGCTCCATTACCGCCGTTTGCCAGGTCATAAAAATGTAACGATAATCGCGCGTTTGCCTTCAGCTGTTAGATGCTACCCTTGTACCAATTGATATGCACCGTTGCCGTGCGTAACGATAGAAAGGGCCCCATATGCTCAATAATCACGAGGCCAATCTAACCGACGAGGAGGCTGCCGCCGAGGTCGCCCGCGTCGCGCAGACCTACCCCGTGGTGCGTTTGCTGTCGGCCGACCAGATTAAGAGCGAGCCTAACTGCTTGCTCGCCGGCGATCGCTGCCCTTGTCTGCGTCAGTCGAGTCTTGAGGCCTTGGCAGATTCGGGTGAGGTGTCGGAGCAACTGCTCAACGATGGTGTTGAGTACCGCGCTCGCCTACGCCCTCTAAAGGTCGAGGGTGAGCCTCACGTCTTGCTGATGGTGCGTCCGATTGATGAGCAAGAGGCCACAGAAGAGGACCTTGTCTACACCGACGTGCTGACGGACGTGCGCAATCGCCGATATTACGAGGAAAAGCTCCGTAGCGCCCGCATGAATGCCGGCGTTGCGATGATCGATCTTGATGATTTTAGGGTCTTCAACGATACGTGTGGCCGTCATGCCGGCGACCTTGCGCTCGGTGCTGTGGCGACAGCCATGCGCAGCGGAATCCGTTCGACTGACGAGCTTGTGCGCTATGGCTGCGACAAGTTTGTGGTTGTCATGCCCAATATTCCCTCCGATGACTTCACCCGTCGCCTGCATCAGGTATCCGATGCCGTTCATGCCACGATTATTCCGGGCCATGAGTACGTGAGCTTGACGGCATGTGTTGGTGGCGTTCGCATTCATGGCGAGACGGTCGATGAGGGCGTTGGCCGCGCTGTCCAGTTATTGAGCCGCGCTAAGGCAAAAGCCGGTACGGTCGTGACCGATGCCGATTCCATCGAGGCCTTCCAAAGCGAAAAGCCTTTGGTGCTTATTGTCGATGACTCCGAGATGAACCGAGCCATTCTCAACGAGATGCTCAAGGACGAGTATTGCATCCTCGAGGCCGATAACGGTCGTACGGCGCGCGACATGGTCGACCGCTATGGCGATGAGTTGTCGCTCGTGCTGCTGGACATTGTCATGCCGGGTATGAGCGGCTTTGAGGTACTGGCCAATCTGTCGCGCCGATCGGGTACCGACAATCTGCCTGTCATCATGATCTCGAGCGAAGATTTCGATGATATGGTTCTGCGCGCGTACGAGCTGGGCGCCTCGGACTATATCAACCGTCCGTTTGACTCCCGTGTCGTGCGCCGCCGTGTAAGCAACACCATCCGCCTATACGCCAAACAGCGCCGCCTGACGAACCTGCTGTCCCAGCAGTACAACGAGCGCGTCAAGAACAGTCGCATGCTCATCGACATCATGGCCGGCGTCATGGAGCTTCGTAACGGCGAGAGCGGCAGGCACGTTACGAACATCGAGAAGCTGACCGAGCTGCTGCTTGGCTGCCTGGTCCAGCGTAGCGGCACGATCTCCCTCGACAATGAGGAGCGCTCCACGATCGCCCTTGCTTCGGCGCTGCACGATATCGGCAAGATGTCGATTGACGATGCGATTCTCAACAAGCCCGGACGCCTTACGCCCGAGGAGTTCGAGATTATGAAGACGCATACCACGATCGGCGCCGACATGCTGCGTGAGCTGGGTAGCCATCACGCCGGCAATGCGCTTATGGAATATGCGTACCAGATTGCGCGTTGGCACCACGAGCGCTGGGACGGCAAGGGTTATCCCGATGGCCTTAAGGGCGACGAAATTCCCATTGCCGCACAGGTGGTTTCGGTGGCCGACGTGTACGATGCCCTGACGAGCGTGCGCGTGTACAAGGACGCTATCCCGCACGAGGAAGCGATCAAGATGATTCTGGACGGTAAGTGCGGCACCTTTAACCCGTTGCTGCTCGACTGTTTGCTCGAGGTGCAAGACCAAATTGCCGAGACGTTGGCACGCCCCGCCGATGTCGTCGCGTTTCCTACGATTTAGTTTGACCAAAGGAGTTTTTAATCCATGATTTCCATGCGTGAGGCGTATGAGAAGATCGGCGCTAATTATGATGACGCGTGTGCTCGGCTGATGGGCGGGGAAATGCTTGCCCGCTTTGCCCTCAAGTTTTTAGATGACGAGAGCATGGACAGGTTGGAGGCTGCCATGGCGGCAGGAGACGCCGAGGAAGCGTTTATGGCAGCGCACACGCTCAAGGGCGTGAGCCAGAACCTGGGATTCGATAATCTGTACGAGCCGGCGGTCGTGGTGACCGAAGCGCTGCGCGGCGCCGATGCCGTTGACGGCGCTCGCGAGGGAATGCATGCGTTGCAGCAGCAATATGCGGCTACGATGTCGGCCCTGCGCGAGGCGGCCGAATAAGAGCTTGCGAGCCTTGATGACTATGAGAGTGGATAATCTCCCGTTTTAGGCCCGGTGGTGGCCTCGAAGTGGGAGATTATCCACTCTCGTTCGATACGTGTCCAAAAATCCACTCTCACCCCTTCTGATTAGTGAATGGGCTATGCGCACTGGCGGGGCTTTCCGCATGCAATCAATATCGTTGTTCGATAAACTGTTCGAATAACGATAGAGTCGATGAGGGTGAGTGTATGTCTAACAGCGTTCAGCGTATGGCCAAAGCGGGCGAAAATATCAGGAAGCTTGGCTTTTGCATGGCAGCCGTTTTTGCAGGGATGCTCGTCGCTTTTGCCGCGTTGGTTGTTTACGTGATCTGGTATGCGGTTGCAAACGTTGCTTCTGTCGATTCTTTCGGCGTCGTGACGCTTCTCGATGGCGGGTGCATCGTTATCCCAAGCGGACTGTGCCTGGCACTCGTCGTGGGTATTTCGCTTGTCGTTCTGTGTGGGATCAGCCGTAACATCTCGCGAGGCGTCTCGCCCTTTACCAAGACGCATGTGCGGCTTATCCGTGTTCTTGCGCTTGCCTTTGCTGTTAACGCCGCGGTTTCGATTATTGGTGCCTACGGATCGGTCAATCTTACCATTGGTGGGCTGGAGCTTTACGTCGTGCCTCATTCCTTCGTTATTGAGATTTGCCAAGGCGTTGCCTTTGATGCGGGGTCGCTTATCGGCGCGGCTGTCTGTCTGTGTATCTCGGTGATCTGGAGTTATGCCTCGCTGCTCCAAGAGCAGTCTGACGAGCTTGTGTAGGAGGAAGCATGAGCTATCTCATCATCGAGCTTGAGACGCAGCTGCTTAAGACCGGAAAGACCAGTGCTGATCTGATTCGTGCCACGGGGCATACTCCGGCTAATATTTCAAAGCTTAGAAACGGAAAGATAAAAGCTATTCGCCTAAAGACGCTCCTCGATATCTGTGATGAGCTTGATTGTCAACCGGGAGATATTATTCAGCGCGTGAGCGAGAAAGAGCTTGAGGAGCTTATTGTCGAGCGCGCAAAAAATGTCGTGAGACAGATGCGGGACGGCGGAGGCAATGAGGTATCGCTTCCGACATCAGTCTTCGCTGTCGATTTGAGTGACGAGTAGCTTAAGGCAAACAACTAAAACGAAGTATCAGCGTGAAGGGACCCGTGTCTAACACGGGTCCCTTTTTAGATTATCTTGACAAATATGAGTTATCGAAAAACAATAACAACCATGGAAAACGATAAAGGAAAGAAGGAACGATATGAGCGGTTTTGCTATCAAGCAGAACGGGAGGCCGATGAACGCATCAGCGATAAAGTTATCAAAGGTGTCAAAGCGCTACGGGAAACGGCGCGTTTTGCATGACGTTTCCTTCGAGGTGCATCAGTCTGAGCTCCTTGCCCTTGTTGGTGCAAACGGTGCGGGCAAAAGCACGCTTATTAAAATCGTCTTGGGCCTCTGCGAGCCATCTTCGGGGAGCGTGGAGCTCTTTGGGGGCAAGTCGAAAAAAGAGCTGAGCCTGATGCGGACGCGTGTCGGCTATGTGCCAGATTCCTGCGGAGCATACCAATCCCTCAGTGCGGCTGAGAATCTTCGGATCCGATGTGCGGAATGGGGGCTTGATGCGAATCGTGAGATTCCTCGCGTTTTGAGCCTAGTCGGGCTGGACGTCGAAGAGAAAAAGAGCGTGAACAGTTTTTCTCTGGGAATGAAACGGCGGCTGGATATAGCTACGGCTTTGTTGGGCGACACCGACGTACTAATTTTCGATGAGCCGGCAAATGGATTGGACCCGCTGGGCATCGAGAGTATATGGGCCCTTATCGGTCGATTGAATCGAGAACAGGGTAAGACCATGCTCGTCTCTAGCCATGATTTGGATGAGTTGGCATCAGTTGCAACAAGTTGCGTGTTTATTCATGACGGCGAACTGCTGAAAAAGGAATCGATGGACGTCATAAGGGATGAGGCGTCGTCCCTAAAAGAGTATTACAGGCGCTTGATGAAGGCGGTCTCGCTATGAAGCGGGCGATCCATCCCATAAAGGCAGATATGATGCGTTTGCACAGGATGTTTCCGGCGAAGTTTGGTCTTGCGCTTATTCTGGCGTTCGGCCTTCTCTTCGGTGTCTTTCTAAAAAACGGAACAACGTTGCTCGCCTTTGGCAATAGCGTTTTTGGGGAGGATATTGGTTTCTGCTGGAATGTAATTGATCCTTCTGCACCCGATGAGTCCCTTGTGCGCAGTGCTTTTGCCGGCACCTCTCTGTTCGTTCCGCTCATCGTTTGCCTGGCGATTTTACAGGAGCGCGGCTATGAAGAGGGATACCGAATTTCTTCAGCAAGAGGTCTTACCCGCTTTAATGGGGTCCTAGCACATGTGCTTTCGTCTGCTTTAATAATTGGCGCAGCATATAGTGCGCTTTGCCTTCTTCTTTTTGCAATAGCCATAATACGTGGAGGGCATAACTACTCGCACGACATGCTAACTGTATTTTTGCCTGCAATGATAGTCAACGCCGTATTGGTGATATCGGTTGCGTTGGAGACGACGACCATCTATCGGATTATAGGCAGCGCTGTATTGAGCGGGGCTGCGATAATTATTGGATTTGTCATGAGCTTGACGCTCTACGGAACTTACCTTCAGACGCCCATACCGTCCTTGCGATGGATCTTCTTTCTTCCGGGGCCGTACCTTGGAGTCGGATGTGCCCTTGGGTATAGCGATATGGGGCAGCTGACGCTTCTGGGATATGGCGCGGCAGCCAGCTGCCTATCGGTATTGATTTACGCTCTCGTGAGCTTTCGTGCTGGGGGTGTGCTCAATGGCTCGTCAGACTAGAAGATTCCTTCATTCAGAATTGAAGCATGTGAGCAAATGGACGTACGCCTTAATCCTGGTAATTTATGCGTGCATGGTGGTATTGCAGCTTAATTCTTTCCCGATGTGGTTCTGTAGCCTCCGTGAGAACAGTTTCTTGGGCTTTTTCCCAGACCCGACGCTTCGGCTATCGGCAGAGGATGTCCTTCTATTTGGTAATGCAGAGGTTTTTCGCGGTCTGCTGTTCAACGTAGCCCCGTTGGCTCATGCGTTGTTCTTTCCGTTCATCGCGGCTTGCATTGTGCCGCGCTTTGTCAGTTCGGGCTTTATTGAGGAACCGTGGGGGTTGTCGGAGGCTCGGGGAGGGAAGCGGGTGTGCGCTATCGTTGCGCGAGTGGTGCTGTCTTCTTTTGCCCTTTTGGGCGCTTTTGTCTTGTCGAGCGTCGTTTTGTACTGCCTTAACTGCGCAATCGTTTTGGATGCTCAGCAGTGTTTCAACCTGAATATTTTTTGCTATCGACTTCTTCTGGCGAGTGTCGTCTGCCTTGCATACGTGGTCTCTTGCGTGATTGTTGTTTCCTATTTTGGATCCGGCTTCGGTCCGATTGGCATGCTGCTGCTTGTCAACGTTGTAGCGATCTACATACAGCTCGGGGCCATTTCCATGCTTCCGCTTCCGTCCTCGATGCTCATGTGGATTTGTGGCGTGACCCCGTTGGGGAATAGTCAATGCATTTCGATTCTAATTGACTGCCTAATTAACGTAGCAAGTGTTTTTACCATTTGCTTTACCGTAGACCGATTGCGGTCGAGATTTCTTTGATTGTTTGTGAGGGATAATCATACCGAGCATACCAAATACAGGGGGGGGGTACACCTGGAAGACGCTCGAGACCGACTTTAACCTGTGGAAGTCGCTTGTCGAGGCGGCGGCAAAGGTTAAGCAGGCC
>CABUSL010000079.1 GCA_902494295.1 uncultured Collinsella sp.
TACCTACGTTTATCAAGGCGTGAGCTGCGGTTTTTTATCTTCTCGGCGAACGGTATAAACACCTCAGTGTTTGGATTGATAAATCGATTGAGCATGCAAAAGCAAAGAGTCGCAGTTTGGGCAAACGTCAGAACGTGAGATTCATTAGATGAGGCCGAAATGCTGCATCGCTGTGACGGTGCCGTCGTGTGCGACATCGTCGGTCACGTAGTCGGCGACCGCCTTGACCTCAGGCATGGCGTTGCCCATGGCCACGGCCGTCTCGACCGCAGCGAGCATGCCCAGGTCGTTACCCGAATCGCCGAAGCCAAAGGTGCGCGCGTTGCCGGTGCGACCCAGGTATTCCAGCGCTCGCGCCACGCCCACGCCCTTGTCGATGCCCTTGGGGCTCAGCTCGCGATTCTGACCACCGGTGTTGCACAGCTCAAACTCGCGATCGATAAAGCCGTCATCGTTGGCTACGCGAGCCAGGTCGCTCGCGACGATGCCCACCTTGCCCACGCGCAGACGGCCGTCGACGCGCATTTCCTCGGTGCTGTGCACCACAGAAGTGCCGATCAGAGACGACTGCTCAACACCCGCGGGTTCCAGGGCAAAAGTAGCCACGTTGGTCTCGAAAAAGGCCTCAATCCCTGCCGCGGCCATACGGCGTGCCAGCTCCTCGATAACGTCCTCATCAAAGCAGTCCTCGTGTACCACGCGGCCCTCGACCTCGAGCGTCGCTCCCGCCATGGCAACGACACCCGCCGGGTTCAGCGCGCGCAGGCCATCGGCAATCAGCCACAAGGGACGACCCGTGCAGATAAATGCCTGGTGCCCCGCGTCGCGCAGACGATGAAACGCCTCGACGACCGCCTGCGAGGGGTGAACCGCCGAAAAGTCCTTGTCGGTCATGTTGTCGGGATCGAACGACGTCAGCGTGCCGTCCACGTCAAAAAAGAGCACGGCGGAATCGGGGCACGCATCAATCATATGGGTTCCTTTCGGGGGCGAGAGTAAACGAAGTATCCATCATATAATGGAGCGACGCAACCAGAGAGGTCACCCATGGAATTTTACGCAAGCTGCCCCGAGGGCTTTGAGTCCGCACTCGCCGATGAGCTTAAACGCCTCGGGCTTTCGCATGTTCGCCGGCTGAAGGGCCGCGCTACATTTGAGGGCGAGCTCGAAGAAGGCTACCGCGCCTGTCTGTGGTCGCGCCTGGCGAGCCGTGTGTTCGTGGTACTCGGGCGCTTTGAGGCGCAGGATGCCGATGAACTGTACGATAGCGTTTACGACATCGCCTGGGAGACCATCATCCGCCCCGGCGCCACCATCGCCATCACCGCCCGCGGCGTGACCGAGCAGCTGCGCAACACGCGCTTCTCGGCCCTGCGCGCCAAAGACGCGCTGTGCGACCGTCTGGCCGAGACCACGGGCCGTCGCGCCGACGTCGATGCCGCCGACCCCGATGTTCACCTGTTGCTTTCGCTGCGTCAGCGCCGCGCGAGCATCAGCCTGGACCTTTCGGGCGACCCGCTGTTCAAGCGTCTGCCGCCCGCTGCGACTCGTGCCGGCGAGGGCGCACACGTGTTGCGCCCCGACTACGCCGCCCTGGTGCTGGCGCAGGTCGGCTGGACCGCACTATGCGAGCGCGAGCTGACGGCCGACGATTACGAAAACGAAGCCCTTCCCACGCTGATCGATGCCTCGTGCGCCGGCGGCGGTCTGCTGCTGGAGGCCGTGAACATTCTGACCGACCGCGCCCCGGGCGCCGCACGCGAGCGCTGGGGCTTTGAGGGCTGGCAGCTGCACGACGCTGTCCTGTGGGAGCAGCTGCTTGCCGAGGCGCGCGAGCGCGAGGCGGCAGCGCGCGAGCGCCAGGCGCGCATCGTGGCCGTAGACATCGACCCCGCCGCCCGCAAGACTGCCGAGCGCATGGTCAAGTGCGCCGGCTACAAGCGTTTTGTCGACTTTTGTGCCGCCAAGCCCGCCACCGTGCTGGACCATGCGGGCGCCGTCGCCGGTGCCGCCCTGGTCGCGGACACGACCGAGACCCCGCTTTCGCTCATGCACGATGCCATGACGCTCATCGGCGAGCTGCGCCGCGCCCCCGAGCTCGCTTCGGCGCCGGTCGCCGCTCTCACCCGCGACGGCTTGCTGGCCCGCGCGCTCCACGCCGAGCCTGAGCGCTCGATCGCCGTCATGCCCAATAACGAGGAGGCGGCTCTTGAGGTTTGGCCCTCACTCGACCACGCCGCTGCAGCGTTTGAGGCTGCGACCAGCGCGGATGCCGAGGCCGAGGTTGCGGATGCCAACGAAGCCAACGACGAAGCCGCCGCTTCCTCCATGCCCGAACCTGCCGCCACGCTCGACTTGGGCGACGGCAAGCCGCTGCCCGTGCTCATCCCGGAGTCCGAGCAGTTCGCCAACCGCCTGCGCAAGAATGCCCGTCTGCGCCGCAAGTGGGCCAAGCGCGAGGGCGTGAGCTGCTATCGCGTCTACGATGCCGACCTGCCCGACTACTCCGCTGCCATCGACCTGTACGAGGGTTGCCCGCAGACGCCGGGCCGCTGGCTCGTCATCGCCGAATACGCCGCGCCCAAGACCATCGACCCCGCGCTGGCCCAGGCCCGCATGCTCGACATCTTGGCCATCGCGCCGCGCATCCTTGATGTTCCGGCCGAGCATGTGCACGCCAAGGCCCGCATGCGTTCGCGCGGCGGCTCGCAGTACGGCAAGCAGGGCGCCGGCAAGGGCGGATCGGGCGAGCGCGCCAACATCGCGCGCCGGCGTCTGCCGCTCATCGAAGAAGGCGGGCTCACCTTTGCCGTCAACTTTGACGACTACCTGGATGTGGGCATCTTCCTGGATCACCGCGTCACCCGCAACCTGGTGCGCGAACACGCCAAACAGGCACGCCGCTTCCTCAATCTGTTCGCCTATACCGGCACCGCCACCTGCTATGCGGCCGACGGCGGCGTCGAGGAAACCGTGACGGTCGACCTTTCCAACACCTACCTGGACTGGGCCGAGCGCAATATGCGCCAGAACGGCTTTGTTGGTCCGCAGCATCATTTTGTGCGCGACGACGTGCTCGCCTGGATTCGCGACCAGCGCCAGACGCGCAACCGCTGGGACTTGATCTTTGTCGACCCGCCCACGTTCTCGAACTCGTCCAAGATGGGCCGCCGCACCTGGGATGTCCAGCGCGACCATGTTGAGCTTTTGGCCGGCGTATCTCGCCTGCTTGCACAGGGCGGACATGCCATCTTTAGCTGCAACCTGCGCGGCTTCCGCCCCGAAACGCGCAAGCTCGCGCGCGCGGGCGTCGTGCTGGAGGACATTACGGCACAGACCATCCCCGAGGACTTCGCGCGCAACCAGAAGGTGCACCACTGCTATATCGTGCGCCGACTGCCCATCGAGGACGCCATGGCCGAGGTCGGCTTTAGCGCCGAGGAGATTGCCGAGCGAACCGAGGAGCTGCGCAACCCCGAGGCGCGCAAGCCTCGTGCAGCAGCGCCCGCGCCCACGCAGGCCGGCAACGGCAAATCAAACTTTGCCGGCAAACCCTCCCCTGCCGGCAAGTCCAAAAAGAAGAAGTTCTACGCCAGCAAGCCCAAGGGCAAATAACAAAGTTGCGGTGGAATATGGACTGTTTGGCCGCCAAATAGGCCATTTCCGTCCGTATTTCACCGCAACTCATATTGGGATGGTGGTTGGCGATCTAGCCTTGGGTGACCAAGCGATAGCCGATACCCACGTGCGTTTGGATATAGCGCGGATGCGCGGGGTCGGACTCGATCTTCTTGCGCAGCGTGCCCATAAAGACACGCAAGCTCGCCAGATCGCTCTTAGTTGCCGTGCCCCAAATCTCGTGCAGGATAAACTGGTGCGTCAGCACCTTGTCGGCGTTATGCGCCAACAGGCACAGGAGCTTGTACTCGATCGGCGTCAGATGCAACTCCTCGCCATCCATCGTGGCGATGCCGGCATCAAAATCGATATGCAGCTCACCGGTATCGAACGAGCCCTCGGACGCACCCATGCCAATCTGCGCATACGAAAGGCGCCTGAGCGTCGTGCGAATGCGCGCGAGCAGCTCCTCGACCGAAAACGGCTTGGTCAGGTAGTCGTCGGCGCCGGCATCGAGCGCGCGAATCTTGTCCGCATCCTCGCTGCGCGCCGAAACCACAATAATCGGCATACCCGACCATGCGCGCACCGACTCCACCACCCTGACACCATCCATATCGGGCAGGCCCAGATCGAGCAGCACGATACTCGGTGCCTGCGATGAGGCGGCGGCGATGGCGGCATGGGCGGTCTCCACGGCCATATGGCGCAAGCCGTGCGCCTCGAGCGCAGCGACGATAAGATTGCGAACGGCGGGGTCGTCCTCAACGACCAAGATGAGCGGTTTTACGGCAGAGTTCGGCACAGCGCTACTCCTTATCAAACGAAACGTCGGCGGCGGGAAGCTCAATCGTAAAGACCGAGCCGTGCGGGTCCGCCGCGGCAACCTCTATGCTACCGCCATGCGCCAACGCAATGGAACGGCAGAGCGAAAGACCCAGGCCCACGCTGCGATGGCTGTCGGCAAGACCGTGGTTGGCGGTGTAGAACGACTCAAAGACCCGCTCGCGATCTTCGGGTGCGATGCCCGGACCATCATCGGCCACCGAGCACGCCACGCGTCCATCGTCGACGCTAATCGAAATCATGATATGCGAGCCTGCGGGCGTATAGGTGATGGCGTTGTTCACCAGATTGACCACCAGCTGCACCATCAGGCGCGCGTCGACGTTGACGAGCGCCGGCTCATCGCACGCCACCACCTTTAGGTCGTGCTCGCGCACGGCCGGATTTACGTGGCGCAGTGCCTCCTCGACGATATCATCCATGAGCTCGAGCGTAGTCGACAGATGCATGCCGCCACCCTCGAGCTTGGTGATGGCGAGCAGGTTCTCGACGGTAGCGTTGAGCCATTGCGCATCCGAGCGAATGGACAGGAGCAGGCCGCGGCGCGTCTGGGCATCGAGCACGGCCGTGCCAGTCGAGCCTTGGTCGAGCAGCACGTCGGCATTGCCCGAAATACTGGTGAGCGGCGTGCGCAGATCGTGCGAGATGGAGCGCAGCAGGTTGGCGCGCAGCTGCTCGTTTTTGGCAAGCACCGCCGCTTCTTCGCGGGCCTCCATGGCGCGGGCGCGATCGAGCGCCAGCTCGCCTTCGCTCACGATGGCATCGGCAAGCGCCCGTTCCTCGTGCGTCAGCACGTCGGGCTCGGCAACGATAGCCAGCACGCCCACCACCGAGGCGGGGTCGCCCGAGCGCACGAAGCCGTCGCCCGTGCGAACCGTCAGGTAGATGCCATAAAACGCCGAGCCGCCAAACGTGGCATCGAGCGGGGTTCCCACGTAAGCCGACGCCGAGAGTCGCGGCGGCATCTGCGGCGCCAGCTCGTGCACCGGCGCGGCATCGCCCACGGCCGTGTACGTCGCACGCGGCAGCAGGTCCTCATCGTCGGCGTCGGCGCTGTACCATACGACCGGACAGCCCGAAAGACGCGCCAGCTGCGTTGCCATGGCATGCACAATCTGCTGCTGATCGGCACACCGCTGCAGCATGCGGTTGGTCTCGAGCACCATATGCGTGCGGCGGTCGCTAGCGGCAGCCTGTGCCAAGGCGCGGCGCAGGGCCAACGCAATCGAGCTCGACACAAGCGAGACCACGAACATGATGAAGAACATGCCGGGATAGACGCGGTCGATAAGCGACAGCGAGTAGCGCGGGTCGACAAACAAGAAGTTGTAGAGCGCCACGGCGGCAGCCGAGCTCAGCAAGCAATACAGGCGACTCCAGGTAAAGAATGCGCACAGCTGAACGGCGAACACATAGACGATCATGATACTCGGCGCGAGACCCGGATGGTCGAGTAGCGCGCCCACAATCGTCGCCGCGACCAGTAGCCCCGCCGATACGCAGGCGTCATACAGAGGAGTGCGGCGCGTCAGCGTTGTGCGCCGCCACCAAAAGCTATCGGCAATATCGCCGTCCGTACGGACGTCCATCAGCGCACCGCCCCTCTCTCAAAAACAAAAACCACCACAAAGGGACAGGCACCTTTGTGGTGGTCTTCCCTCGTGGTGGTTCTAAGTGTAAAGCCTTCTACGACCGGCAGCCGCTAGACAAACAGCACGTGCGCGAGCAGGGCACACACGCACACCACTCCAAATACCAGCGCCACGACCGAAATCACACGATCGGCCATGTCCATGTTGGCCCGATTCGTAAAGAACCGATCTTCGGCTGCGTCGACACGCGCCTCACGCATCATTTCGACCACCGCCTCACGGCCATCGAGCGCCTTTGTATCCATGTTTACCTCCCCGGCCTCATGCTTATCCATCAAAACCAACTCCGTGTAGCCGCCGACGTCTACGGCCGCTCGTTGGGAGCCAGACGTTGCATCTTGTTCACGGCCTTGAACTTGGTGAACAGCGGCACGTACTCAAAGCTCACGTTGGAGTTCTCCAGGCCATACCAGCGCGCGGGTGTGCCGGCGGCGCGGCGGATGATGTACTTGAGCGTGATGGCCGTACGCTCGCTCGGCTCCACATCGCTTTCGGGCGCCAGAAGCTTACGGATCAGGACGAACTTGAACGTGCCGATGTTACCCGGATCCTTGTAGACCGAGTAGTCATGCGTCTGCGGCGGCAGCTCGCCGGTGGCAGCCAGGTCCTGAACAACCTGACGCAGGTAGGCATTGACGCGCTGGTTGATCTTGTAGCCCAGGTACAGATGCACGCGGAACACGTAGTCGGTGCCGAACGTCTCGACCGAATAGGCAAAGGTGTGCGGTTCGTCCATGGTCTCGACATTCACAAACCACCAGGCGCGGGCGCGCTTGGGATGCTTGTCCAAGATCGAATAGACGATATCGCGGTCGATGTAGTCGGTATGGGTGTCCTTGGTCAGGTACACGATGTTGTCGCTTATGCGCTCGTAACGGTCGTCGTCGCGCAGGCGCTTGAGCTGCGGCAGGTAGCTGCGCAGCGGCAGCAGCGTAAACTGGCGCTGCTCGACCGCCGTGCCGTTGTACCAGCACACCATAATGCCCATGATGAGTGCAGCCATGAGGATG
Organism: uncultured Collinsella sp.; assembly: GCA_902494295.1. GTDB lineage: Bacteria > Actinomycetota > Coriobacteriia > Coriobacteriales > Coriobacteriaceae > Collinsella. The sequence goes on from CABUSL010000079.1 coordinate 7,127, forward strand.
GTGAAGTAGCCGCCGTGGAAGAACTTGGTGAGCGAGCTCACGAAGAAGAAGCCTTCGAGCAAAAGGAAGAAGGCCGCGAAGATCCACGGAGCAACCTTGAGCTTGCGCTCCTCATGCAGGTAGAAGAAGAGCAGCAGCGTGGTGCACATCATAGTCAGCGTAATGGCAAGGCCGTAGGCGGCTTCCATATGCGCCGAGTTCTGGAACAGCAGCACCACGATGACGCAGCCGACAAGCATGACGTTGTTGACCATGGGGATGTAGAGCTGGCCTTTGGTCTCGGCAGGGTAGAAGACCTGCATGTGCGGCATGAGATCCAGACGGCTGGCCTCGGACACCAGCGAAAACGCGCCGGTGATGAGCGCCTGCGAGGCAATGATGGCCGCGACGGTGGAAAGGCCTACGGCAAACGGGCGCAGGCCCGGGGCGAGCATCTGGTAGAACGGGTTGAGGTCGGCAATGCCCATGAGCTCGGGGTTGGCAGCGTTGTTCATAAGCCAAGCACCCTGGCCCATATAGGAAAGCAGCAGGCAGCACTTAACGAACGGCCAGGTGGCGTAGATGTTGCCGCGGCCGACGTGGCCCATGTCGGAGTAGAGCGCCTCGGCACCGGTGGTGGCGAGGAAGCAGCTGCCCAGAATCATGATGCCCGCGTGGTTGTTGGGGCTCAGCAAAAAGGCGATGCCGCGCACCGGGTTGAGACACAGCAGCACGGCGGGGTGCTGGAAGACAAAGAACAGACCCGTGCCGCCCAAGAACAGGAACCACAGCGTCATGATGGGACCAAAGGCGTGACCGATCTTGGCCGTACCGATGCGCTGTACCAAGAAGAGCGCGATGATGATGGCAAGCGTAATGGCGACGACGCGACCCTGGTCATCGCCCAGCACGGCATGGACCGCCGGGATGGTGCGCAGGCCCTCGATGGCCGTGGTAACGGTAACGGCCGGCGTCAGGATGCCGTCGGCGAGCAGCGCGGCGCCACCCAGCATGGCGGGGATGATAAGCCACTTGCCGCAGCGCTTGACCAAGCTGTACAGGGCAAAGATGCCGCCCTCACCATGGTTATCGGCGCGCAGCGAGATGAGCACATACTTGATGGTGGTCAGCAGCGTGACCGTCCACACGACAAGGGAGAGCGCGCCGAGCACGAACTCCTCCGTCACGCTTCCGATGCCGCCGTTGCCGGCAACGAGCGCCTTGGTTACATACATAGGGCTGGTGCCGATATCGCCGTACACCACGCCCAGCGTGACGAGCATCGCCGAGATGCTCACAGGAATCGCAGCGTGCGAGGCTGCCTCCTTGGCCTTTTGTTCCATAAGCCGGTTTCCTCCCAACTTTAACGTTCGAGGGGATTATAGGTAATCGGCCCATGTTTTAATGCACTGTTTTCCCAGCTAGATAAAGATTTATACAGTCTTTAGGCCACCGCGGCGATATGGAATGCGACAAAGGGACTGTCCCCTTGTCACATTTGTCATTTTCCGAGCCAGTTTTTGAACCACCACTCCATGGATCGGCTCATCTCGGCCATAAAGGGGCTCGTGTGCTTGCGAGTGTAGATATCCACGACGCGCTCCCCCACCTCGCGAGCATGCGGACGGAACATCGCGTCCATCTCGGCCACCTGCGCGTCCATAGTCGCGTCGTCCGCACGGCAGTAGCGCTCCTCGTGCACCAGGTTCACCACGGGGTGCGCGATTGCCGGGCGCTCCTTGCGGGGCGTGCCGATGATGAGCATCGACAGCGGCATGGTATAGGGCGGCAGATCGAGCAGCTCGGCAACTTCCTCGGCATTCTCGACGATATCACCGATATAGCAGCTCCCCAGGCCCAGGGCCTCGGCGGCAACCACGGCGTTTTGCGCGGCGATCACGGCATCCTGAGCCGCGATGGCAAAGTCGCCCAAACCCGGCGCGCGGCGGGGCGCCTTGCCCGTGCGCTCGACAAACTCGGGCTCAAAGCAGCCCACGTGCTCAAACAGATCGATCCACTTGGCATAATCGACCACAAATATTAGTGCCCAGGGCGCCTTGGCAATCATGGGCTGGTGGTCGCACAGGTCGGCCAGGCGGTCGAGCGTTGCCTGCTCGCGGATGCTCACGATGGAATACATCATCATGGCGCCCGCCGACGGCGCGCGGCTCGCCGCATGCAAGATCGCCGCCCGCTGCTCGTCGGTCACCGCCACGAGACGGTCGTCGTCATCACGCGCGAAGGCACGCGTGGACGAGCGGTGTTCCAAGATGTCCAGCGCCGCGTTGCCCGTAGTCTCGACCGGATAGCCGCCCGCGTCCACGCCCACAGCTCCGCCGCAGTACTCGGCGCCCGTCATACAAACCTGCTCGCCCATAGCTCTATCCTCGCTAATTCTTTAAGAAGCCTTTACGTTTCCGTGTAATTCCCGTCCATTATCGCGCAGGCCGCCACTACATTGCGCCACACCGCCGCACGTGCGCGTTAATATGGCTGGTTGTTGTGCGCAGCCACCAATTGCAGCGCATATCTTGGTAACAATCGGGTAAACCCCCGCTTTCGTA
>CABUSL010000080.1 GCA_902494295.1 uncultured Collinsella sp.
AACGCCAATTCTGCCGGCGTGTCGGAGGACGAGCGTGGCGGCATAAAACCCTCGAGCGACAACGTGCTGTTTTCCGGCGTGCTCAGCGAAGCCCACATGAAGCTAACGATGATTGCCGGCGTGGAGTGCCTATTCCGTATCGCCTCGGTGCGCTACGGCGAGAATGGTCGTTCGCGCCTGGTGGTGCATACAAAGACGAACGGCACGTGGTCCGCTCCCACGCCCGTGGACTTCCCCCTTGGGTTTGGCGAGGGCGACGTGGAGCGCGACGGCATATACGATTACGACTTCGACGTGGTGGAATATAAGGACGGAAGAGGAAACCAGGACGCCTACGTGCTGCTGGTCTCGGGCGAGCGCCCCGACGGCGACAACACTTTTTTCGATACGGCAAGCACAGCCGGCATACTGTCCGTTGTGCGCCTGCGCATAAGCAACGACGGAGTTCGCGTGATATCGCACACGTCGTGGCGCAGCATCTCGCGCGGCCGCCTTCAGGAGGATGGCTATCATTGCCTGCAGTGCCCGCGTATCACGGTGGGCAAGACGCTGGTCGACGGACGTCTGTCGGGCGCCTACCTCCACCGCCGCGGAGCCACCGCAGAGAAGGCGCTCGGCAGCGAGGCCGAGGTTGCGCTGGAATGCTTTACCCTGTGGTCGGATGATTTGGGCGACAGTCTCACGTTCCGTCAGGTCCTCCGCTTTCCGCAGGCACCGTCGAGCATCGAGCTGGGCGCGCCCGAGAATATCAACGGCAAAATGGTGGTTCCCGTTGCATACGAGACTGTAAGCGGTTGTGGCTGTGCATCGTACGCCGTGATCGGCCAGTCCATTGCGGGCTGGGGCGTTATGTCGCCAGATGCCACAGTACCCCACGCGGTGCCGTGGCCGCAGCACACGGGCTTTTTGGCTACCGTCAACGAGCAACTGCAGCATATTACTTGGACGCGAGGCGCATCGGCATTTGCAACGCAGCCCGTGGGTGCCGCAGGCTGTGGCCCGGCATCGTTTAGCGTAAGCAACAACGGCAGGTGCGTGCTCTATGTAGAGAACACCGATGGCAAGGTGGGGCAAACCTACGACGAAGAAGGCAACCCGGTAGCAGTGATGGGCAAGCACTTCCGCATCTTCGCCAGCACCTTGGCAGGCGATCTGTTTACGGAGCCGTTCGTGATGTGCGAGCTGGACCATCCCGTCGATCAGATAACGACATTTTTGACGTCGGGGAGCATGCTCTCCGCGCTCGCCACGCACATTGTGAGCGCGGAGAAGAGCGAGGCAGAACTACACGGCATCGAAGTGCCCTTGGTGGCGTGTGCCACTCCGACGGGCGCAGTCGCTACCTCGGGCGCGGTGGTGCCCGGAGCAGCAGGCGAATCCTTCATGGTCACGGTGCGAAACGACGGCAACACTTTGCTGACTGCCGGCACAATCGATCTGTACCGAGAGGGCTCCAGCCAGCCGTTCTCCAGCGCATCCATCGGGTTCGGAGCGAACACACGCATGGCATCGATCTACGATCCAGAGCTTGCCGAGGACGCTTCGGTCAACGACATGGCACACGTGAAGTACGCGCTCGAAACGCTGGGCACACCTTTTGCAACGCACCCGCTGGTAGCCGACAGTGGCAACGCCGTGCTGGCACCGGGTTGCACGGCACAGTTCCGCATGAGCTTCGCCATCCCCGAGAGTTGGAGCGATGAAGTGGGCAAACGTGTAACGCTATATGCGAAGGCGCGTAATCTGGTGGCGCTCGATCCCGTAACGCTCGAGGAAATTCGACCGGGCGCAAACTCGGCGCTGGGTGCCGTACTGCACGAGCTTCATGTGCCCGACGCGACATGCGAACGCTCAGAAGTTCAGGTCGGCGTATGCGACAGCGCGGATACGACAGAACTTCACGACGCCCCGATGACAGCAGACGGCGATGGTAGCTCGAGTGGCGGCGGTACTGACGAGGGCGGCGGCTCCGGCGGAAGCAGCTCCGGCAGTGGCAAGGACCACGGCAATAACAAGCGCTCCGGAAAAGCGGGCGCGCTTGCGGGCACGGGCGACGTCAACGCTCCCCTTACGGCAGCCGCAGCAGCACTCGCCGCGGCAGGCGCAGGCCTCGTCGCCTACAGCACCCGCCGCACGGCGCTCGAAAAAGACACCACCGATGAGGTCAATTCGGATAAGCCTCGCTAGCTCCTAGTTACTTTTGTGAGAGACGCCGACTCGGCTCATCGACCACCAAAAAGGGCTGGCCCCGATAACTCGGAGCCAGCCCTGAGTCGTCTGACGTGGGAATCGCAACCCACTACTTGAGCTTCAATGCCTCCATCATGGGTACGGCGGCGTCCCAATCGATCTTCCAGCCAATCGACACGCGGACGGTCTCGCCCGTCGCGGGAGCCGTCGCAAACAGCGTATGGCCGTTGTCGAGACCGGTAAAGCGCAGCCACGTTATGCCGTTGTACTCGACCTGGTCGGTTGTTGTCTCCTTGCCTTCGTAGACCTGCTCTAGGCTTGCAACCTCTTCCTCCGGCGAGCGCGGGAAGATGCTGATGTTCAGGCGTCCTCCAGTCTCGTCGTGGAAGAAGTTTGCCTTTTCGCGCTCTTCGTCGGACGAATCCAGCGTGTACCCATCGGCGGCCTCGATGCTGTACGATGCGCAGTCGATGCCCGTTAAATCTGCCTTCTCGCCAGAATCGGCCACGCCGCCGGCCGCCTTGAACTCCTTGGTCTCGCATCCCGTGGTGTCAAAGTGCATGGCCTCATGATTCTTGGCGGGGGCGTAAGCGTCTACGAACTCGACAGTGATGGGCCCGTAGTACGCCGTCTTGGGCGCCCAGAAATACACGTACTCAACGGTCTCGCCCGGGCCGATATCTGGCCTCTCGGAAAGGTCGATGCCCTCGTGCAGCTCATCGGGAGCCTCGCTTGCAACGTAGTCGAGCACGGCTGCCTTGCCAGAAGTAAACAACGGGTCGCCTGCCTCAAGATCGCCCTGGGCAGCATGCACGTTAAAGGAACTGAACGTCCTGTTCTTTGTGTTGTTGTTGGTGATCTTGATGTGCAGGTAAAAGCCGTCCTGCAGCTTGGCATCGCCGCGATAGAACGTACCGTGAGCCACCGACTCATAGGTAATGCCTGCCACCTCGACCGTCTGCGAATCATAGGCCTTGGGCTTTTCCTGCACAGGCGCGCTGCCGCCCGAACCGCCAGGCGAGCCGCTCGGAGCACTACCGCCACAGCCGGCCACTGTACACGCCAGCACGGCCGAAAGCGTCACGGTGGGAATTCCTAACAGCAGTTTCTTTGTCATGGGCCTCATCATTCTCACCGCTCCTTTCGGCTTGCAGCTCATCCATTGCCCAAGGCCTTCGTCGTCCCGTGGCATCGGCTTCCACTATGAGCGTATGACGAAACACGGCGCCGGCGAAGTGACCCGTGGCCCAAATAACGACCCACCAGCGTTCCTTATGGGCCAAAAGAACTCGCACATGCACGCCCCCGGCCCATAAAACGAGGCGTCTGTCCCAATGTTCGATTCGATCCAACAATCCGCACGACACGTTTTCGACAACGTATCCAACCGCAAACGCAGCAAGACGCATTCGGCCGCCTTCAAATTTACTCGGGCAGAACCGACTCGGTTTTGTCCGAGTAAACTCGAGCATAAACTGATCCATGCGATACAATTAACTCGGACAAAACCGAGTCGGAAGGAACCGAGTAAGTGGAATTTATTGGCAGGGAGCGTGAGCTCGCCCGTATTAAGAAAACGCTCAAAGCACCCGAGCAGCGCAATGTTCTCATTTACGGCAGGCGTCGCGTCGGAAAAAGTGAGCTCATCAAGCAGGCGCTAACCGATTTGTCGGACGTCGCAACGGTCTATTACGAGTGCCGCCAAACCTCCGAGGCAGACAACCTCGAGAGTCTGTCCGTCCTTGTTGCTGAAGCGCTGAGCTTTCCTCCGCTCGCCTTCACAGGCATCCGCGAGCTCATCGAATTTCTGTTTGCCCAAGCTAAAGACAAGAACATTACCCTCGTTCTCGACGAATACCCCTACTTGAGAGATGCGGTTAAAGGCTTAGACAGCATTCTTCAGACCTCAATCGACGCCCACAGGGAAGACTCACGTTTAAACATTGTCCTGTGCGGCTCCTACGTTGAGATTATGAAATCCCTCATCGAGCATGAAAGCCCCCTCTACGGGCGAATTGATCTCGCGCTTGAGCTTAAGCCCATGGATTACTTTGACGCTGCGAAGTTCTATCCCGCGTTCTCGCCCGAGGACAAGGTGCGGCTCTATAGCGTTTTTGGCGGTATCCCCTTTTACAATCGCCTCATCGATCAATCCCAAAGCGTACGCGACAACATCATCGAGCTCGTCACGGAACCTGGCGCCCGCTTAGAAAGCGAGGTGCCGTCCTATCTCAACGCCGAGATCTCGAAGATGACCAACGCCAACGAAGTTTTCGGGGCTCTCGCACAAGGCTACTCCCGTTGGGGGGACGTGCTGGCACAGTCGCACGTCTCGAGCGGTCCGGCCATGGCAGACGTGCTCGACAAGCTCATGTCACTCGAAATCGTCCAAAAGCGTGCACCCATCAACGACCCTACGAACAAGCGCAAGTCTGGCTACTTTGTAGTGGATCCGCTTTCGCTCTTTTACTATCGCTATGTTTTCCGCAATGCCTCAGCGCGTCAGCTGCTCGACCCAGAAGTCTTCTATGATCGTCACGTCTCCCAAGACTTCGAGGAAAACTACGTTCCTCATATGTTCGAGGAGATCTGCCGTCAATACCTCGTGCGGCAGAACAGGACCGGCAAGATCGAACCGGCTTTCGACGCCATAGGCAAGTACTGGTACGACGACCCCGCAAACAAAACGAGCGGCGAATTCGATGTGGTAACGCAAGACCCCGAGGGCTACGCATTCTACGAAGCAAAGTTCCGCAAATCCCCCATCACGCAAAAAATGGTCGACGAGGAAATCGCCCAAGTCGAGGCAACGGGACTCAAGTGCCATCGCTATGGATTCTTCTCCCGTTCGGGCTTCGAAGCTGGCGAAAGCGATCGAACCGTCTTCATCGACCTGCCGCAGATGTTTGGATAGGACAGGACAGGTCCCTCCCGCATTCCAAGCATTCATTATCTAATCGAACGATTGTTCGATGGATTTCGTGTTGGTTGGAATCGCCTATGGGCTGGGCTATGCTACCTTGACTATCTATATGACTTAAACGCAGCAAAGGAGCACCGAGAGAGCGAGTATGGCAAAAAACACCGCAAACTATGGTAACGACAGTATCCGCCAGCTCAAGGACGAGGAGCGCGTACGCCTGCGCCCCGCCGTCATCTTTGGCTCGGACGGGCTCGACGGCTGCGCGCATGCCGCCTTCGAGATCTTGTCCAACGCCGTTGACGAGGCGCGCCAGGGCTACGGCAAGCTCATCACCCTTACCGCCTTTCGCGATGGTTCCATTCAGGTAGAGGACAACGGCCGCGGCTGCCCGCTCGACTGGAACCCCTCCGAGAAGCGCTTTAACTGGGAACTCGTCTTTTGCGAGCTCTACGCCGGCGGCAAATACAACAATAACCAGGGCGGCGACTACGACTTCTCGCTCGGCACCAACGGCCTGGGCTCATGCGCAACCCAGTACGCCTCCGAATACATGGACGTCACGGTTTGGCGCGACGGCAACAAGTACTCCCTGCACTTTAAGAAGGGCAAGGTCGTCGGTGCCAAAAAGAAGGCACTCGAGATTGAGCCCAGCGGCGAGGATCGCACCGGCACCACCATTAAGTGGCGTCCCGATCTCGAGGTCTTTACCTCCATCAGCATCCCCCACGATTGGTATCGCGAGACAATGCGCCGCCAGGCCGTGGTCAACGCCAACGTGACCTTCCGCCTGCGTATCGAGGGCGACGATGGCGAGTTTTCCGAAGAGGATTTTTGCTATCCCAAGGGCATCGAAGACTACGTGCTCGAGAAGGTCGGTACCGACTACCTCACCGAGCCCTTCTTTATCGAGGCCGACCGTCGCGGTCGCGATCGCGAGGACCTGCCCGACTACAATGTAAAGATCACCGCGTGCATGTGCTTCTCGCGCACCTTCATGATGCAGGAGTACTACCACAACTCATCGTGGCTCGAGAACGGCGGCTCGCCCGAGAAGGCCGCCCGCAGCGCTCTGACCAGTGCCATCGATGCTTACATTAAGCAACAGGGCAAGTACAACAAAAACGAGAGCGGCATTAAGTGGCAGGATGTCCAGGACTGTCTGGTGCTGGTGACCAACTGCTTCTCCACCCAGACGTCCTATGAAAACCAGACTAAGAAGGCCATCAACAACCGCTTTATCCAGCAGGCTATGACGGCCTTCTTTAAGGAGCGCCTCTCGACTTACCTGATCGAGAACAAAGACGCCGCCAACAAGATCATGGAGCAGGTGCTCATCAACAAGCGCTCGCGCGAGAACGCCGAGAAGACGCGTCAGAGCATCAAGACCAACCTGCAGCAGAAGACCGACATGGCCAACCGCGTGCAGAAGTTCATCGACTGCCGCTCCAAGGACAAGAGCCGCCGCGAGATCTACATCGTAGAGGGCGACTCGGCAGCAGGCGCCATTCGTACCTCGCGCGATGCCGAGTTCCAGGGCGTTATGCCCGTCCGTGGCAAAATCCTCAACTGCCTAAAGGAGGACTATCCACGCATCTTTAAGTCCGACATCATCATGGACCTCATGCGCGTGCTGGGCTGCGGCGTGGAGATCAAGGACAAGCGCATCAAGAACCTTGGCGCCTTTGACCTGGACAACCTCAACTGGAACAAGGTCATCATCTGTACGGACGCCGACGTCGACGGTTACCACATCCGCACGCTCGTGCTCACCATGCTTTACCGCCTGGTGCCCACACTTATCGACGAGGGTTACGTGTATATCGCCGAGTCGCCGCTCTACGAGATCAACTGCAAAGAGAAGACCTACTTTGCCTACACCGAGCTCGAGAAGAACGGCATCCTCAAGGAGATTGGCGACCAAAAGTGCTCCATCAACCGCTCCAAGGGTCTTGGCGAGAACGACCCGGACATGATGTGGCTCACCACCATGAACCCCGAGACGCGCCGCCTGATCAAGGTAGAACCCGAGGACGTCACCAAGATGGAGACCATGTTTAACCTGTTGCTGGGCAACGACGAAGCGGGCCGCAAGCGCCATATCTCCGAGCACGGCAAGGAATATCTGGACCAGCTGGACCTGCAATAGCAGCAAATCGATAACGACGGCCCATAAGAAGTTCAAGAGGAAATCGTGGCAAAGAAGAAGACGAAGAACCAGCCAAAGAAAAAGCAGGTTAACGCCGAGAACGTCATCGGCCTGCACTCCGAGGTCACCGATCAGCCGATCACGCAGACGCTCGAGGTCAACTACATGCCCTACGCCATGAGCGTCAACGTCTCGCGTGCGTTCCCCGAGATCGACGGCTTTAAGCCCTCGCACCGCAAGCTGCTCTACACCATGTACAAGATGGGTCTGCTCAAGGGCGAACGCCAGAAGAGCGCCAACATCGTGGGCCAGACCATGAAGCTCAACCCGCACGGCGATGCCGCGATCTACGAGACGATGGTGCGTCTGGCAACCGGCAACGAGGCGTTGCTCGCACCGTTCGTTGAGTCGAAGGGCAACTTTGGCAAGTACTATTCGGGCGACCTGAGCTACGCCGCCTCGCGTTATACCGAGGCCAAGCTCTCCCCCATCAGCGCCGAGATCTTCAAGGACATCGACAAGGACCCGGTCGACTTCGTCGACAGCTACGACGGTGCCATGAAGGAGCCGCGCCTACTGCCCACCACGTTCCCCAACATCCTTGTCTCGGCCAACAAGGGCATCGGCGTCGCCATGGCGTCCGACATCTGCGGCTTCAACCTCAACGAGGTCTGCACCGCCACGATGCACTACCTGCAGGATCCCGACTGCGACCTGCTCGAGTACATGCCCATGCCCGACTTCTCGACCGGCGGCGAGATCATCTACCGCCGCGAGGAGATGGAGAAGATTATTGAGACCGGCCTGGGCAGCTTCCAGATCCGCTCCCGCTGGCGTTGGATTCCCGAAGAGCGCATCATCGAGGTCTACGAGATTCCCTACACCACCAAGACCGATGTCATCATCGAGCGCATCGTCAAGCTCTCCAAGGAAGGCAAGGCCAAGGAGATCGCCGACATCCGCGACGAGACAGACCTTTCGGGTCTGCGCATCGCCATCGACCTTAAGCGCGGCGTCGACCCCGACAAGCTCATGGCCAAGCTCTATCGCTCGACCACGCTGCAGGATTCGTTCTCGTGCAACTTCAACGTGCTCGTCGACGGCTATCCCCGTGTTATGGGCGTGCGCCAGATTCTGCACGAGTGGGTCAAGTGGCGTATTGAGTCCACGCGTCGCCGCATTAACTTTGACCTGGGCAAAAAGTCCGAGCGCCTGCACCTGCTGCACGGCCTCGAGGCGATTCTGCTCGACATCGACAAGGCCATCGCCATCATCCGCGGCACCAAGCTCGAAGCCGAGGTCGTGCCCAACCTTATGAAGGGTTTCGACATCGACGAGACCCAGGCCGAGTTTGTTGCCGAGCTTAAGCTCCGCAACATCAACGAGGAGTACATCCTCAACCGCACCAAGGACATTGCCAAGCTTGAGGGCGAGATTGCCGAGCTTGAGGAGATCCTCTCCAGCGAGGAGAACATCAAGAAGGTCATCAGCGACGAGCTGGCCGCGGTCAACAAGAAGTACGTGATGCCGCGCCGCACGGGCAGGATCGAGCCCCATGAGGTTATCGAGGTAAGCCTGGAGCCCGAGGTCGAGGAGTATCCGGTCACCATCATGCTCTCGCGCGACGGCTACCTTAAGAAGATGACCGACCGCGTGCTCAAGAAGGCTACCACGCTCAAGTACAAGGACGGCGACAAGCCCTTTATCGAGTTCCCGTCCTCCAACACCCACGAGCTGCTGGTCTTTACCAACAAGAGCCAGGTGTACAAGTGCAAGGTTGCGGCGTTTGAGGACACCAAGTCGGCCCAGCTGGGCTCGTACCTGCCGACCGATCTTGAGATGGAACCCGACGAGAGCGTCATCTGGGTCATCGACCCCGAGGACTACAAGGCCGACGTGCTGTTCGTCTTTGAGAACGGCCGCGTGGTGCGCGTCGCACTTGCTGGATACGTCACCAAGACCAACCGCAAGCGCCTCAAGAACGCCATCTACGGTGGCAGCAAGCTGCTGTATGCCCAGGTGCTCAAGGAAGATCGCGACATCGCGCTGGTCTCGAGCGACTATCGTTTGATGAACTTCAACACGTCGCTGCTCAAGACCAAGACGACCACCAACACGCAGGGCGTCCAGGCCTTTACGGCCAAGAAGGGCCGCTCGGTCACCACCGTCGGCACGACCGAGGAAATCCTTGGCGCCGGCGTCTCGGCCGAGAAGTTCACCGCGCAGAGCCTGCCTTCTGCCGGTGCCCTCATGAAAGAAAACGACATGCCGAGTTTGTTTGACTAGGACGACGGCAGAACCGCCATAAGCTCTCAAAACGGTGGGGCCCGGGACCAATTTGAACGCCGTTTATGCGCGCATGAGGCTGTA
>CABUSL010000081.1 GCA_902494295.1 uncultured Collinsella sp.
CCGACGCCGTCGACGCGATCGAAAACGCCAGGGAGGCCTAGGTCTTGGCTTTGTCTGAACGACTTACGCGCGCCCAGGAGATTCTGGGCCATGAGTTCAATAATAAGGTGCTGCTGCGCGCGGCGCTCACGCATCCCTCGGCCGTCGAGGGCCAGCCGGTCTCTGCCAGCTATGAGCGCCTTGAGTTCTTGGGCGATTCCATTTTGGGCGCTGTGGTCGCACGCTCCCTGTTTGAGTCCTATCCGGAGTTTGACGAGGGCAAGCTCACGCGCCTGAAGGTGTCGCTTGTCTCGGGCGCTACGCTGTCCGAGGTTTCTCACGAGCTGGGCATCGACGACATCATCATCTTTGGTGCCTCCGAGACCGGTACCGGTGCGCGCGGCCTGCACTCGGCGCTCGAGAACGTCTATGAGTCGCTCGTGGGCGCGTTGTACCTAGATGCCGGCTGGGATGCCGCGGCTGAGTTCATTCACCGTACGCTTAAGCCGCATTTGGCTTCCGAGCGTGCCGAGCATCCTGCGAACCCCAAGTCGTTTTTGCAGGAGTGTGTGCAAGCCGACGGTCACGAGCCCCCGGCGTATAAGCTCGTTGGCTCCGAGGGCCCGGCGCATGCGCCCACCTTTACCGCCGTGGTGTTGATCGATGGTATTCGTCAGGGTCGCGGCTCCGGCTCCTCAAAGAAGGAAGCCGAGGGAGCCGCCGCGCTCGAAGCGCTCGACCGCATGGGTTACACCACCAACGGCGTGATTCTCAACAAGAAGCCTGTTTAAGCGAGGAACCGTGTATCTCAAGTCCCTCACGCTCAAAGGGTTCAAGTCGTTTGCCGACCGCGCCCATATGTCATTTGAGCCGGGCCTGACCGTCATCGTCGGTCCCAACGGCTCGGGAAAATCGAACATCTCCGACTCGATTCTGTGGGTTCTGGGCGAGCAGAGCGCCAAGCAGCTGCGCGGCCAGGCCATGGAGGACGTCATCTTCTCGGGCTCGTCGGCTCGCAAGCCGGTGGGTGTGGCCGAGGTCACGCTGGTGCTCGATAACTCGGACCATATGCTGCCCGTCGACTTTGATGAAGTCGCCATCACCCGACGCATGTATCGCTCGGGCGAAAGCGAGTACCTCATCAACTCGAGTCCGTGCCGCCTGATGGACATTCAGGACATCCTGCACGATTCGGGCCTGGGCAAGGATACACATTCCATCATCAGCCAGGGCAAACTCGACGCCATCTTACAGAGCCGCCCCGAGGAGCGCCGCGCCCTTATCGAGGAGGCCGCTGGCATCTCCAAGCACAAGCGCCGCAAGGAGCGTGCGCTCAAAAAGATTAAGTCGATGGACGAGCACCTGACGCGTGCCCGCGACATCAATAAGGAAATCGCCCGTCAGCTGCGACCGCTGGAGCGTCAGGTCGATCGCGCGCGCAAGTACAAAGAGTTGTCCTCGCGCGCGAACGAGCTTACGCAGATGCTGGCCGTCGATGAGCTGCGTTCGCTGCAGTCGCAGTGGAACGACCTGGAGAGCCGCTCCAAGGAGGGCGCTGCCGAGCTTGAGCTTGCGCAGTACCGCTTGGGCGAAAAGGAGCGCGAGCTCGAGAAGCTCCAGGTCATGCTCGAGGAAAAGGGCCTTTTTGTGGGCGATCTGGGCGAGCAGCGCCGCCATATGCAAGACGTGGTCGGCCGCATTAACTCCGATTTGCGCCTGCTCGAGGAAAAGGGTCACAACATGGTGTCGCGCCTGTCCGACATGCGCGGGCAGATTTCGAGCTCCGAGCATCAGCGTCGTCGCGTGGTCGAGGAGCTCGAGGACGCGCGTGTGCAGCTTGAGGAAGTGACCGGCGCGCACATGCAGGCCCAGGAGGACGTTGACGCCGCTGGTCCTGCTGCCGCTGAACTCCACGAGCGGCGCGTGGCGCTCGACAATCAGATTTCGCAGCTTACGCGTGAGCAACGCGATGTGCAGCGCGTGGCCGATAACGCCGCGCTCGAGCTCGCCAAGGTGAAGGATTCCTTGAGCAATGCCGAGGTCGAGGACAACATGTATGCCTCGCGCCTGGAGCAGATTGACGAGCAGCTCGAGGAGGTCACGGCCTCGCTCGAGAGCCGTCGCGACCGCGCCGAGGAGCTCGAGGGCGCTCTTGAGGAAGCGCGCCAGGCTCAGGTCGATGCGCGTGAGGCCACCGAGGCGGCACGCGCGACCCTGAAGGACCTGCGTGCCCGCGAGAGTGAAGCGCGCAACGAGCTCTCCGAGGTGCGCTCGGAGCTTGCCAGCCAAAAGAAACTCGATGCCCGCATGGCCGACAGCTCGCCGCTCGTGAGCCGTCTGGTGGGCGCGCTCGGCGACGATGTCTTGGGTCGTCTGGGCGACGTGCTCGAGGCCCCGCGCGAGCTTGAGGGCCTGGTTGAGCAATTGCTCGCCGGCGATATCGATGCGCTGCTGTTTGATGACGCCGCCACGCTTGAGCGTGCCGGTCGTGCGGCTCTGGGCCAGAAGAAGGCCTCAGGCGAGGCGCTGCTGGTGGCGCGCGGCGTGAGCGGCTCTACCGCCGCTGAGGGCGCTGCCGGTACCCGCCTGGTTGATCGTCTGTCCGTGCGCGCAGGCTACGGACCCGTCGTCGAGGCGCTGCTCGGCGGCTATTACGTGGTCGATGACTTGGCTGGCGCGCTGGCTGCGCCTGTCGTTGACGGTGTGACCTACGTGACTCCCGATGGCGCCCGCGTAAGCTGTGGCGGCCTGGTGCGTGTGGGCCTCGATGCCGGCGAGGCGTCGGGTGCTCTGGAGCGCAAGCGCCGCATTCGCGAGCTGGAGGGCCTGGAGCCCGATCTGGCTGCCGTGTTTGAGCATGTGTCGGATCAGGTCGTGGAGGCCAATGCGGCCGTCGAGGAGGCTCGTGCCGCCGAGGGCGATGCCGCCGGAGAGATTGCCCGCCTTGAGGGTGAGCGCCGCTCCCTGCTGTCCGAGATCGGCCGCCTAGAGCAGAGCGCCAACAACGCCGAGGTCGAGCGCGTGCGTATTTCCAAGCGCCGCGAGCAGGCCTCCGAGGCCGTTCGCGCCGCGCGCCCGCGCGTGGACGAGCTCACCCGTTCGCGTGACGAGGCCCGTGCGCAGGCAAGCGATCTGGGCTTGCAGATTGCCGAAGCCAACGACGAGCTCGACCGCGTGCGTCGCGACGACTCCGAGGCTGCCGGCAAGCTCGCCGATGCCAAGGTGCGTCTGGCCCAGACGAGCGAGCGTCTTCGTTCTCTGAAGGGCCGTGTGCCCGATCTGGAGCATCGTCTGGAGGGCATCGACCGCCGTATCCGCGGAACACGCCAAGCCTCGCGCTCGCTCGAGCTGCTGCGCCTGCGCGTCGATCCCATGCACGAACGCTATTCTGCCCTGTTGGAACGCGCGTCGGATTGGGCAGCGCGCCTGCGTGACCAGGCCTCTCTGGAGGAGGCGGATTCCGCTTCGCTCAAGAAGACCATCGAGGACGCCAAGGCAGAGGTCTCTCGCGCCAAGGAGCGGGTCGATACCGCCTCCGCCACGCAAAACGAGTTCAAGGTCGCGCGTGGCAAGCTCGAGGTGCAGGTAGAGGCCGCCATTAAGGCCATTACCGCCGATGGCACCACGGTACTCGAGGAAGCGCTCATGCTTCCCGCGCCCACCGATCGCGATGCCGCCGAGCGCGAACTCAACCAGCTTGTGCGCCAGATCAACAACCTTGGTCCCGTTAACCAAGTTGCCATGGAGGAGTACGAGCAGCTCAAGCGCCGCGCCGACTACATCGAGGAGCAGCTGGCCGATCTGGAGAGCGCGCGCAAGGCGCTCACCAAGATCACGGTGGCCATTGATCGCAAGATGCGCAAGGCGTTCCTGGTGACGTTTGAGAAGGTCGACGCGAACTTCCGCGAGATCTTCGCTATGCTCTTCCCGGGCGGCCAGGCTCATCTGGAGATGACCGATCCCGAGCATCCTGCCGAGACGGGTATCGAGGTCGTGGCGCAGCCGCGCGGCAAGCGCATCACCAAGATGATGCTCATGTCGGGCGGCGAGAAGAGTCTGACGGCGCTCGCCCTGCTCTTTGCCGTGTACCGCACGCGCACGGTGCCGTTCTATGTGCTGGACGAGGTCGAGGCGGCACTCGATGACGCCAACCTGTCCAAGCTCATCGGCGCGCTCGATGTGTTGCGTTCCGATACGCAGCTCTTGGTCATTTCGCATCAGCGCCGTACTATGGAGGACGCTGACGTCCTCTATGGCGTCTCGATGCAAGCCGACGGCGTCAGTCGCGTCGTCTCGCAAAAACTCGATCGCGAAACCGGAAAGGTCGTGAATGCATAATGGGATTCTTCGATGCTCTCTCGCGCGGACTTGAGCGCAGCCGCGAGGCCCTCAACGAGGTCTTTTACTTTGGCGGCGAGGTCGACGAGGACTTTTGGGAGGACCTTGAGGACACCCTCGTCATGGGTGACATGGGTGCCGAGGTGGCCATTCAGGTCTCCGATGACCTGCGCGATGCCGCGGCCAAGAAGAACCTCAAGACCGCTCCGCAACTCCGTCGCGCCCTGGCCGAGCAGCTTGAGCAGCACTTTGTGCCCATCGAGCGCGATCCGTTCTCCGATACGCCGAGCTGCGTGCTGTTTGTGGGCATTAATGGTGCCGGCAAGACCACGACGGTCGGTAAGATCGCGAGCGCCATGGCCGCCCGCGGCAAGAACGTCGTGATCGGTTCGGCCGATACCTTCCGTGCTGCCGCTATCGAGCAGCTCGATGTGTGGGGCCAGCGCGCTGGCGTCCCCGTCATCAAGCGCGACCGCGGCTCCGACCCGGCAAGTGTTTGCTACGACGTGCTCGACGAGGCCGACAGGCGCGGCAGCGACCTGGTGCTCATCGATACCGCCGGTCGTCTGCACACGAGCCCCGAGCTCATGCGCGAGCTTGCCAAGGTGGTCAATGTGACCCGTAAGCGCGCCGCCAATATGGCCACCGGCCCCATGCCCGTCTATGTCGTGCTCGTGATCGATGCCGCAACGGGCCAGAACGGTCTGAACCAGGCGCTCGAGTTTAACGAGGCACTGGGCCTGGACGGTATTATCATGACTAAGCTCGACGGCACGGCTAAGGGCGGTATCGCCATGGCGGTGGCCGAGAAACTCAAGCTCCCGATCCTGCGCGTGGGCGTGGGCGAGCAGGTCGATGACCTGCAGGAGTTCAATGCCAAAGATTTCTGCCGCGCCCTGGTGGGCGAGTCCAATTAAGGAGTGACTAGTGTTTGATTCCCTGAGCGATCGCCTCAACGACACATTTGACCGCCTGCGCGGCAAGGGCAAGCTGACCGAGGCCGATATCACCTCGGCCATGCGCGATATTCGCATGGCGCTGCTCGAGGCCGACGTTAACTTCAAGGTCGTTAAGGAGTTCGTCGCCAAGACCAAGGAGCGCTGCATGACCGCCGAGGTCATGGAGTCGCTGTCGCCGGCGCAAAACGTCGTCAAGATCGTGCTCGACGAGCTCACCGAGATGCTCGGCTCAACCGAGAGCAAGCTCGTCTTTAGCAATCGCATTCCCAATGTCATCATGCTCGTGGGCCTGCAGGGCTCCGGTAAGACCACGGCGGCCGTAAAGCTGGCCTACCTGCTCAAGAAGCAGGGCCGCTCGCCGCTGCTCGCCGCGTGCGACGTCTACCGTCCCGCCGCTGCCGACCAGCTGGCCACGCTCGGTGGCGAGATCGGCGTGCCGGTCTTCCGCGGTGACGGCGCGCACCCGGTCGACATTGCCAAGGGTGCCATCCAGGAGGCCGTCGACCACCTGCGCGATGTGGTCATCGTCGATACCGCCGGTCGTTTGCAGATCGACGAGCAGATGATGCAGGAGGCCGTGGACATCAAGAAGGCCGTCAAGCCCGATCAGGTGCTGATGGTCGTCGATGCCATGACCGGCCAGGATATTGTCAATGTCGTCTCGACCTTCGCCGAGCGCACCGACTTTGACGGCGTGATCATCTCCAAGCTCGACGGCGATGCCCGTGGCGGCGGCGCGCTTTCCGTGCGCCAGGTGACCGGCAAGCCCATCAAGTTCGTGAGCATGGGCGAGAAGCCCGATTCGCTGGAGCCGTTCTACCCCGACCGCATGGCCAAGCGCATCTTGGGCATGGGTGATGTTGTCGGCATTATCGAGAAGGCCCAGGAGGCGGCCGACGCCGAGCAGCTCGAGGCTGCCGAGCGCATGCTGCGCGAGGGCTTCACCATGAACGACATGCTCGACCAGATGAAGGCCGTCAAGAAGATGGGCGGCATGAAGGGCATCCTGGGCATGCTCCCCGGCGGCCAGCGTGCGCTCAACCAGATGGGCGGCAACCTGGACGAGGGCATCTTCGATAAGAACGAGGCCATCATCATGTCGATGACCAAGGAGGAGCGCCTTCGTCCCTCCATCATCAACGGCCAGCGCCGTGCCCGCATTGCCAAGGGCGCCGGCGTGACCCCCACCGAGGTCAATAGCCTTATGAAGCAGTGGGGCGAGATGAACAAGATGATGGGCCGCATGCGCTCGATGGCCAATCAGGCACAGGCCGGCGGCAAGAAGGGCAAGAAGGGTAAGAAGGGCAAAAAGATGCGCATGCCCAATATTCCCGGTCTGGATGCCATGGGCCTGGGCGGCATGGGTGGCCTGGGCGGCCTGGGAACGGGCGGCCCCAAGTCCGATATGGATCTGCTGCGCCAGATGGAAGCGCTGATGCGTAATAAGAAGTAACGACTGGTTGAGTCGTGTATGGCGAAGGTCGCCTGGATCGTATTCCGGGCGGCCTTCGCCGTTCGCTCGAAGCTTGTTGCGCGTGTGGAAGCATACTGACGTCGAAGTGCTTGCCGCTAATGGCAGCCGCAGCCCTCGTGCCCGTCGTGCTCGTGATGGCCGTGGCAGCTGCAGGACTCGCCATGTTCATGGGCGTGGCCGTGGTCATGGTCGTGGCAGCCGCACGTGGCCTCGCCGTTCTGTGCGAGCGTGCCGGCAATGAGGGCCTCGACGCAGGCGTCGCAGCTGCCTTGGGCGCCGGCATAGACCGTGATGCCGGCCTGGGCGAGCGCGTTGATGGCGCCGCCGCCGATACCGCCGCAGATGAGCGTGTCAACGCCACCGTTGGCAAGCAGACCCGCCAGGGCGCCGTGACCGGTGCCGCCGGTGCCTACGACCTGCTCGTTGAGCACCTTGCCGTCCTGGATGTCATAGATCTTGAACTGCTCGCTGCGGCCAAAGTGCATAAAGATGTTGCCGTTGTCGTACGTCGTTGCCACCCTCATGGTGCCGACCTCCTTTGCTGGCCATGCGGCCGTCGTTGTAGTGATGGGGGAGTACACGATATTGCCGCCCTCGATGACGAGCGCTCGTCCGTTGACCAGCGCATTGGCCACCTTGCGATGCGCGCGGCTGCAGATAGCAGCCACGGTGGCACGAGCGATACCCATGTGCTGGGCGACTTCCTCCTGATTGAGCCCTTCCAGGTCACAGAGGCGCAGGACCTCGAGCTCGTCGACCGTCATGTCGATGGCGTCTCCGCTGGCAAGGCCGTCGGGGGTAAAACCGCGATATTCGGGGATGATCCCGACGCGGCGCAATTTTTCGCGTCTTCCTGCCATGTACACTCCTTATCTGACATATGTCAACAATAGAATAGCGCGTTGGTCGTTAAGCGCAAGATATTTCTGGCATATGTCAGAAAATAACGCTTATGTTAGGGCTGTGGGGTCGAGTATGCCTGGGCTACAATAAATCTCGCTTATAGGCGACTGACGGGAGGGTCAATGAGCAAAGCTGATCAACAGTTTGTAACCATGTGCCGCGATATTCTGGACCATGGCACCACCACCGAGGGCCAAAAGGTCCGCCCGGTGTGGGAGGACGGCACCCCTGCCTATACCATTAAAAACTTCGGCGTCACGGCGCGCTACGACCTACGCGAGGAGTTCCCCGCGCTCACCCTGCGTCGTACGGCGCTTAAGTCTGCCATGGACGAGATTCTGTGGATTTATCAGAAGAAGTCCAATAACGTGCATGACCTCAACAGCCATATCTGGGATGAATGGGCTGACGAGACCGGTTCCATCGGCAAGGCCTACGGCTATCAGATTGGCCAGAAGAGCCACTATGCCGAGGGCGATTTCGACCAGATGGACCGCGTGCTGTACGACCTCAAGCACACGCCGTACAGCCGCCGTATCATGACCAACACGTACGTGTTTAGCGACCTGTCCGAGATGCACCTGTATCCGTGCGCCTACAGCGTGACCTATAACGTCACGCAGCGCCCGCAGGACGACAAGCCCACGCTCAACATGATTCTCAACCAGCGCAGCCAGGACATTTTGGCCGCGAACAACTGGAACGTGTGCCAGTACGCCATCTTGCTGATGATGGTCGCGCAGTCGGTCGATATGATTCCCGGTGAGCTGCTGCATGTGATTGCCGATGCCCACATTTACGACCGTCATGTCGATATCGTCCGCGAGCTTATCGAGCGTCCGCAGTTTGCGGCGCCCAAGGTAACGCTTAACCCCGACGTGCACGATTTCTATGCGTTTACGACCGACGACCTGATTGTGGAGGGCTACGAACATGGTCCGCAGGTCAAGAATATTCCCATTGCGGTGTAGGTGGTGCTTATGACGTGTAAGCTATCTGCCATCGTCGCCGTGTGTGACGATTGGGGCATTGGGT
Organism: uncultured Collinsella sp.; assembly: GCA_902494295.1. GTDB lineage: Bacteria > Actinomycetota > Coriobacteriia > Coriobacteriales > Coriobacteriaceae > Collinsella. The sequence goes on from CABUSL010000081.1 coordinate 8,689, forward strand.
GCGAGGGCGACATGGTGGTGTCCAATCGTGCCGATATGCGCCATTTTGTGGCGTGCACCAAGGGTTGCCCGGTCATTATGGGGCGCAAGACGCTGCTGAGTTTTCCCGGCGGGCGTCCGCTCAAGAACCGCCGCAATATCGTGCTCACCCGCGACGAGGATTTTGTGGTCGAGGGCGTCGACGTGGTGCATAGCATCGACGAGGCGCTCGCTGCGGTTGCCGAAGAGCCCGTTGCCTGGGTGATTGGCGGTGGCGATGTCTATCGGCAATTTTTGCCGTACTGCGTCGAGGCCGAGGTCACGCATAACCATTGCACCCATGCCGTGGACACGTACTTTCCTGACTTGGACGCTGATCCTGCGTGGGAAGTTGCGCGGCGCGAAGGGGTTGCCACGATTGCCTCGGGCGAGGGCGATGAGGGTGTCGATTATGAGTTCGTGACGTATCGTCGCGTTGAGGCGTAAATCGCCTGGCGTGAACGCTATCATCGGTTTGATTGAATGCATGGGGCGGCGCTTGGCGTCGCCTCGTTTGGTATAGATATGCTGTAAAGAAGGGTGCGGGCTGGCTACTATGACTGATGCCGTTGAGGTGCTGCGAATCGATTCGCTCGAGAACGAGCGGCTCGATGCCTACGTGCGACTGACCGAGCGCGAGCTGCGCTGCGTGCTGGAGCCGCAAAAGGGCATCTTTATTGCGGAGAGCGCCAAGGTCATCGAGCGTGCCGTGCGTGCCGGATATCAGCCGGTGAGCTTTCTTTTGGGTGAACGCTGGCTCGACCAGATGATGCCGTTGTTCGAGCGCCTGGTTGTGCGCGAGGGCGCGGGTCCGGTTCCTGTGTTCGTGGCCTCCATGGAGCTCATGGAGCAGTTGACGGGCTTTA